>CAZXLI010000256.1:0-9999 GCA_964641795.1 uncultured Bordetella sp. | reverse complement strand
GCCTCCCCCTCAAAGGGGGCAACGCCAGCGGCCCGGCAAAGCCGGTTCCGCGGCGTTTGCTGGATGGCGCCTGGCCATTGAAGAGACCGAGCAATGATCGATGACATGTCTCCAATGCGTTATGTGAGCGGTTTCGGCAACGAGTTCGCCACCGAGGCGCTGCCCGGCGCGTTGCCGCAGGGCCGCAACAGCCCGCAGCGCGCGCCGATGGCGCTGTATGCCGAACTGGTGTCGGGCACCGCGTTCACCGCACCGCGGGCCGAGAACCGGCGCAGCTGGCTGTACCGGCGCCAGCCCTCGGTGGTGGCCGGCCGCTACGAGGCCTATGCGCAGCCGCTGTGGATCACCGGGGCGGAGGGCGCTCGCGCCAGCGGCGCCGCGCTTGCGCCGGAGCCGCTGCGCTGGCATCCGTTCGCGCTGCCCGAGGAGGCGCTCGATTTCGTCGACGGCCTGCGCACGGTGGCCGCCAATGGCGACGCCGAGGCGCAGACCGGCATTGCCGCGCATGTGTACCTGTGCAAGCGCTCGATGCAGCGGCGCGCGCTGGTCAATGCCGACGGCGAGATGCTGATCGTGCCGCAGCAGGGGCGGCTGTCGATCCGCACCGAGCTGGGCGTGCTGGAGGTCAAGCCCGGCGAGATCGCGCTGCTGCCGCGCGGCATCGCGTTCCGTGTCGACCTGCTCGACGGCCCCTCGCGCGGCTACGTCTGCGAGAACTACGGCGCGATGTTCCGCCTGCCCGAACTGGGGCCGATCGGCTCGAACGGCCTGGCCAATGCGCGCGACTTCCTCGCGCCGGTGGCCGCGTTCGAAGACGAGCCGGGCGCGTACGAAGTCATCAAGAAGTTCGGCGGCCGGCTGTGGCGCTCGACAATGCCGCACACGCCGTTCAACGTCGTCGCCTGGCACGGCAACCTCGCGCCGTTGAAGTACGACACCGCGAACTTCATGACGATCGGCTCGATCAGCTTCGACCATCCTGATCCGTCGATCTTCACGGTGCTGACCTCGCCGACGGACACGCCCGGCACCGCCAACTGCGATTTCGTGATCTTCCCGCCGCGCTGGATGGTGGCCGAGGACACCTTCCGCCCGCCTTGGTACCACCGCAACCTGATGAGCGAGTTCATGGGCCTGGTCTACGGCGAGTACGACGCCAAGCCGCAGGGCTTCCGCCCCGGCGGCGCCTCGCTGCACAACTGCATGGTGCCGCACGGGCCCGACGAGGAGGCTTTCGAGAAGGCCAGCAGCGCCGACCTGAAGCCGCACAAGCTGGACAACACGCTGGCCTTCATGTTCGAAAGCCGCTACCGATTCCTGCCCACCGCCTACGCGATGAACGGCGGCGCGCTCGACACCGACTATGCCGACTGCTGGGCCGGCCTGAAGGATCGCTTTGCTCCCTGACCGCACCATGAGCCAGACCGACGCCACCCTCGACCCCGCGCTGCAGAGCTGGGTCGCCTCGGCCAACACGGCCGACACCGATTTCCCGATCCAGAACCTGCCGTACGGCCGCTTCCGCGTGCGCGGCAGCGGCGAGCCCTGGCGCATCGGTGTGGCCATCGGCGACCAGGTGCTGGACCTGCGGCTGGCGCTCGACGCGGTGGCCTGGCCGGCCGAGCTGATGGAGATGTTGCAGCCGCTGGCCGAGGGCGACCTGAACGCGCTGATGGCGCGACCGCCGGCCGAGCGCCAGGCCTTGCGTGCGGCCTTGTCGCAGGCGCTGCGTGCCGGCGACGAGCGGCAGGCCGCGCTGGCCGCCTGCCTGGTGGCGCAGGCTAACGCCGAGATGACGCTGCCATGCCGCATCGGCGACTACACCGACTTCTACACCGGCATCCACCATGCCACCACGGTGGGCAAGCTGTTCCGGCCCGACAACCCGCTGCTGCCGAACTACAAGTGGGTGCCGATCGGCTACCACGGCCGCGCCTCGTCCATCATCGCGAGCGGCCAGCCCTTCCAGCGGCCGATCGGGCAGACCATGGCGCCCGGCGCGAACGAGCCCACGGTCGGCCCGGTGCGCCGGCTCGACTACGAACTCGAACTCGCCATCTTCGTCGGGCAGGCCAATGCGCTGGGCGAGCCGGTGACCATGGCCGAGGCCGAGGCGCATGTGTTCGGCATGGGCCTGTTCAATGACTGGAGCGCGCGCGATGTGCAGGCCTGGGAATACCAGCCGCTCGGGCCGTTCCTCTCCAAGAGCTTTGCCAGCACCGTGTCGCCCTGGGTCGTGACGCTGGAGGCGCTGGCGCCGTTCCGCGCCCCGTTCGAGCGGCCGGCTGGCGACCCGCAGCCTTTGCCCTACCTGGACAGCGCGACCAACCGCGCGCAGGGCGCAATCGACATCCAGCTCGAGGTGTGGCTGCAATCCGCCGCGATGCGAGCGCAGGGGCTGGCGCCGCAGCGCCTGAGCCGATCGAACTTCCGCGATGCCTACTGGACCCTGGCGCAGCTGGTGGCGCACCACACGATGAACGGCTGCAACCTGCAAAGCGGCGATCTGCTGGGCACCGGTACCCTGTCGGGTCCGCAGCCGGACCAGGCCGGTTCCCTGCTGGAGCTGACCGGCGGCGGCAAGCAGCCGATCACGCTGGCCAGCGGCGAGACGCGCACCTTCCTCGAAGATGGCGACACCGTGACCTTGCGCGCGGTCTGCGAGCGGCCGGGCGCGCGGCGCATCGGCTTCGGCGAGTGCAGCGGGACAGTGATGAAGGCCATCGCTTGAGCGCATCGACCGGCGGCGGCACACTGCCGGCATGTCTTCATCGCTAGAACCGCTGCGCGAGTTCGTCGCGTTCGCCACCGAACTGCTCGGCCGGCCGCAGGACGAAGCGCCACTGCTCGCAGCGCTGAAACCCGCGCTGGCGCGGCTGGTGAGCCGCGACGACTGGCTGCCCGAGGCGCTGGCCCAGCCCGATGCGCAGCACTACCGCCAGTACCTGCTGCATGCCGATGCACTGCAGCGCTTCTCGGTTGTGAGCTTCGTCTGGGGGCCGGGTCAGGCCACGCCGATCCATGACCACACGGTGTGGGGACTGATCGGCATGCTGCGCGGTGAAGAGCTGAGCCAGCGCTATGCGCCCGATGCCACCGGCCATCTGCAAGTGCAGGGCGATGCGGTGCGCCTGCGGCCGGGTGATGTCGAGGCGGTGTCCCCGCGGCTGGGCGACATCCACCGCGTGCGCAATGCCTTCGCCGATCGCACCTCGATCAGCATCCACGTCTACGGCGCCAACATCGGTGCGGTGCAGCGCTGGGTGTATGCGGAGGACGGCAGCCGCAAGCCCTTCGTCTCGGGCTACTCGAACGACTGGGTGCCCAACCTCTGGCACCGCGCCTCGGCCGGTCAGACCTGAGGGACCGTCCGGAAGGCTGCCATCAGGCTCTGCAGGCTGGCGGCCTGCTGCTTCAGGCTTTCGGCCGCCGCGGCACTTTGCTCCACCAGCGCGGCGTTCTGCTGCGTGCCCTGGTCGATCGACGCGATGGCCTGGTTCACCTGCACGATGCCGGTGCTCTGTTCGTCGGTGCTGGCATTGATCTCGCCCATCAGGTCGGTCATGCGGCGCACCTGGGCAACGATCTCGCCCATCGTCGTACCGGCCTCGCCGACCAGTTGGCTGCCGGCATCGACCTTCTCGACGCTGTCGGCAATCAGGCTCTTGATCTCCCTGGCGGCCTGTGCGCTGCGCTGGGCCAGGGCCCGTACCTCGCCGGCCACCACCGCGAAGCCGCGGCCCTGTTCGCCGGCACGGGCGGCTTCGACGGCCGCGTTCAACGCCAGGATGTTGGTCTGGAACGCGATGCCGTCGATCACGCCGATGATGTCGGCAATCCTCTTGCTCGAGTCGCTGATCGCGCCCATCGTCGCGACCACGCGCGACACCACTTCGCCGCCACGGCCGGCGACGTCGGCAGTGGCCTGCGCCAACTGGCTGGCCTGGCGCGAGTTGTCGGCGTTGTGTTGCACGGTGCCGGTCATCTGGTGCATCGAGGTCGCCGTCTCCTGCAGCGCGCTGGCCTGGTGTTCCGTGCGGTTGCTCAGGTCCTGGTTGCCGGTGGCGATTTCCGCAGAGGCGGTGGCAATGCCATCGGCGGCCAGGCGCACGCGCGCCACCATCGCGCCGAGGTTCTCGTTCATCGTCTTCAGCGCGGCCAGCAGCTGGCCGGTCTCGTCGCGGCGGTCGACCTCGATGGTCGAGCTCAGGTCACCGGCCGCCACCTTCTCGGTCAGGTGCACCGCGCGGGAGAGCGGTTGCGTCACGTCGTTGCTCAGCAGCCAGCCCATGACCACGGCAGCCAGCGCCGCGAAGATGCACACGCCGACCTGGACGGCGCGATCGGTGCCATAGGCTTCCTCGGCGCGCCGGGCATCGGCGGCGGCTTCGGCGCCTTCATACTCGATGTAGGCGCGGGTGGCGGCCAGCAGCGCCGCCAGCAGCGGGCGGCATTCGATGTTCATCTTCGCGATCGCCTCGTCGCGCTTGCCAGCCAGTGCCATGCCCACGATGGCCTCCGCGACCGGCCTGTACTTGGCCTCGACCTGCTCGATCTCGGCCAGCAGTGCACGCTGCTTTTCGGTCGCGTCGCCGGCGGACTGCTGCACAGCGGTCTTCAACCGGGCGAGCGCGGCGCCGACGTCCTCATGCGCCTGGGCCACCGCAGCCTTCTCGACGTCGCGATCGCGGGCGTCGGTCACCAGCACCAGGTTGCGGGCCGCGATCGCCCGCCGCGTGGCGGCGCCTCGCAGGTCGGTGGCCATGTCGGCGCGGGCCGCCGTGCCGGTCAGGTAGCGGGTGAAGCGTTCGTTCGATCGCCCCAGCGACCGCAGCGAGGCGGCCGACACGAGCACGACCACGAGGGCCAGGAAGGCGAAGCCCAGCATCAGCTTGGTCTTCACGCGCAGGTCATGGAGTCGCATGGATAGGTCCCTGAATCGTTGGCGCCGTGCCCGGGGAAACAGGGCCTTGGCGTGGATTGGATTGTTTCAACCCGGCGCGGCGGCAAATCGGGGAATTCAGCCCTCGACGCGGGGCAGATCGATGCCCGGTCAAGCCGCCCGGACGAGCGCTTGTCCGGGCTTCTCGACGCCGGCTGTGGGGAAGCCTGCCGCCGGAGCAATTGAAGCCTAGGCGTCAACGGCCGTGATACCGCGTTGAAACCTCGGCCGACGACCATGCCGTCACCCGAGCAAACGCCAGGACACAAGGAGCCGCCGATGGGACTGCTGGAACGCCGCAAGATCAAGGAACTGCAGGAGCAGAGCTTCCCGCAGCGCGAACAGGAGATCGCCGAGATCTGCGGCCAGGCCATTCGCTACGAGGTCGACTGGGACAGCTTTGCCGACGACCTGGAGGCGCTGAACTTCGTCGACAACATCTCCTGCCACCGCCTGAACATGGCGCTGCGCATGATCTGCATCGACGACATGGGCAAGGAAGCGGTGCGCGAAGGCCTCACGCTGGTGAAGCTGCGCAACGTCAAGGCCAAGCAGGACATGGCGATGCGCTTCGAAGGTGGCGTGCTCGAGATGGCCTGCGCCTACGCGCTGCGCACCGAGGGCATGCACGGCGACAACGAGATCCGTCAACTCCTGCTGTCCAGGCTGTGACGCTGACCCCCTTTCAACTTCGACAACCCTCGAGAGAACGACACATGAACACTTCCATGACAACGACGCGTTGGGCCCGCAGCACGCTGGCGGCGGCGGCTCTGTGTGCAGCGGCCGGCCTGGCGCAGGCGGTGCCGCTGAGCTACCAGGAGAACGTGGATGGCGACCTGGCCGAAGTGTGGACCCAGACCAAGCTCCTGCAGCTGGACATCGGCAGCAACACGATCAGCGGCCACCAATGGTTCGACGGCAGCACTGCCAACCTGCTGTACGACTTCGACAGCTTCCGCTTCGTGGTGCCGCAGGGCATGAAGGTCACCGGCATCTCGTGGATGACCCACCTCACCCAGACGATCGGCAACCCGGCCCAGACGCTGTACGTCGACACCTTCATCGACACCGCGCCGGTGATCAACGTCGTGGCGCACGAGCAGATGCGTGTGATGGACCCGTCGAACCCGATCGCCGGTTCGCTGCAGGCCGCGGCACCGATCGGAGAGGGCACCTACCTGCTGTTCCAGGGCCAACTGGGGGGCATCAACTGGGGCCAGGGCGCCTACTGGGACTACACCTGGACCCTCGACGTGGCCAACGTGCCGGAGCCCGGCTCGATCGCGCTGGTGGGCGTGGCGCTCGGCGGCCTGGCGATGGTCGCGCGCCGGCGCCGCCGTGCTGCGGCGGTCTGACGCGCTTCAGCGCTTCCCGCCCGTGCCTGGAAAGCCGGGCACGCCGGGGAACAGGCCGCCGGCCTTCATGCTTTCCTGCATCTGCTCGAACAGGGCCTTGCTCTGTTCGAGGTAGTTGCCCATCAGGCCCTGCATCATCGGGGCCTGGCCGGTGAGGAACTGCGACCACATCTCGGGCGTGAAGCTCTTCGGGTCGTACAGGCCCTTGGTCTGCTCGGCAAAGCGCCCCTGCAGGTCGACGAAGGTCTGCAGGTTCTTCTCGAGGTACGAGCCCATCAGCCCCTGCATCGCATGGCCGTAGAAGCGGATGATGTGGGCCAGCATCTGCGTGCTGAACATCGGCACGCCGCCGGTCTCCTCCTCGAGGATGATCTGCAACAGGATGCTGCGGGTCAGGTCTTCGGCCGTCTTGGCGTCCCGCACCTCGAAGGTCTCGCCATCGAGCACCATCCGCTTGACGTCGGCCAGCGTGATGTAGCTGCTGGTCTGCGTGTCGTAGAGGCGGCGGTTGGGGTACTTCTTCAGGACGCGCGGGCCGCTGGGGGCGGCCCCTTCAGCGCCGCCCGGGGCAGCGCTGCGGCGGGGGGAAGGCATCGCGGAGAACTCCTTGTGCAATGCGGAAAGATTCTAAGGAGCGCCGTTCGCGCCGCTCGGCAGGGCTTACCCGGGCGCCGACGGCGCTTGGCCCGCTGCGATGAAGCGGAAGCCCAGCTGCGTTTCGACCAACGGCACCGGGTAGGGCATGCGGCTGCGCCAGCCGCGCCAGCCCTCGGTGGGCAGGCCGGCGCGCCGCAAGGCGCCGGCCAGCAGCGCGGCATGGTCGGGCGCCTCGGCCAGCGCCCAGCCGGCTTCGCCCGCGGGCAGCTGCTCGATGCGCGCCACCAGGTTCACCCGCCGCAGGCTCGGTAGCGCCGGGTCGATCTGCACGGCCGGCGTGCCGCTGGGGCCGGGCAGGTAGTGGCCGAGTTCGGCCTGCGCATCGGGCCACAGGCCGGCGGCGACGAACACCTCGCGCACCACGCAGCGGCACGGCGTGTGCAGCATGTAGTTGCGCAGCGTGCGATAAGGCGCGCCGGGCTCGACGGGCGCGGCGCCGTACACGCGCAGGGCCGTGCTCAGGCGCGGCGGCAGCGTGGCGGTGTCGGCGCCGATCACGAAGGTCGTCAGCGCGCCCTCGTGCACCCGTTGCAGCGCCAGCCCGTCGCCGCCGTCGATCACGAACTGCGCGGCACCGCGGGCATCGCTGCGGCCTTCGATGTCGGCCATGCGCGCCGTGGCCGCGCCCTCCGCGGGGCCGAGCAGCTGCACGCTCAGCAGCGGCAGCGGCGTGCCGGGCACCACGCGCTGCAGGCCGATGCGGCGGTGGATCTCTAGCACGTCAATGCTGCGGCCATCGGCCGAGGGCGACACGAACAGCGAGCTGACCAGCGTGTCGCAGAAGTGGCCGAACAGGAACGAGGTGGCCTTGAACGCGGCCTGGCGCGCGACCTGCTCGCGCCGCTCGTGAGCCACCGGCGCCTGGGCGCCGATGTGCGCGTCCAGGCCCTGGCGGCCGCCGGGCAGGGTGTCGAGCAGCGCTTCGAAGCGGTCGATGGTGCGGCCCAGCGCCTTCAGGCCGGCCGCGGGCGCCTGCCCCTGGGCCTTGTCGCACAGGATGCGCAGGCCGGTGGGCGAGGGCACGGCGTGCAGGAACTCGGCATCGCTGCCGGCACGGCAGGCCTGCACCAGCCGGCTGGCCAGGCTCTTGTCCAGCCCGATGCCGCGCGTCAGCCGCACGCCGCGCGCGGGGGTGCCGGCCAGGCGCGCCAGCAGCGGCTGCAGCTGGCCGCGCAGTTCGGCCGCGAGTTCGGCGATGGGGGGCGCGGTGGGCAAGCTCATGAGACCCCCCTGGCGCATCGCGCCTGCCCGCCAGGCGGGGGCCGGGCCCCTGCGGACGGCCGGGCGGGGCTCACTGGCGCTGGCGCGCGATCAGCGACTGCACGGCGTAGGGCGGGCGCGGCTGCGTGCCGTTGATCGCCAGCGAACGGCCGTCGGGCGTGACCCGCGGCACGCTGAAGACATCGAGCTTGCGGCTGAGGTCGTGGCCGCGGGCCTTGAGGTAGTCCATCGCGTCCATCATGCCATCGGCCTCGGTCCAGACGAAGCCGACGCTGGTGGGCTTGCTGGCATTGCGGCGTGCCGAGCCGACGATGATGCGTCCGTCGTCGCTGAGCCCGCTGGCATAGCTGACGCTGTTGGTGCGCGAGCCCGGCACCACGCCGAGGAAGCGGCGCTGCCACTGGCTGCCGTCCCAGGCCCACAACGTGGCGGTCTCGCGGTAGTTGCTGGCCGGGTCGGCCGACTGGCCGACGATCAAGGTGCCGGCGCTGTTCACCGCGGCGGCTTCGCTGGGCCAGTCCGAGGGGTCGAGGATGGTCTTGACGCCGTGGACCCACACCGCGGCGCGGCGCGTGCCGTAGCTCGGGTGCTCGTCCCAGCCGGCCAGCACCGAGCCGTCGGCGCTGGCGCCGTCGACGCGGCTGGAATAGCCGTCGCTGCCCATGTCGACCATCTGCGTGGCGGCCGTCCACGCGGCGCCGTGCGCCGAACCGCCGCTCTGGCCCGGGCGCCAGAACAGGCCGGTGACCACCTGGCCATTGCGGGACATGCCGAACACGCCGCTGTCCTGCTGGTCCATCACGCCGCCGCCCGGTGGTAGCGGCGGCGCCAGCTGCTGCCAGCCGGCCTGCACGGTCCAGCGGCCGAAGGTGGCGGTGGTGCCGCTGTCGTCGAGCACGGTCGAGCCGATCGTCTTGCCGTCGCCCGAGATGGCCGGCATGCCGGAGATCACCGACAGCGTGCTGTAGGTGCCGCGGCCCAGCGGCTGCACGCCGTCGCGCAGCGTCCAGCGGAAGGTCTGGTAGTCGGCATACAGCTGGCCGGTGGCGGCGAGCCCGTCGTCGGACAGGCCGGTGATGTAGCCAGGGCCGACCGGCAGCAGCACCAGCTCTTGGGCGGTGGCGCACAGCGGCAGCAGGGCGGCCAGCGCCAGCAGGCGGCGGCGCAGCAGGGGCAGGGGATTCGTCGGCATCGGCTCGGCTCCGTGAGGCGGTGGAGAAAGGGGTGCGGCGACTCTAGAGGGCTTTCGATCAAACTACAAGAGTTCTCTCAGAGAATATTGGCGAGAACGCGGGGTGGCCCGGCGCGCGGGTGCGTCGACAGGGCATGACGGCCGCTGCCGGCCACGGCCGCGCGATGTCGCGGACAATCGCGCGATGGACCCGATCTCCCCCGCCCAGCCGCCCAAGGTGGGCTTCGTCTCCCTTGGTTGCCCGAAGGCCCTGACCGACTCCGAACTGATCCTCACGCAGCTCAGCGCCGAGGGCTACCAGACCAGCAAGAGCTTCGCCGGCGCCGACCTGGTGATCGTCAACACCTGCGGCTTCATCGACGATGCGGTCAAGGAAAGCCTGGACACGATTGGCGAGGCGCTGGCCGAGAACGGCAAGGTCATCGTGACCGGCTGCCTGGGCGCCAAGGCGGGCCAGGCCAGCGGTGACGCGGGCAGCCTGGTGCGCGAGATCCACCCGAGCGTGCTGGCCGTGACCGGCCCGCATGCGACCCAGGAGGTCATGGACGCGGTGCACACCCACGTGCCCAAGCCCCACGACCCCTTCGTCGACCTGGTGCCGAGCTACCGCATCAAGCTCACGCCCAAGC
>CAZXLI010000255.1:0-10071 GCA_964641795.1 uncultured Bordetella sp. | reverse complement strand
TTGGCCACCAGCGCGCCCAGCGTGTCGTTGTCGCCAAACTTGATCTCGTCATTGACGACGGTATCGTTCTCGTTGATGACGGGAATCACCTGCAGATCCAGCAGCGTCAGCAAGGTCGAGCGCGCGTTCAGGTAGCGCTCGCGATCGGCCAGATCGGCATGCGTCAGCAGCACCTGCGCGCTGCGCATGCCGTGCCGGGACAGTTGGGTCTCGTACATCTGCGCCAGCCCCATCTGGCCGACAGCCGCAGCGGCCTGCAACTCGTGCAATTCGGTCGGACGCGAGGTCCAGCCCAGTCGCTTCATGCCTTCGGCGATGGCGCCGCTGGAGACCATCACCAGCTCGCGGCCCTGCCCCGCGAGTGCGGCCAACTGGCGTGACCAGTTGCCCACCGCTTCAGCGTCGATGCCCTTGCCTTCGTTGGTGACCAGGCTCGATCCCACCTTGACGACGATGCGGCGCGCGCTCTTCGCGACCTCAGGCATCGGCCGCTCCCGGCTGGGCATCGAAGCGCGGATCGACCTCTGGCGGAACGACCACCCGCTGGGCCGCGACATGCTCGTAGATCGCCTGCACCATCGGGTCCAGGCCCTCGCGTGCCAACGCGGAGATCTCGAACACCGGCCCCTTCCAGCGCAGGCGCTTGACGAAGTCCTTGACGCGCGCCGCGCGCTCCTCGGCCGGCACCATGTCGAGCTTGTTGAGCACCAGCCAGCGAGGCTTGTCGTACAGGGCTTCGTCGTACTTGCGCAGTTCCTTGACGATGGCCTTGGCCTGCGCCACGGGATCGACGTTGTCGTCGAACGGCGCGAGGTCCACCAGGTGCAACAGCAGACGGGTACGCTGCAGGTGACGCAGGAATTGGTGGCCGAGGCCGGCGCCTTCTGACGCGCCCTCGATCAGGCCCGGGATGTCGGCAACGACGAAACTGCGCTCGGGCCCGGCGCGCACCACACCCAAGTTCGGATGCAGCGTCGTGAACGGATAGTCAGCGATCTTCGGCCGCGCATTCGAGATCGCCGCAATCAGCGTCGACTTGCCGGCGTTCGGCATGCCCAGCAACCCGACGTCGGCCAGCACGCGCAGTTCGAGCTTGAGCTTCTTCTGTTCCCCCGGCCAGCCAGGCGTCTTTTGACGGGGCGCGCGGTTCGTGCTGCTCTTGAAGTGCAGATTGCCGAATCCGCCGTCGCCGCCCTTGGCCAGCATCACCGGCTCGTCCGGCTGCAGCAATTCCGCGATCACCTGGTCCGTCTCCAGGTCCTTGATGATCGTTCCGACGGGCATGCGCAACACGATGTCGTCGGCTGCGGCGCCAAACTGGTCCGAGCCCCGGCCCGGCTCCCCGTTTCGGGCCTCATGCCGACGCGCGTAGCGGTAGTCGATCAGCGTGTTGAGGTTCCGATCGGCCACCGCGAACACGCTGCCGCCCTTGCCGCCGTCGCCGCCATTGGGCCCGCCGAACGGAATGAATTTTTCACGGCGGAAGCTGACGCAGCCGGCCCCGCCGTTGCCGGCTGCGACATCGATGGTGGCTTCGTCGACGAACTTCATGGCTGCAGTGTCGGGGCGGTTGGAACAAAACAAAAGCCCCGGCAGGCCGGGGCTTTGCGCTCACAGCCTGACGGAGTCGTCAGACCGGGGTGATGTTGACCGTCTGGCGGTTCAGCGCACCCTTCACGCCGAAGCTCACCTGGCCATCGACCAACGCGAACAGGGTGTGGTCCTTGCCCATGCCGACATTGACGCCTGCATGAAACTTGGTGCCGCGCTGGCGCACGATGATCGAGCCGGCCGAGACCGTCTCGCCGCCGAAGGCCTTGACGCCCAGCATCTTGGGTTGGGAATCGCGGCCGTTGCGAGTCGAGCCGCCGCCCTTTTTCTGTGCCATGGTTCAGAACTCCTGCTGAGCGCTCAGACGCTGACGGCGCCGATCTGGATTTCGGTATACGGCTGGCGGTGGCCACCGTGCCGCTGGTAGTGCTTGCGGCGGCGCATCTTGAAGATGCGAACCTTGTCGTGCTTGCCGTGTGCAACCACCGTGGCTTTCACGCTGGCGCCGGCCACCAAGGGAGTCCCGACGGTCAGGTCTGCGCCGTTGCCGACAGCCAGAACCTGGTCGATGGTGATCTCTTGGCCCACGTCCGCAGCAATCTGTTCTACTTTGATCTTTTCGCCGGCAGCAACCTTGTATTGCTTGCCACCGGTTTTTATGACCGCGTACATATGTGCCTCTTTTGCAAAGGGATGACTTCAAAGATCCTCCGGGCGCTGAAAGCCCGAAGGAACCTGAGATTCTAGCACGGCGACCAGAACCTGCCGCCTACAGCACGGTAGCCGCAGCGAACGGCCGCGCAAAATCGCCGCTCCCTATAATTTGGCGCTGACTACAGCGCGCACCGTGACCGACCTTTCCGCTCCTTCGCTGGCTGTCGCCGACCCGATGGCTGCCGAAATGCAGCAAGTCGATGAGGTGATCCACCGCCGCCTCGCCTCGGAAGTGGTGCTGATCAACCAGATCTCGCACTACATCGTCTCCGCCGGTGGCAAGCGCATCCGGCCGCGCCTGGTACTCCTGTTTGCCTCGGCGCTTGGCTACGAGGGGCCGGCCCGCTTCGAACTGGCAGCCACGGTGGAATTCATCCATACGGCAACATTGCTGCATGACGACGTGGTCGACGAGTCATCGCTGCGGCGCGGACGCCAGACCGCCAACGCCTTGTTCGGCAATGCAGCGAGCGTGCTGGTTGGCGACTTCCTGTACTCGCGAGCCTTCCAGATGATGGTGAGCGTCGAGAAGATGCGTGTGCTCGAGGTGCTGGCCGATGCGACCAACGTGATCGCCGAGGGCGAAGTGCTGCAGTTGATGAACATGCACGACCCCGACATTTCGGTCGACGACTACTTGCGGGTCATCCGCTACAAGACGGCCAAGTTGTTCGAGGCCAGCGCCCGGCTGGGCGCGGTGCTCGCCGATGCCAGCCACGCGATGGAAGAAGCCTGCGCCGACTACGGCCGTTCGCTCGGCACCGCCTTCCAACTGGTCGACGACCTGTTGGACTACGAGGGCGACACCCACGCCCTGGGCAAGAACGTCGGCGATGATCTGCGCGAGGGCAAGCCCACGCTACCCCTGCTGCTGGCGATGCAGCGCGGTAGCGACGCGCAGCGCAACATGATTCGCCAAGCCATCGTGCGTGGTGAAACCGAACGCCTGGCCGACGTGATCACCGTCGTACGCGAAACGGGCGCCTTGTCGGCGACGCGAGAAGCCGCTCGCGCACAGGCAGCGAAGGCCAGGCAATGCCTGAATGCGCTGCCGGAATCGGAGTCGCGAAAAGCTCTGCTAGAATTATGTGTTCGGTCGGTCGAGAGATCGTCCTGACTGAAGTCTGGCAGGATCCACACGCTGTTTCAGCGTCGCACAACCTGCCCTTTCGGGGTGTAGCTTAGCCTGGTAGAGCGCTACGTTCGGGACGTAGAGGCCGGAGGTTCGAATCCTCTCACCCCGACCAGTTTCCTGGTCCTTTCCCTCCAGTTGTTGCACTTTTGCAGCGCTTCCCTCTCGCCGCATGTCCGTCGTCGAGCGGTAACCTTGCGTGAACTGGGCGAGAAACCGGATCCTTCTTCGGTTTACAGTCTGCGAGGGATCGGTGATCATGTTTTGATCACTACAGTGCCAGCCTGAGCGAAAGCCGCGTGGATACATTGGTCGAAAGCCCTCAGTCGAGCCTCTCTGGCGTTGCCAGAGTGCTTGTGCACGCCGGCAAGCTGAGCGCCAAGGCCGCCGAAGACCTGTCCAAGATCGCCACCGAACGCAAGATCGGCTTCGTCGCGTCGGTGATCGCCTCCGGTGCGGTATCGGCATCCGACCTGGCCCACACGCTTTCATCGACGTTGGCCGTCCCGCTGGTTGACCTGAACGCCGTCGATGTCGAAAAGATGCCCAAGGGCGTCATCGACAACAAACTGACGCAGCAATACCAGGTCGTTGCGCTGGCGAAGCGTGGTAGTCGGCTGTTCATTGGTGGGGCCGATCCAACCGATCAGGAGGCCGGCGAGCGCATCAAGTTCGCCACCCAGTTGTCGCCGGAATGGGTGATCGTCGAGTACGACAAGCTCGCCCGGATGCTGGAGTCGCAGGGCGCCAGCGCGAACGAGACGCTGGAGAACATCGCCAGCGGGGACTTCGAGTTCGACGTTACCGAAGAGGACACGTCCGCCGAGACCACCGAGGTGGTGTCGGATGTCGAAGACGCGCCGGTCGTTCGCTTCCTGCAGAAGATGTTGATCGATGCGATCAACATGCGGGCATCCGACCTGCACTTCGAACCCTACGAGAGCATCTACCGTGTGCGCTTCCGGGTTGATGGCGAGTTGCGTGAGATCACCCAGCCGCCGATTGCCATCAAGGAGAAGCTGGCGTCGCGCATCAAGGTGATCAGCCGGCTCGACATCTCGGAAAAGCGCGTGCCGCAAGACGGGCGCATGAAGCTGAAGTTCGGTAGCAAGGCCATCGACTTCCGGATTTCCACGCTGCCCACGCTGTTCGGCGAGAAGATCGTCATCCGTATCCTGGATCCGTCCAGCGCCAGATTGGGCATCGAGGCCCTCGGCTACGAGAAGATCGAGAAAGAGCGGCTGCTGGCGGCCATTTCGCGGCCCTACGGCATGGTGCTGGTGACGGGCCCCACGGGGTCAGGCAAGACGGTCTCGCTGTACACCTGCCTGAACATCCTGAACCAGCCGGGCGTCAATATCTCGACCGTCGAAGATCCAGCTGAAATCAACCTGCCCGGCATCAACCAGGTCAACGTCAACGACAAGGCGGGCTTGAACTTCGCAGCCGCGTTGAAATCGTTCTTGCGGCAGGACCCGGACATCATCATGGTTGGCGAGATCCGAGATCTTGAGACAGCCGATATCGCCATCAAGGCCGCCCAGACTGGCCACATGGTGATGTCGACGCTCCATACCAACGATGCACCGACCACGCTGACCCGTCTGGCGAACATGGGCGTCGCACCCTTCAACATTGCTTCCAGCGTGATCCTGATCACCGCGCAGCGCCTGGTTCGACGGCTGTGCGAGAACTGCAAGCAGGCGGCGGACTATCCGCGCGAAGCAATGCTGCGCGCGGGCTACCGGCCCGAGGATCTGGACGGCAGTTGGAAGCCCTATCGTGCCGTGGGCTGCTCAGCCTGCAACGCCGGGTACCGAGGCCGGGTTGGCATCTACCAGGTGATGCCGATCACCGAAGCTCAGCAGCGCATCATCCTGGCCGAAGGCACGGCCATCGACATTGCCGAACAAGCCGCCAAGGATGGCGTGCGCGATCTGCGCCAGTCCGGCTTGGTCAAGGTTCGCCTGGGCGTCACGACGCTCGAGGAAGTGATCGCTGCCACCAATGAATGAACGCCTGACCTCGCGGTCTCGCGTGTGACATCGGAACGTCGGAGAAGCCATGGCGACAGCACAAGCCGCAAGAAGCATCAAGGAAATGGTGTTTGAGTGGGAGGGCCGCGACAAGAACGGCAAGGTCGTTCGTGGCGAGGTGCGGGCCGGCGGCGAGGCAGCGGTCAGCGCCAGCCTGCGGCGCCAGGGCATCCTGCTGACCAAGCTGAAGAAGCGTCGCACGACAGGCGGCCGGTCGGTCAAGCAGAAGGACATCGCGCTGTTCACACGCCAGTTGGCGACGATGATGAAGGCCGGTGTGCCGCTGCTGCAGTCGTTCGACATCGTGGCGCGCGGCGCGACGAACCCAAAGTTGACCCGGTTGCTGAACGAGATCCGCTCGGATGTCGAAACCGGTACCAGCCTTTCGGCGGCGTTCCGCAAGCACCCGATGCACTTCGACGGCCTGTACTGCAACCTCGTCGAGGCCGGCGAAGCCGGCGGCATTCTGGAAGCACTGCTCGATCGTCTGGCGATCTACCAGGAAAAGACGCTTGCCCTGAAGAGCAAGATCAAGTCGGCCCTGATGTACCCGATCTCGGTGATTGTTGTCGCGTTCATCGTTCTGACGGTGATCATGATCAAGGTCATTCCCGCCTTCAAGGACGTCTTCAAGTCCTTTGGCGCGGACCTTCCGGCCCCGACGCTGTTCGTGATCGCAATGAGCGAGTTCTTCGTCTCCTACTGGTACATCATTTTCGGTGTGCTGATCGGCGGCAGCTACATGTTCTTCCAGACCTGGAAACGCTCCGCCAGGATGCAGATGGTGATGGACCGCCTGCTGCTACGCATCCCGGTTTTCGGATCGCTGATCAACAAGTCGGTGATTGCGCGCTGGACGCGTACTTTGGCCACCATGTTCGCGGCCGGCGTTCCGCTGGTCGAGGCCCTCGACTCGGTGGGGGGCGCCTCCGGCAATGCGGTCTATGCAGAAGCCACCCAGGCCATCCAGCGGGACGTATCGACCGGCTCCGCGCTGACCACCGCGATGCAGTCCACCGGCGTCTTCCCGAACATGGTGCTGCAAATGACGGCCATCGGCGAGGAGGCCGGTTCGCTCGATCACATGCTGAGCAAGGCCGCCGAGTTCTACGAGGAAGAAGTGGACGACATGGTCAAGGGCCTGTCGAGCCTGATGGAGCCTTTCATCATCGTGATCCTGGGCGTCTTGATCGGCGGCATCGTCGTCTCGATGTACCTGCCGATCTTCAAGCTCGGTGCGGTGGTCTGAGCACCCATGCAAGGCCTGGTGTGGGAATGGCTGTTGTCGCCCTTGCTCCTCGGCGTGCTGGGGTTGATGATCGGCAGCTTCCTGAACGTCGTGATCCACCGCAAGCCGCTGCTGCTGGAGCGGGAATGGCTCGGCGATGCTGCGGCCTATCTGCAGGACGGGGCGGCCATGCAGCGGGTGCTGGGCCCGGGCGCGAAGCGGCTCTCGGAACTCGCCGCCTTCGGCAAGACGCTGTCCGATGAAGTCGGCAAGCTGGCGCCACTGAGCTTGTCGCGCCCCCGATCACGCTGCCCCAAATGCAGCCATGTGATCGCGTGGCACGAGAACATCCCAGTGCTGAGCTGGCTGCGATTGCGCGGTCGCTGCGCGGGCTGCGGCACACGCATCTCGGCGCGCTACCCGATCATCGAACTGCTGACCGCCGCGTTGTTTGCGGCGGTGGCCCTGCGCTTCGGCACCAGCCCTGCAACACTGGTGTACTGCCTGGCGATGGCCATGCTGGTCGCTGCCGCCTTCATCGACCTGGACACCACCCTGCTGCCCGATGACCTGACGCTGCCACTGGTCGGGCTCGGGCTGGTGTCTGCCTGGCAGCAATGGATTCCGGTCTCGCTGCCCGATGCCGCTCTGGGTGCCTTCTTCGGCTATTTTTCCTTGTGGGCGGTGGCACGGCTGTACAAGCTGGTGCGTCGTGTCGAAGGCATGGCGGAAGGTGATTTCAAGTTGCTGGCTGGGCTGGGTGCCCTGCTCGGGTGGCAGGTGCTGGCCGCGATCATCCTGCTTTCGTCCGTGGTGGGTGCGGCGGTCGGCATCTTCATGATCGTGGCCCGCGGGCATGGCCGAAGCGTACCGATCCCGTTCGGCCCCTACCTGGCTGGCGGGGGTGTTGCAGCGCTGTTCTACGGCCAGCAGTTGAGCCGCGTGTGGATGCCGGGCTGAACGGCTGGCGCCTGCAGTGGCGAATCGGCCTCACGGGCGGTATCGGCAGCGGCAAGAGCACAGTGGGCGGCATGTTGCGCGCACTGGGCGCGACGGTGGTAGACACCGATGGCATTGCCCATGCGATCACGGCGCCGGGTGGCGCTGCGATGCCAGCGCTGCGCGAGGCCTTTGGTGACAAGGTCGCCACGTCCGAAGGCGCGCTCGATCGCGGCCAGATGCGCGCGCTGGTCTTCGCCGACCCCGACGCCAAGCGCCGCTTGGAGGGCATCTTGCATCCGCTGATCGGCCGCATCGCCCAGCAGCAGGCCGACGACGCGAGTGGTGTGGTGGTCTTCGATGTGCCTTTGTTAACCGAATCCAGCCACTGGCGTGCGCGCTGTGAACGCATCCTGGTGGTCGACTGCGACGAATCAGTTCAGATCAAGCGCGTCATGTCCCGTTCGGGCTGGACCGAGGAACAGGTGCGTCACGTGATCGCCCAGCAGGCGTCGCGCGAGCGCCGACGCGCCATCGCCGATGCGGTGATCCACAACCAGAACCTGCCGCTCGAGGGATTGAAATCCGAGGTCGAGGGCCTGTGGCAGCACTGGCTGGCCGACCGACAACTTCCGGCGCAGGCGCTGTGAAACAATCCTTTGATGCGGCCAGCCATCCCGCCGCCGGCTGACACGAAAGCGTCCCTTGGTTCTGTACGAGTACCCGTTCAACGAGAGCATCCGCACGATGCTTCGGCTGGAGCATCTGTTCGACCGGCTTGGCCAGTTGATGCCGCGCGAGGCCGCGGTGGACCACCATTTCGCGCTGGTCACCCTGTTCGAAATCATGGATGTCTCGGCCCGCGCCGACCTGAAGTCGGATCTGCTCAAGGAGCTCGAGCGTCACAAGGCCCAGTTGTTGGCCTACCGCGGCAGCCCGCAGGTCTCGGAAGCAGCACTTGACCAGGTCATCGGCCGGATCGACCATGCCTTCGACGGCCTGAACCATCAGGCCGGCAAGGCTGCCCAGTCGCTGTCGAGCAATGAATGGCTGATGAGCGTGCGCAGCCGTATCAGCATTCCCGGTGGAACCTGCGAGTTCGACCTTCCCGCCTACTATGCCTGGCAGCAGAAGGACGGCGCTCAACGACGTGCCGACCTGAATGGCTGGGTGGCCACGATGGCCCCCCTGGCCGAGGCGCTTCAGGTGCTGCTGCAACTGCTGCGCGACGCGGGCGCGCCGCACAAGGTGATGAGCACGGGTGGCCAGTACCAGCAAAGTCTGCCGCAAGGTCGCAGCTACCAGTTGCTGAGGCTGCGCATTGACGAAACCACCGGTCTGATCCCCGAGATCACCGGCCACCGGTTGATGGTATCGATTCGCCTGATGCGCTGCGAGCCAGACGGACGCATGCGCCCGGCCAACGAAGACACCGCGTTCGAGTTGACGCTCTGCTCCTGAGCCTGGCGCTGCAAGCGATGAACAAGCGTTCCGGAGACCCTGTTGGCGGTGCGCGCCCGGCACGCCTTGTTCGCTGCCCCACCTGCGGGCAGCAGGCGGTGTTTGCCCCAGAGAACCGGTGGCGCCCGTTCTGCAGCGAGCGCTGCCGCGGCGTTGACCTCGGTGCCTGGGCCAGCGAGCGCTACCGCGTCGGCGCCGCTCAGCCGGACCCGGACGACGTCGGCGGCAGCAGCGCCTCATGAAGATCATCTTTGGGGGCGGCCTCTTGAAGCGCCTCGCCGCGTCCCTATAATCCAGTTGCTAGCACTCGACAAGCTTGAGTGCTAACAGTTCGGCAGCCGCGGCTTGCCGGCCTTCCCAAACATGCGAATGGGCGCTCACTTACAGAGCGCTCGCCTGTTTCAGCTGACTGCGACATCAAGGAGATGTGATGAAACTTCGTCCGTTGCACGATCGAGTGATCGTCAAGCGCCTGGAAAACGAAACCAAGACTGCCTCGGGCATCGTGATCCCCGACAACGCCGCCGAAAAGCCCGACCAGGGTGAAGTACTGGCCGTCGGTCCCGGCAAGCGCAACGACAAGGGTGATTTCGTGGCGTTGAACATCAAGGTGGGTGACCGCGTGCTGTTCGGCAAGTACAGCGGCCAGACCGTCAAGGTCGATGGCGACGAACTGCTGGTCATGCGCGAGGAAGACCTCTTCGCGGTGGTCGAGAAGTAATCCGGCCCCGGTATTCCGCTACCCCCAACTGATTCCTGGAGAGAAACAACATGGCAGCAAAAGACGTTGTCTTCGGCGCTGACGCGCGCCACCGCATGGTCGAAGGCGTGAACATCCTGGCCAACGCGGTCAAGGTCACGCTGGGCCCCAAGGGCCGCAACGTGGTGCTCGAGCGCTCGTTTGGCGCCCCCACCGTCACCAAGGACGGTGTCTCGGTGGCCAAGGAGATCGAGCTCAAGGACAAGCTGATGAACATGGGCGCGCAGATGGTCAAGGAGGTTGCCTCCAA
>CAZXLI010000254.1:0-10161 GCA_964641795.1 uncultured Bordetella sp. | reverse complement strand
CAAGTACCTGCCGCTGACCAGCATGGTGATGTTCGGCGGCGTCGGCATGCAGCCGCAGATCGACCGCCTGCGCAAGGGCGTGGACATCCTGGTGGCCACGCCGGGCCGGCTGCTCGACCACCACCAGCAGGGCACGCTGGACCTGAGCCAGGTGCAGATCTTCGTGCTCGACGAAGCCGACCGCATGCTGGACATGGGCTTCATCCACGACATCAAGAAGGTGCTGGCGGTGCTGCCGCAGAAGAAGCAGAGCCTGCTGTTCAGCGCCACCTTCAGCGACGAGATCAAGGCGCTGGCCGACCGGCTGCTGAACAGCCCGGCGCTGATCGAGGTGGCGCGCCGCAACGCCACCGCCGACACCATCGCGCAGAAGGTGCACCCGGTGGGCCGCGAGCGCAAGAAGGACCTGCTGGCGCACCTGATCCGCCAGGGCGACTGGCACCAGGTGCTGGTGTTCACGCGCATGAAGCACGGCGCCAACCGGCTGGCCGAGTTCCTGAACAAGGAAGAGATCAGCGCGATGGCAATCCACGGCAACAAGAGCCAGGGCGCACGCACCAAGGCCTTGTCCGAATTCAAGAGCGGCGACCTGCAGGTGCTGGTGGCCACCGACATTGCCGCGCGCGGCATCGACATCGACCAGCTGCCGCACGTGGTGAACTACGAGCTGCCGAACGTGCCGGAAGACTACGTGCACCGCATCGGTCGCACGGGCCGGGCTGGCGCGCAGGGCGAGGCGATCTCGCTGGTCTGCGTGGACGAGGAGATCTTCCTCAAGGACATCGAGAAGCTGATCAAGCGCAGCATCCCGCGCGAGGTGGTCCCGGGCTTCGAGCCGCCGGCCGGCGAGAAGGCCGAGCCAATCGTGCTGGGGCGCATGACCATCGGTGTGGGCGGCACGCGCCGCAATGCCGGAGGCGGCGCCAGCCATCATCGGCATGGCGGCGGCGGTGGTGGTGGTGGCCGCTCGGAGCCGCGTCACGAAGGCGCGCGCCGCGACGCCCAGGCGCCGCGTCAGGGCGCCGGCGGCAATGCCCGCCCGCCCCGGCCGGACGTCCGCCGCGACGGCGCCGCGCCGCCGGCGGGTGGCGGTGGCGGTGGCGGCCATCACCAGCGCCAAGCCGTCGCACCACGGCATGACCGGGGCGGTGCCGGGCACGCCACCCAGCCTGCGCCTCATGGCCAGCCGAGCGGCCGGCGCGATGCGCCGAAGCCGGGCCCGCGGCTGACGCAACCGAAGCGCTGATCGCGCGCCACGACCAGCAAAAAAGCCCGGCAGTGCCGGGCTTTTTGCTTGCTGAGCGCTGACGAACGATCAGGCCGGGGTCTTCTTCGCAGCCGGGGCCTTCTTGGCCTTCTTGGCCTTCTTGGCCTTCTTGGTCGGCTCGGCAGCAGCCTTCTTTTCCATGGCGGCGGGGGCAGCCGGGGCAGCCGGAGCGGCCGGGGTTTGAGCGAAGGCGCCGGCGGAGATGGTGGCGGCGATCAGGGCAGCGAGGAGCTTGTTCATGGTGAGGGTCGTCCTAGGGTTGGGGGAGCGGGTGCTCACGGCCCATAACGCGGCCGATGCGGTGCCGGTTGACGTGCTGCTTCAGCGGAATTCGCCTTCGCGCAGCCATTTGGTCGCGACCCACTTCTCGCCTTCGACCACCGGCGCGCCGCCGTGCAGTGTCTTGGTGACCGCGTGGGCCCGGTCGTAGCTGAAGAACAGCGCATGGCCCTTGATCGGCGCCACTTCGAGCGCGACATCCGGAAACACGGTGGCGCCGCCGCGCGGCGGCGTGTTGAGGTACATCAACAAGGTGCCCACGCGCTGGCCGCCGCGCTTGAGCACGCTGGCCATGCCGGGCTGGGCCGGGTCGAAGTAGTCGTAGTGCGGCTTGTACTCCGCGCCCGGCGCGTAGTGGAGCACCTGCAGGCCTTCGCCGTTGATCACCGGCCAGCGCAGCAACTCGGCGATGCGCTGCTCGATGCGCATGCACAGCGGCGTTTCGCCCCGGGCGAAGAACATGCCATGGCTGGTGCGCGAGCCATGCACCTCGCTGCCGCCGGTGGCGTTGACCACGGTCTCGGAGCGTGTCATGCGCGGACGCGCATCGTCGATCAGCGCATCGCACTCGGCGTCGCTCAGGAAGCCGCCGAACAGCACGACCCGCGGGTTGTTCATCGTCAGCAGCACCTGCACCGTGCGGTCGCTCAGGACCAGCTGGCTGGGCGAGCCTTCGAGCAAGGGACCCGGCACCGGCACCGGGGGCGGCAACGCGGCCTGCTGCGCCCGCTCGGCCAGGAACTGGCTCAGCGTGTCTTCCAGGGCCTGCTCGGCCACCGCCTCGTCCCAGCCGCTGGCCTGCATGGAAGCCAGCACGTCCTCGGGCCGGCAGCCGGCCTTGGCCTGTTCGAGAATCCACTGCCGCAATTCGGGCGTGACGACTTGCGATTTCATGCCGCAATTGTCTCAGGCAACCGGCGGCGGAACACCAGGCGATCGGGTGCGGACGCGTCGTCGGCATAGGCATAGCCGTCCTCGGCAAAGCGGCGCAGGCTGCGCACCGCGCTGACCCGCTCGCGGATCGCCCAGCGCGCCATCGCGCCACGTGCGCGCTTGGCGAAGAAGCTGATGATCTTGTACTCGCCGTTCTTCCAGTCCTCGAACACGCACTCGATCACGCGTGCCTGCAGCCGGCGCCGGTCGACCGCGCGGAAGTACTCCTGCGATGCCAGGTTGACGATCACCGGCGCCTTGCCCACCTGCTGCTGCAGGCGCTCGTTCAGGTGCGTGGCGATGGTGTCGGCCCAGTAGCCGTAGAGATCGGCATGGTGGCTCGTCGCCAGCCGCGTGCCCATCTCCAGGCGGTAGGGCTGCAGCCGGTCCAGCGGGCGCAGCACGCCGTACAGGCCCGACAGGATCACCAGATGCTGCTGGGCCCAGTTCCAGTCGGTGGCGCCCAGCGTGCGCGCGGACAGGCCATCGTAGACATCGCCATCGAAGGCCCAGGCCGCCGGCCGGCTGTTGCGGTCGGTGGCCTCGGGGCTCCAGGCGGCATAACGCCCGACGTTCAAGGAGGCCAGGTCGTCGGAGAGATCCATCAGGCCGGCGACGGCGGGCACGTCGAGGCGGCGCAACTGTGCGATCAGCTCGGCTGCGCGGGGCGTGAACAGGGGCTCGGTGGCCTTGCGCCGCAGCGCGGCCGGCACCGGTGTCTGGTAGTCCAGCGTCTTCGCTGGCGAGATCAGGAACAGCATGGCCGCGCAGTTTACGCAGCGGCCGCCACGGTCGGTGCCGGCGGACCGGGCCCTCAGTCGTCCTGCCCGGCGCTGCGTTCGGCCAGCCCGTGGACCGCACCCAGCGCCGCGGCCCAGGTGCGGTGCGGGATGTGGCTGCGCAGGCGCTGCAGCGCGCAGTCCATCAGCACCGGCGGCAGGGCGTGGCCGACGCCGCTGGCGATGTCGATCGTCGCGTCGCCCTGCAGTTCGCCGAGCCGCTGCATCGCCGCGCGTGCCTGGGCGGCGGGGATCACCGCATCGTCGGCCCCGTGAAACAGGTGGATCGTGGTGTAGCGGGGCGCCCGCTCCGGCAGCGTGGCATAGCGGCCTGCGAAGGCCAGCACGCGGCCGACCAGGCCGTCTTCCAGTGCCGACAGCTCCAGCGCCAGGATCGCGCCCTGCGAGAAGCCGACGAGCGCGGTGGCCGCCGGCCCGACACCGCTGGCCTGCTGGGCCTCGCGCACGGCCTGGCGCAGCGCCGGCAGCACCGGCGCGATGCGCCCGGGCCGGTTGGCTTCGGAAATGCCTTGCAGCGAGAACCATTGGCGTCCCGGCCCCGGCGCGCCGCCGCCCTCGTCGAACGCTACCGCGGCCTGCAGCGCGAGCAGCAGCGCCCTCGGGAACGCGCGGTGCAGTACCTCGGCCAGCGGCGCCAGGGTGTTCGCGTCACCGCCGGCACCGTGCAGCAGGATCATCAGCTGCTCGGGGCGGGCACCGTCCTGCGGCGTCCAGCGGCGGGTGGCAGCGGGCTCGATCATGACGCGGCCACCCCGGGTTGCGCCGCGCGATCCTCGTCGACCGCCCGTACTTCGGCATCGACCACCTCCACATCCGACTCGAACAGCGCGATGGCCGTGGCCGCGACCTGCGCGGTGTCGTAGTAGGCATAGGCCCCGACGCCGACCGCCCCGATCACCGGCAGCCAGCGCGAGACGCCGCGGCCCAGCGCGCGCTCGGTCCAGCGCGCACCGATGCGCTGGGCGATGGTCTTCAGCAGACCGGCCGAGGCCTTGCGCACCAGCCAGCGCTCGCCGGCACGCACCACCAGGTCGCGCAGCGCCTGCGAGGCCGCATGCTTGAACAGGCAGTACAGCATCTGCTCGCGGTTCAGCGTGGCCGAGCGGCCGTAGATGGCCGCGATGTCGGCCACCATCTGGGACTGGATCTTCCACACCGTCAGCAGCTCGGGCAGCACCGTCAGCCAGCCCAGCGGGCCCGGTGGCAGGGCCAGCGAGCCCGCGGCCAACGCAGCGCGCGCTGCCGCGCCATGGGCGGCTTCACGCGCGGCGCGCGCTGCGTCGGCGGTGTCACCGCGCCGCGGCTCGTGCGTGGACGGGATGCGGCCGATCAGGTCGAGCACGGCTTCGGCGATGCGATCGGAGACACCCCGCTCGCCATCGGTTCGGGCCGGGACGACGGCGGGCACGGAGCGATCAGAAGATTTGCGGTGGGAAGGCATGCGCAGCAACTCGGCGGGACGCTGCGCGGATTGTGCGCCGCGGCCGCCCGCCTTCAATGAAAGTCCCGGCTGCGCGTGACCAGCCCGTCGAGCAGCCCGGTGTGGTCGACCAGGCGCTGGGCCACCAGGTGCCGGATCTCGCCCTGGCGCTGCCAGACGCCGTACACCGTCAACAGCCGCGCGCCGAGCAGGGCCTGGCGCTGGGCCTTCACCACCGCCGGCCAGACGATCACGTTGACCGCGCCGGTCTCGTCCTCCAGCGTCACGAACACCACGCCCTTGGCCGTTTCGGGCCGCTGGCGATGGGTGACCAGGCCCGAGGCCCGCGCCAGCTGGCCATGCCGGCAGAAGGCCAGCACCGCCGCCGGCTGCACGCGGAACTCGGCCAGGCGCGGCCGCAGCAGCGTGAGCGGATGCGCCTTCAGCGAGAGTGCCGTGGCGCGGTAGTCGGCATTGACCTCCTCGCCCAGCGCCGGCGCGGCAAGCTCGGCGGCCGCTTCCTGCGTGCGCGTGGCCTGCAGCAGCTGCGTGGCGCGGGTGTCGATGCCGCGCGCGCCCCAGGCCGCCTGGTGCCGGTGGCCGACCAGCGGCGCCAGCGCATCGCCCTGGGCCAGCAACTGCAGCGCATGGGCGTCGAGCCCGGCGCGGCGCACCAGGTCTTCGACGCCCTCGAAGGGCCCCTCGGCGCGTGCAGCCACCAGGCGCAGGGCATCGGCTTCGCGGAAGCCCAGCAGGCGGCCGAAGCCCAGCCGCACCGGGCTGAGCGAACCCCCTGGCGCAGCGTGCTCGTCGGGCTCGAGCACCGTGTCCCATTCGCTGCGCAGCACATCGACCGGCCGCACCTCGACGCCATGGGCTCGGGCGTCTCGCACCAGTTGCGCCGGGGCATAGAAGCCCATCGGCTGGCTGTTCAGCAGCCCGGCCAGGAAGGCATCCGGATGGTGGTGCTTGATCCACGCGCTGACATAGACCAGCAGCGCAAAACTGGCGGCATGGCTTTCCGGGAATCCGTATTCGCCGAAGCCCTGGATCTGCTTGAAGATGCGCTCGGCGAATTCTTCCGGGTAGCCCTTGGCCTTCATCCGGCCAACCAGCCGATCGTAGAACTTGCCCAGCCCGCCCTTGCGCTTCCAGGCGGCCATCGCGCGGCGCAGCTGATCGGCTTCACCGGCGGTGAAGTCGGCGGCGATCATCGCGATCTGCATCACCTGCTCCTGGAAGATCGGGATGCCCAGCGTGCGCGCCAGCGCAGGCTCGAGATCGGCCGCGGGCAGGTCCAGCGCGGCCCCGGGATCGAGCCGAAGCCGATCGCGCTGCTTCAGGTACGGGTGCACCATGCCGCCCTGGATCGGACCCGGCCGCACGATGGCCACCTGCACCACCAGGTCGTAGTAGCTCTTCGGCTGCAGGCGCGGGAGCATGCTCATCTGCGCGCGGCTCTCGACCTGGAACACGCCGACGCTGTCGGCGCGGCAGAGCATGTCGTACACCGCAGGGTCGTCGGCCGCGTCCGACAGCGTGGCCATCGACACGCGGCGGCCGGTCTTCAGCGCGATGAAGTCGAGCGAACGCCGGATCGCGCTGAGCATGCCCAGCGCGAGGATGTCCACCTTCAGCAGCCGCAGCGTGTCGAGGTCGTCCTTGTCCCACTGGATCACCGTGCGGTTCTCCATCGCGGCGTTCTCCACCGGCACCAGGTCGGCGATGTCGTCGCGCGCGATCAGGAAGCCGCCGGGGTGCTGGCTCAGGTGGCGCGGGAAGCCGATCAGTTCGCGGGTGAGCGACACCCAGTGCCGGCAGATCGCGGAATCGGGGTCGATGCCGTTCTCGCGCAGGCGCTCGGGCGAGATCTCGCGGCCATCGAACCAATGCTGGCCGCGCGAGACGCCGGCAATGCGGTCGGGGTCCATGCCCAGTGCACGGCCGACATCGCGCAGGGCCGAACGCGGCCGGTAGCTGATGACCACGGCGGTCAGCGCCGCACGGTGGCGGCCGTACTTGCGGTAGATGTACTGGATGACTTCTTCGCGGCGCTGGTGCTCGAAATCGATGTCGATGTCCGGTGGCTCCTTGCGCTCGACCGACACGAAGCGCTCGAACAGCAGCGTGGCCCGGCGCGGACTGACTTCGGTGACGCCAAGGCAATAACACACCAATGAGTTGGCCGCGCTGCCCCGTCCCTGGCACAGGATGCGCTGGCTGCGGGCCCAGCGCACGACATCGGCCACGGTGAGGAAATAGGGCTCGAACTGGAGCTGGGCGATCAACGCGAGCTCCTTCTCCAGCGTCGCGCGCACCTCGGCTTCGACCCCATCGGGGAAGCGCTCCCGCAGTCCCTGCTCGCACAGGTGACGCAGCCAGTCCGCAGGCTCGTAGCCCTCGGGCACGATCTCGCGCGGGTATTGGTAGGCCAGTTCGGCCAGCGAGAAACGGCAGCGCGCCGCCAGCGCCACCGCGGCGTCCATCCACGAGGCCGGGTACAACTGGGCCAGCCGGTCGCGCGGCCGCAGATGCGCCTCGCCATTGGCGCCCAGCGCCTCGCCGCAGGCGCTGACCGGCAGGCGCAGGCGTGTGGCGGTGAGCACGTCCTGCAGCGGCTTGCGGGCGCGGCTGTGCATCAGCACATCGCCGACCGCGGTGATCGTCAGGCCGGTGAAGGCCGCCAGCCGCTCGAGCCGGCGCTGCAGGCGCGGCTCCTCCGGTCGGCACAGCATTGCCATGCCCAGCGCGGCCCGGTCGCCGAACCAGCGGCGCAACCAGGCGGCCTGGGCGTACATCGTCGAGAACGACTGCTGCGGCTCGGGCAGCAGGACCGCCAGGCAGTCGGGCAGTCCGGCCAGGAACAGGGCCCCGGGCGTGCGGCCTTCGAGGTCTTCCGGGCAGGCGCGGTACTCGCCCTTGCCGGCCCGCAGCCGAGCCAGCGTGATCCAGCGCGACAGCAGCGCATAACCCCGTTGTGACGTGGCCAGCAGCAGCAGGCGCATCTCGGCAGCCGGCAGCGCCAGCAGGTTGGCTTCTGCAGCGTCTTGCGCCACCGGCGTTTCGCCTGCCGCCTCATCGCCGACTTCGCAGGCAGCCTCGAGCAACGGGGCGTCCATCGTCGGCGCCTGCAGGCGCATCTGTGTGCCGATGATGAGCTTGAAGCCAACTTCGGCGGCGGCTGCATGCGCACGCACGACGCCCGCCAGCGAGCATTCGTCGGCGATGGCCAGCGCCGCGTAGCCCAACGCCTGCGCCTGCGCGATCAGTTCCTCGGGATGCGAAGCACCGGTCAGGAAACTGAAGTTGCTGCAGCAGAGCAGTTCGGCGTACGGGGGGCAGCAGTCCAGCGATAGCACGGCTCGGGTTCGCGGGCATGGCGGGTGTGAAAGCTGCCATGCGGCAGCAGCGTGTCGTCGAAATCATGGGCCGAGCCTGGGGACATGACGCGGGTTGCCGGCGGCGACACAGCCCCCAGCAGACTGTCGAGGGGGCTGCGCACGGCGCCGCCGCCGAGCTTCAGCACGTGGGTGTAGATCATCGTCGTGCTGACATCGGCGTGGCCCAGCAATTCCTGCACCGTGCGGATGTCGTAGCCGGCCTGCAGCAGATGCGTGGCGAACGAGTGGCGCAGCGTGTGCGGCGTGGCCGGCTTGTCGATCCTGGCGTGCGGCAGCACGGCGCGAAAACAGCGCTGGAAGGTCTGGTCGTGCCAGTGATGGCGCCGCATCACGGCCGCGCCCTCGGGGCTGCGCGGATCCGCCGACAGCGTGGCCTGCGGGAAGACCCAGAACCAGGCCCAGGCCCTGTCTGCACGGGCGAACTTGCGCGCCAGCGCATGTGGCAGATGCACGCCCGAGACACCCGCCTCGCGATCGGCGGACCAGACGTCCCGCGCCTGCGCCAGTTGGTACCGCAACGGCGCCTGCAGCGAGGCCGGCAGCATCACGACCCGGTCCTTGGCCCCCTTGCCCTCGCGCACGATGATCGCCCGCCGATCGAAATCGATGTCCTTGACCCGCAGGCGCAGCACTTCGGTCAGGCGCATGCCGGTGCCGTAGAGCACGCGGCCGATCAGCCCCTGCAGCCGGTCGTGCGCGTCCAGCGCAGCCAGCAGGCGGCCGACTTCGTCCTGCGACAGCACCGCCGGCAGGCGCCGTTGCTGCCGGGGCCGCCCGATCTCGGCCAGCCAGGGCAGGTCCATGCGCAAGACCTTCTGGTACAGGAACAACAGCGCCGACAAGGCCTGCTTGTGGGTATTGGGTGCCACGCTGCGCTCGGTGGCCAGCCAGGTCAGGAAGGATTCGACCTCGGCATTCGACAACTCGGCCGGATGCCGCAAGCCGTGGAAGCGGATGTAGGCGCGCACCCAGTAGACATAGGCCTCCTCGGTGCGCAGGCTGTAGTGCATGTAGCGGATCTGCTGGCGCAGGAGGTCGAGCAGGCGGGGTGGCCGGTCTCCAACGGCGGCGGCCCCCTGCGTCGTGCTTCGCGTTCTGCCTGAACCTGGCTCTTTCACTTGCGCCTCAGTCATCGATACTGTACAAAACAACAGTATCAGAAGTGCCGACGCCAAGCAAGCCGTCTCAGGCTGTCCACGATCGGAAGGAAGAGCCCATGACAACGCAACCCGACGACTTTCGCCCCCAACGTCACCCGAACGTCGCAAATGCAGCCGCCGACTTGCCGCGTCGCACCTCGACGAAAACCATTGCCGCCACGCCGATGCGATCCAGCCGCGTCGTGAAGACCCTGTGGCCCGGAGTGGCCGGCACCCTGCGTCTCGGCAAGCGCTTTGGCGCCGACCTCGTCTGCGTCCGCTACCGACAGGATGCCACCGGCCTGGAACGCTACACGACGGTTGAACTCGTCGTCGAAAGTGCCCCGAGCGCCGGCCGCCACTTCAATCACAAGACCTTCATCATCCAGGTCGGCTACGAAGAGACTGCGCTGCGCGCGCTCGTCAAGCGGCATGGCGCAGAATGGGACGCCCATCAAAAGGCATGGCAGATTCAAGGTTGGGCAGTTCGCAAACTTGGTCTCGAGGGACGGGTTCGACCACGCAGCAAACATCGCCAGCGATAGACACTCATTGCCCAGCCATCCAAACATCGACGCAAATGTCTAGCTGTTGACATGCTTTGTTGATCCCGAAATCACGTTAGGCCTCGGAGCAATACAGCCACTTCAACTCGCAGCATCGCAGGTAGCCAGTGCGCGCCGGTCAAGCTCCTCGCCTCATCGGACGGTCGAAGTCAGGTTCAGTGTCTGCCAGGTCTCTGGCATCGGGTCATTGGCAAGGTCGGCGTGGGCCGTCCGTCCTTCGGCGGCCAGCGCACGGTCACCACTCATCGCGTGAAGAAGGCAATGCCCAAAGTCAGCACAACCGCGTGCATCGGTCTCGAAAGTCCAACCCGCACAAGCAATGCAAGGCAAACCCTGGTGCACTGCGCTGGCCGGCG
>CAZXLI010000253.1:0-10175 GCA_964641795.1 uncultured Bordetella sp. | reverse complement strand
CCGAACTCAGTCTCCACCGGCTCGACGCTGAGGCAGTTGCTCTGCACCGAGCAGTCGCCGCAGCCTTCGCACACCAGTTCGTTGATGACCACGCGCTTGTCGGCCTCGGCCATCGTGCCGCGCTTGCGGCGGCGGCGCTTCTCGGTGGCGCAGGTCTGGTCGTAGATCAGCGCGGTGCAGCCCTCGATTTCGCGCAGCTCGCGCTGCAGGCGGTCGAGCTCGTCGCGGTGGTGCACGGTGACACCGGGGGCCAGCGGCGCGCCGGCGTACTTCTCGGGCTGGTCGGTGACGATCACCAGCTTCTTCACGCCTTCGGAGATCACGCTGTTCATGATCTGCAGCACCGAGTGGCCCTCGGGCCGCTCGCCGACGCGCTGGCCGCCGGTCATCGCGACGGCGTCGTTGTAGAGGATCTTGTAGGTGATGTTGACACCCGCGGCAATGCTCTGGCGGATGGCCAGCAGGCCGCTGTGGAAGTAGGTGCCGTCGCCGAGGTTGGCGAAGATGTGCTTGTCGGTGGTGAAGGGCGCCTGGCCGACCCAGGGCACGCCCTCGCCGCCCATCTGCGTGAAGGTGCTGGTGCTGCGGTCCATCCACACCGTCATGTAGTGGCAGCCGATGCCGGCCACCGCGCGCGAGCCTTCGGGCACGCGGGTCGAGGTGTTGTGCGGGCAGCCCGAGCAGAACCAGGGCGTGCGCTCGCCGGTGTCGGACTTCATCGCCGCGAGCGCGGCTTCCTTCGCGTCGACGACCGCCAGGCGCTCGTCCATGCGGCGCACGGTGTCGGCATCGACGCCCAGCTTCTTCAGCCGCTTGGCGATGGCCTTGGCGATGATCGCCGGCGTCAGGTCGGCCTTGGCGCGCAGCAGCCAGTTGTCGCTCGGGTTGGGCATCGACCATTCGCCGCCGGTGGCGCCGTCGCCGGGCTCGTCGAACTTGCCCAGCACGTTCGGCCGCACGTCGGGCCGCCAGTTGTAGAGCTCTTCCTTCAGCTGGTACTCGATGACCTGGCGCTTCTCCTCGACGACCAGGATCTCCTGCAGCCCTTGGGCGAACTCGCGCGTGATGGTGGCTTCCAGCGGCCACACCACGTTGACCTTGTGCAGCCGGATGCCCAGTCGACGGCAGGTGGCATCGTCCAGCCCCAGGTCGGCCAGCGCCTGGCGGGTGTCGTTGTAGGCCTTGCCGCTGGCGATGATGCCGAAGCGGTCGTTCGGCCCGGCGATCACGTTGTGGTTCAGCTTGTTCGCGCGCACGTAGGCCAGCGCCGCGTACCACTTGTAGTCCATCAGCCGCGCTTCCTGCTCCAGCGGCGGATCGGGCCAGCGGATGTGCACGCCGCCGGGCGGCATCTGGAAGTCTTCCGGCAGCACGATCTTCACGCGGTCGGCGTCGACGATCACCGAGGACGAGGATTCGACGACCTCCTGGATCGTCTTCATGCTCGACCACACGCCGGCGAAGCGGCTCATCGCAAAGGCGTGCAGCCCCATGTCGAGGATGTCCTGCACGTTGGACGGGAAGAACACCGGCAGGCCACAGGCCTTGAAGATGTGGTCGCTCTGGTGCGCGGCGGTCGAGCTCTTGCTCACATGGTCGTCGCCGGCGATCGCGATCACGCCGCCGTGCTTCGCGGTGCCGGCCATGTTGGCGTGCTTGAACACGTCGGAGCAGCGGTCGACGCCCGGGCCCTTGCCGTACCAGATGCCGAACACGCCGTCGAACTTCTTGCTCTGCGGGTACAGGTCGAGCTGCTGCGTGCCCCACACCGCGGTGGCGCCGAGCTCTTCATTGACGCCGGGCTGGAACACGATGTTGTTCTGCGCGAGGTGCTTCTTCGCGGCCCACAGCGCCTGGTCATAGCCGCCCAGCGGCGAGCCGCGGTAGCCGCTGATGAAGCCGCCGGTGTTCAGGCCCGCGGCCGCGTCGCGCTGGCGCTGCAGCATCGGCAGCCGCACCAGCGCCTGCACGCCGCTCATGAAGGCGCGGCCATGGTCGAGCTGGTACTTGTCGTCGAGCGTGACGCTCTCGAGGGCCTTGCGGATCGACTCGGGTAGCGGGGCATTCATGGGCGACTTGCTCCTGGCGGCGGCGGGCAAAACAAGGGGGCGCGCATCAGCGCGCGAATGGCAGGCAGTGTAGGGAAACCGGCCTGCGAAGTCTTTTCTTTGTTTGCTCGCGCAGGCACACTCCCAGCAACAAACAGGCTCGAAACATGGCTACCAAAGAAAGGAATGCGCTCAACAAGCCCGGTCCAGGGAAAACACGGACGGCCAGCGCGCCCGAGCCCGACGAGGTTCATGGCACCGACCTCGACCGCTACGACGTCGCCATCCTCGACGAGCTGCAGCGCGATGCGCGGCTGTCGAATGCCGAGCTGGCCTCGCGCATCGGGCTGTCGGCCGCACCCACCTGGCGCCGAGTGAAATGGCTGGAGGCGCAGGGCTACATCACCGGCTACCGGGCGGAGATCGACCGCCGCCGCATCGGCCTGGGCGTGCTGGCCTTCGTGCGGGTGGATGCCGAGCGCAACAATGCCTCGGCGATCGAGGCCCTGGAGCAGGCCATCCGGGCGCGGCCCGAGGTGGTGGCCTGCCACTACATCAGTGGCGCCGGCACCTTCGAGCTGCATGTGGTGGCCACCGACCTCGACGCGTACTCGCGCTGGTCGATGGACACCCTGTTCAAGCTGCCGAACGTGAAGGACATCCACACCAGCTTCTCGCTCGGCGAGGTGAAGGCCGGTGCGGCGCTGCCGCTGAAGCACCTGAAGGCGATGCTGGCGGCCTGCCTGGTGGGCGCGCTGGCGTCCGGCATGGCACCGGAGCTGCGGGCGGCGAGCAACACGCCGGCTGCCCCCGCCGCGCTGCCTGCGCGTCAGTTGCTGGTGGAACTGCGCCAGGTGCCGCTGCCGGCGGCACCGGTGCTGGGCACCGCCACGCGCACCGCGCCCGGCGCCGGCGCGGGCGCCGCGTTGCCGCCGGGCAGCGTGGTGGTGGGCACCGGTGGCCGCATCGATGCCGGGCCGAGCGTCACCTTGCGCAGTGGCAGCGCGGCCGCCGAGGCTCCGCCGCTGCTGCAGGTGCAGGTGGCCAATGGCGAGCGGGCCTGGCTGCGCGTGCAACGCAGCGAGGCCGGCGAACCCGAGGTCGAAGCGGTGTGGGCCAGCCTGCCCACGGCCACCACCGGCCGCGCGCCGACAGCGGCGGCCAGCGCGGCGCAGCCGCGGGCCGGCGTGATGCTGCGCCAGCCGCAGCGCCTGTCATGGCGCCAGATCGAGGTCTGGCCGCGCTGGCCCGGCGGCGCGCAGCCGGTGCAGCTGCGGGTGTCCGCGGCTCAGGCGGGCGCCGACAGCGAGACGAAGCTGGAGACCAGCCTGGCGGTGCCGCTGGACCGCTGGACGCCGCTGGCCCGCAGCACCGAACCGGCCGCGCCGCAGGAATGGCAGCTGCGCATCACGCTGCGGCCGGAATGAGCGGCGGCGGTGCCGCGCTGTCTCCCCGGCAGGGGACAGGCCGCGCAGCGGCCAGGGGCGCGCGGTCACGATCGAAGCCGTTCAACCCGATCCGGGTTGCCCGGTCGGGTTGAATCAGCCCCTTGGGGGCGGCCGCCAGACGGCCGGGGCTGATTATTTTGGCCAGAGTGCCCAGACGCGCAGCGGCTGCTTCATGCGCCCGGCCTGCTGCTCGGCCTGCTGGCCGGTGCCCCAGAAGTAGTCGATGCGCACGGCGCCGGTGATCGCGGTGCCGGTGTCCTGGGCCAGCACCAGCCGCCGCAGCGGCGTGCTCGACAGCGGCTCGGTGGTGTCCAGCCACAGCGGCGTGCCGTAGGGCACGGCACTCGGGTCGACGGCCACCGAGCGGCCGGCCGTCAGCGGCACGCCGGCGGCGCCGCGCGGGCCAGGCGGGTCATCGGGCAGCGCTTCTTCCTTGAAGAACACGAAGCGCGGGTTGCTCCACAGCATCTCGTTCAGCCGCTCGGGCCGGGCGCGCTGGCCCCAGTCGCGGATTGCCGGCCACGAGGCGGCATCGGGCCGCAGCTCGCCTTGCTCGATCAGCCAGCGCCCCACCGAGCGATACGGCTGCTCGTTGTGCCCGGCATAGGCCACGCGCACGGTGCGCTCGCTGCCGTCGGGTTCGGTGATGCGCAGCCGGCCCGAGCCCTGGATCTGCAGCACCAGCGCATCGAGCGGGCTGGCGACATAGGCGATCTCCTGCCCGCGCAGGCTGGCGCGCGCAGCGGGCAGGCTGTCGATCTGCTGGCGGGTCCAGTACGGACGGCGCGTGGCCAGGTCGGCGGGCGGCCGGTACAGCGGTACCGTGAACGCGCCCTGCGGTCGGCGGCTCGCGGCGACCAGCGGCTCGAAGTAGCCGGTGGCCAGGCCTTGCGTCGCGCCGTCCCGGGCCTCGATGCGGTAGGGCCGCAGTTCCTGCTGCAGGAACTCGCGCGCGAAGCTGTCGTCGGCCGGGTTGAAGCGCGCGGCGCGCTCGCACAGCGCGACCCACGCTGTCGGCGGCTTACCGCAGCCCTGGCGCAAGGCGGGCCACAGCTCGGCCACACGGTCTTCGGTCCAGCCGGGCAGCTCCGTCCAGTCCACGGGCACCCAGCGCGCGCCGGGGCGCTCGATGGGCGGGCCGCCGGGTCCTGGCCGGGTCGGCGGGGCGGGTGTCGGATGGCTGGGCCGCTCGGGCGTCGGCGACGGTGCCAGCGTGCAGGCGGACACGGCCCCTAGAATCGCCGCCGCCGCGATCCACCGGGGAAATGCTGTCATGTGGGTGATTCTGCTGGAGGCCCTGGGCGCCGGCCTGATCTTTGTCTTCATCGTCTGGTGGACCATGTTCCACGGCCGCCGCGGTGGCGAGCGCCGCGACGAAGGGTCGAACGGCGCCGATTCACGCCGGTAACAGGAAACTGCGCGGCTGCCGGCGCAGGCGGCGCCGCAGCGCGGCGGCCAGGCGCTGCCGGTCGTGCAGCGTGATGCCGCGCGAGCGCAGCGCCACGCGCAGGGCCAGCCAGAAGCTCACGCCCAGGTTCAGCACGCCGGTGAGCAGCAGCGCGGCGGCGCACCACCAGAACGCCGGTTGCGCCACCGTGCCCCAGCCCAGCGTGCTGGCCGCTGCGGCCAGCTGGCCGGTGGACAGCGTGACGTGCCGCACCTCGATCGGCAGGCCGACGAAGGCCAGCAGCGTGGGCACCAGACCGAGCAGCAGGCCCAGCGAGGCATTGGCCGCCAGCCCCGAGACATTGCGCCGCCACCAGGCGGCCCAACGCTGCGCGCGGGCGGCGCCGACCCGCGCGACCAGGGCGGGGTGGTAGGCCAGGGCGCTGTCGAGCCGGTGGTAGACGAACCAGTTCTCGACCCAGCCGGCCACCAGGCTGCTGCCGAACAGCAGCACGCCTGTGAAGGCGGCATAGAACGGCGTGGGCCCGAGCAGCGTGATCGACTTCAGTACGTACTGCGCGTCATGCTCGCTCACCAGCGGCCGGCCGAGCATCCACCAGGCCAGCCACTGCACGATCAGCACGGCAGGGATGACCAGGGCCAGGTTGCCCACGATGCCGGCCATCTGCGAGCGCACCAGGTGCGCCACCTCGTCGACGAAGCGCTCCACCGCGGCATCGTCGCGCACGTCGGCCAGCTTCTCGGCCATCGCCGGCGCGGTCATCGCCGGCTGCTTGGTCGCCACCGTCCAGTGCAACAGGTGGATGACGAGGAAGCTGAACGCGTAGTTCAGCCCGGCGCCGAAACCGGCCCAGAACGGTGCCAGCCCGAGCGCGAGGATCGCGAACTTCAGGAAGGTGGTGCCGGCGATGACCAGCCCGCCGCCGGCCGCGGCGCGCAGCATCTGGCGGTATTCGCCGCGCGTGCGGGTGATGTAGTGCTCGCCGGTCTCGGCATGGCGCTCGGCCACCTTGCGTGCCAGCAGCGAGTACTGGCGCGCCAGCAGTGCGCGCAGGCTGCGTCTTTCGCGTGAGAGGGACACCAGCTCGGCCACCAGCGACTGCAGCTCGCGTTGCGGATGCTCGGACAGCAGCAGCCCCAGTACCGATTCGACGCGGCGGATGCGTGCCAGCAGCTGCTCGAGCTCGAACACGATGTGCACCGAGACGCCGTGTTCTTCGAGGTGCGCGGTGACGCTGTCGGCCGCCTGGTGGCAGCGCTCGAGCAGCGCGAGCAGGAAGGTCGCCGGCGGCCGGATGGCTTCGGGGCTGCCCTGGCGAACGGCGTCGGCCAGCGCCTCGCCGGCGCGCACCAGCTGCTCGAACGGGCGATCGGCGAGCAGCTCCGGACTCATGCGCTGGCGCAGCGGCGGCGCGAAGGCCGCGGCGCGGATCGCGCTCACCAGCCAGGTCATCGCCTGCAGCAGCGGCTGGCGCCAGTCGTCCTGTGCTGCCGGCGTGGCGTCGCCGGTGGTGCGCGCGGCATCCAGCAGGGCAGCCAGGCGGCCCAGCGTGGGCTCGTCGATCGCGCGCAGCCAGGCCGCATCGCCATCGTCGGTGAACAGCAGCTGGAACAGCGTGGCCAGGTCGTCGGTGTCGGGGGTCACCGGCAGGAAGCGCTGGCCCAGCCGTTCGCCCAGTTCGCCCCACAGGTCGCGCCGGGCGGTGAAGCCGAAGTCGGCGAACAGCGTCGCCACGTCCGTCTCGCGCCAGAAGCGCGCCAGCAGCGCGACGATGCGCTGGCGCGGCTCGTCGTGGCGCTCCAGCACGTTCATCAGGTGCCGCAGGCGCAGCACCGGCCGCGGGGTTTCGCCCGCCTCGCGCTCGGCTTCGCCGTGGCGGAGCCACTCCACCAGCCGCACCAGCCACAGGTGGCGCTCGGGACGCGGGGCTTTCGGGTCCGCTGCGTTGAGCAGCGCGGTCAGGTCCCAGGCTGCCTCGGCCATCCGGGCTTCAGTGCAGCGCGGCCGCGTCGGCCAGCGCGAATTCGGACACCGGCACTTCGAACCAATGCGCGTCTTCGGTGATGCAGAAGTAGGTGCCCTGCATCGAACCCTGCGGCGTGGCGATCTGAGCCCAGCTGGTGTATTCGAACTGTTCGCCCGGCTTCAGCAATGGCTGGTGGCCGACCACGCCGAGGCCACGCACCTGCTGCACCTGGCCGCGGTGGTCGGTGATCACCCAGTGCCGGGCGATCAGCTGTGCGCTGACATCGCCAGTGTTGCGGATGGTCACCGTGTAGGCGTAGCCGTAGCGCTGCTGCGCCGGATCGGTCTGTTCCTGCAGGGTTCGGACGGCGACTGTGCAGCTGAATTCGGGGCGCGTCATGCCCGGCATTCTAGGAAACCCTGAGAAAATCCCACCTCCCCCAGAACTTGGTTGCCCATGTCACGCACCTTTCGCATTGCTCCGAGCATCCTGTCCGCCGACCTGGCCGATCTGGGCCGCGAGGTTCGCGATGTCATCGCCGCCGGCGCCGATTGGATCCACTTCGACGTGATGGACAACCACTACGTGCCGAACCTCACCTTCGGCCCAATGATCTGCGAGGCGGTGCGCAAGCACGCGGTGCGGCCCGACGGCGGCCGGGTGCCGATCGACGTGCACCTGATGGTGCAGCCGGTCGATGCGCTGGCGCAGGCCTTTGCCAAGGCAGGCGCCGACCTGATCAGCTTCCACCCCGACGCCAGCACGCATGTGGACCGCACGCTGCAGCTGATCAGGGACGCCGGGTGCCGTGCCGGCCTGGTGTTCAACCCGGCCAGCCCGATCGACGTGCTCGAGTGGGTGATCGACAAGGTCGACCTGGTCCTGGTGATGAGCGTGAACCCCGGCTTCGGCGGACAGAGCTTCATCACCAGTGCCCTGCGCAAGATCGAGGCGCTGCGGCGCCAGATCGACGAGCACCAGCGCGCCACCGGCCGCGAGATCGTGCTGGAGGTCGACGGCGGCATCAAGCCCGACAACATCCGCCGCGTGGCCGATGCCGGGGCCGACACCTTTGTGGCCGGCAGCGCGATCTTCGGCCAGCCCGACTACCGCGCGGTGATCGACGCGATGCGCCGCGCGCTGGCCTGATGCGCACCGCGCTGCAGGCTGCCATCGTCGACCTCGATGGGACGATGGTCGACACGGTGGGTGACTTCGACGCGGCGCTCAACCGCATGCTGGCCGAGCTGCGGCTGCCGGGGGTCGATCGGGCCTTCATCGAGCGCACGGTGGGCAAGGGCTCGGAGCACCTGATCCGCACGACGCTGGCGCAGGTCGGCGCCGCGGCCGGCCACTACGACGAGGCCTGGGCGCTGTACCAGCGGCACTACCTGGCGATCAATGGCGAGCACTCCGATGTCTATCCCGGCGTGCCGGAAGGGCTGCGGCGCCTGCAGGCCGCAGGCCTGAAGCTCGCTTGCCTGACCAACAAGCCCACCGCCTTCGCCAAGCCGCTGCTGGCCCGCAAAGGGCTGGACGGGTTCTTCGCGCAGGTGTTCGGGGGCGATGCCTTCGAGCGCAAGAAGCCCGATCCGCTGCCGCTGCTGCTAACCTGCAAAGCGCTCGGCAGCGAGCCGGCTCGCACGCTGATGATTGGCGACTCGAGCAACGATGCGCGCGCGGCGCGTGCTGCCGGCTGCCCGGTGGTGCTGGTGAGCTACGGCTACAACCACGGCGAGCCGGTCTCGGCCGCCGGCGCCGACGCGGTGATCGATCGGCTGGACGCGCTCGATGTCTAGTTTTCGCCCGAGCGCTGCGGCGGGCGGCCGAGCAGCGATTCCTTGAGGTTCCGATCCGCCGGTGCCTTGCCGAGCCAGATCATCAGCAGGCTGCTGAAGAACTCCGGCTCCTTGATCGTCTCGCCGGCGGCCTTGCCGTTCACCAGCACCGTGGTGCCGACACCTGGGACGTACTCGACGCTGAAGCTCTCGCCGGCCGAGAGCTTCTTGCGCGTCGAGAAGATCTCGCCCATGCGGATGGTGCCGGGAATGGATTTCGCAAACATCTCGCGCGGCGCGTTGTCCTCCATGCCGCGGGTGAACAGCTTGCCGAGCTCGTTGCCGTCGATCTCGCGCAGCATCACGATGTGGATGCGCTTCGGCCCGGGGTTGGCCAGCACCGCCTCGGGCGTGCCTGCCTTGGCATTGAGGTAGAGGCCCGCGGTGTAGACCTTGAAGAAGGCCTTGAAGCGGATGCCCGCGCCATTGAGCTGCAGCGTGCTGCCGCCGACCTGGGCCGTCGGCTCGTACTTGACGTTGGCGGTGTCGAAGTTCTGGGCCCTGGCCGGCCATGCGGCCAGCAGGCACAGGCCGGCCACCAGGGCCAGCAAGTTGCGGATGGTCTTCACGATGGTGTCCTGTAGGGGAGGCGCGGCAAGCGGGACGCTGGTACCGGCCAGAACCAAGAAGTATGCGGATGTTTCGGGCTCCGCGAAAGGAGGGCAAGCGCGCAAACCCGGGCTCCGCGTGCTGCAGGCCACGCTGCCGCTGCTAAACTCGCTGCCCATCATGTCCATCTCGTGCAAACAGACCGTCCTCGTGACGATCAGGTCCACCGGCCGGGGAGCCTGGCCCTGGCGACCCTGCAGCCCTGTCTGATTTGCCGCCGGCCGCCGGGCCGCTTCGCTTTCCCTTCTGCCTGTTGAATCCGCCCGGATCGCGCCTCACGGCCTCGCGGGGCGCGCGTTGCCGCCGCCCCAGACGCTGAACATCCGAGCCCCGTCGACAAGTGGGTGTGCCGCATCCGGCACCGCACCGGGCCGAGAAGGAAATCGAATCCGTGATCACCGAACTTGAATTCAAGAGCCTGGCCGCCCAAGGCTTCAACCGCATCCCGCTGCTGAGCGAAGCGTTCGCCGACCTCGAAACCCCGCTGTCGCTGTACCTCAAGCTGGCCGGCGGGCAGAAGCACAGCTTCCTGCTCGAGTCCGTCGTCGGCGGGGAGCGCTTCGGACGCTATTCGTTCATCGGCCTGCCGGCGCGCACGCTGCTGCGCGCCACCGGCTGGACGACCGAGGTTGTCACCGACGACCGGGTCGTCGAAACCCACGAGGGCAATCCGCTCGACGTCATCGCCGCCTACCAGCAGCGCTTCCGCGTGGCGTTGCGGCCCGGGCTGCCACGCTTCTGCGGCGGGCTGGCCGGCTACTTCGGCTATGACGCCGTGCGCTACATCGAACCGAAGCTGGCCAAGACCCACAAGCCCGGCGGGCTGGACACGCCGGACATCCTGCTGCTGCAGACCGA
>CAZXLI010000252.1:0-10201 GCA_964641795.1 uncultured Bordetella sp. | reverse complement strand
GCCGATGCCGGTGTGGGCCCAGATCAGCCGCGCCTGCGGCGCGTGCGCCATCAGCCGGTCGATGGCTTCGTCGTCCACATGCGCCAGCACCGCCAGGCCCCGCGCCTGCGCCAGCTGCATCAGCTTCACGGCCACCGGACCATCGGCATTGCGACTCTCGTACAGATGGAATTCGCCGAGGCCGCGGTACGCGCCGGCCGCGGTGCCGGCCGCCAGCTCCTGCTGCACCAGCGTGTAGATGCTGTCGTCGGCGAACCAGCCGCTGTAGTCGGCGCGGTTGCGGTACAGGCGGATGAAGGGCACCACGCTGACACCGGCCGCGCGTGTCGCGTCGCCCGCCGCCGCCAGCGCCTTGGTGCCGTCGTTGGTCCGGCTGTTGGCGACGATCGCGCGCACGCCGGCGCGCTGCATCATCGCCAGCACCTCGCTCACCGGATACGGGCACACGCCGGGGAAGGCGCAGGCCTCCTCGTTGTAGTGGAGGTGGGCGTCGAACAAGGGGCCGCGGTAGGGCTGTTGTGCGCAGGCGAACGCCGGCGCCAGCAGCAGCCATGCCAGGCACCATCGGCCTGCCCGCACCAGGCCTTGTTGCAGCAGCAGCTCGCGCATCGCGACCCCCTTCGTCGGCGGGGCAGCTTACACCGCGGGCGCGGTGTCATCGGCATGTCGCGCCGGCTTCATGCGCGGGTCATCGGCGCGCGCCAAGCTCGCGGCCATGTCGGTTCGGCCTCGCCCTTCGGCAGCAGTTGTGCACCGCGCGTGGCTGGCGTTGGCGCTGCTGTGCCTGGCGGCGGCAGCGCTGCTGCACTGGATGGCTTGGGACCCGCTGTGCTTGATGGCCCTGCATGCGGTGCCGCTGCCGGCAGCCCGGTTGAGCGGCCCGCTGTGGTCGAGCCTGAGCGTGCTGGGCCTGGGCTGGGGGCTGACGATCGTCGTCGCCGCAGCCGACCGGCGCGACGGTCGGCTGCTCGGCGCCTGGCTGCTGGCGCTGCCCTTGGGCGCGCTGATGACGCACCTGCCAAAGCGCCTGTTCCCGCTGCCGCGGCCCGCTGCGCTGCTGCCGCATGACGCACTGCTGTTCATCGGCGAGCCGATCCATGGCGGCGGCTCGATGCCCTCGGGCCATGCACTGGCCGCCTTCGCGCTGCTGCTGCTGCACGTGACGCTGACGCGCTCGACTGCGCGCCGGCATGCGGCCGTCGCGGTGGTGGCGATCGGCATCGCGTGGTCACGCCTGGCCGTTGGCGCGCACTGGCCCTCGGACGTGCTGGTCGGCGCCGGCCTGGGCTTGCTCACCGCGCTGCTGACACTGCGCCTGCCGAGCGTCGACTGGCTGGCGCGGCGCCTTGCGCGCGAGGGCACGCAGGCCACCATCGCCGGTGGTGAACTGCTGGCCGCCGCCGCTCTGCTGGCCACCGACACCGGCTATCCCGAAGGCCGCGCGATGCAGTGGCTGCTGGCGGCGGTCGCGCTGACCAGCGCCGCCGCACGCGCACTGACACTGCTGCGTCGCCGCGCCGCCGCCGCCGTGACGGGAACCGCGTGATGCGGCCGGCCAGCCTGCCACTCGGCGCCGCGCGCGGCACGCCGGCACGCCGCGCCCGCGTCGCGCTGGCGCTGCTGCTGGGCGCTGCACTGCTGGCCTGGCTGCTGCACGATGCTGCGCTGCGCCAGGCCGCAGCGCGGCTGCCGCAGGTGCCGATGGCCTGGTGGCTGGCGGCGGCGGCCGCGCTTTTTGCCAGTTATCTGCTGCGCGCCCTGCGGCTGCGGTCGGAGTGGCGCGCGCGCGGACCCGTGCCGCTGCGCGCCTGCCTGCGGCTGGTGATGCTGCACAGCGCCGCCCTGGGCTGGCTGCCGCTGCGCAGCGGCGAGATCGGTTACCTGTGGGGCGCGCAGCGGCTGTGGGGCGTGAGCCTGGTCGAAGCCGGTGCCAGCCTGCTGTGGCTGCGGCTGCAGGACATGTGCGTGCTGGGCGCGCTGGCGCTGGCGCTGCTGTGGCCGGCACCGCTGCCGTGGCGCGTGGCGCTGGCGCTGCTGCCGCCGCTGCTGCTGGCCACCTTGTGGCCGCGCATCGCCAACGCACTCGCACGGCGCTGGCCGCAGCGGCGCTGGATCGGCGCGCTGGCCGAGCGCGGCCGCAGCGAGCCGCTGGGCTGGCTGTACTGCGGGGCGAACTGGGCCTGCAAGCTCGGCGCGATCGGCGGGCTGCTGGCCGCGCTGGCCGGCCTGCCGCCGCTGGCGGGCCTGCGCGGCGCGCTCGGCGGCGAGCTCGCCGGCGCACTGCCGCTGCAGGGGCCGGCCACGCTGGGCACTTACGAGGCCGCCGTGTGGGCGCTGGTGCAGTGGCCCGCAGGCGGCCACGCGACGCCGCTGCTGGTGCCGATGACGCTGGTGGTGCATGCCTTTGCACTGCTGCTGGTGTCGCTGGCCGCGCTGGCCTGGTTGACGCTCGGTTCGCGCGGTGCGCCCGTGCCGGCCGGGCCCGCTGGACAAAGGTCTCCCGCTTCATGACGCACGCCTCGATTCCGCTGCCGACGCCGCTGGCCCCCGCAGCGTCTCTCTCTGCCGCTGCGCCCGTGCCGGTCGCCATGCCGCACGGCCTGCCGCCGCACCGGCTGTCCATCGTCGTGCCGATGTTCAACGAGCTGCACAACGCGGTGCCGCTGATCGACGCGGTGCAGGCCGCGCTGGCCGACTATCCGCAGCCCTGGGAACTGCTGCTGGTGGACGACGGCAGCCGCGACGGCACCGGCGAAGCACTGCAGCGCCGTGCCGCGGAGGTCGGCCCGCATGTGCGCGTGCTGCGCCTGTCGCGCAACTTCCGCCAGACCGCGGCGATGCAGGCCGGCATCGATGCCGCGCGCGGCGATGTGATCGTCACGCTGGATGGCGACCTGCAGAACGACCCGCGCGACATCCCGCGCCTGGTGGCGCGGCTGCTGCACGACGAGCTCGACCTCGTGGCCGGCTGGCGCCGCGCGCGGCAGGACGGCTTCGTGCTGCGCCGGCTGCCCTCGATCCTGGCCAACCGGCTGATCCGCCGCGTCACCGGGCTGCGCTTCCAGGACCTGGGCTGCAGCCTGAAAGCCTTCCGCGCCAGCGTGCTGCGCGAGGTGCGGCTGTACGGCGAGATGCACCGCTTCATCCCCGCGTGGCTGGCCACCGTGACCGCGCCCGAGCGCATGGCCGAAGAGCCGGTGGCGCACCACCCGCGCCGCCATGGCGAATCGAAGTACGGTCTGTCGCGCACCTTCCGCGTGTTGATCGACCTGCTGGCGGTGCACTTCTTCCTGCGCTTCGGCAGCCGGCCGGGGCACTTCTTCGGCGGCATCGGGCTGGCGGTGGCGAGCATCGGCTTCATGATCCTCGGCTACCTCGGCGTGCTCAAGCTGCTGGGCGAATCGGTCGGCACGCGGCCGCTGCTGGCGCTGGGCTTCTTCTGCCTGATGGGCGGGCTGCAGTTCCTGACCACCGGCGTGGTCGCCGAGCTGCTGATCCGCATCTACTACGACGATCGGCAGCCGCGTCCCTATCGCCTGCGTGCAGCGGCCACGCCGGCGCCCGATGCAGCGTGGCATGTCGCCCGATGACGTGGCCGCGCGCCCCGCGCTGACTGCCGCCGCGCGCAGCGCGGGCCGCGGCGCCGCATGGCAGCTGCCGCTGGCGCAGGCACTGCTGCTGGCGTTGCCGCTGCTGCTGGGCCTGGGCGGCGCGCCGCTGTTCGATGTCGACGAAGGCGCGTTCGCGGAGGCCAGCCGCGAGATGCTGGCTTCGGGCGACTTCGGCCACACGATGCTGAACGGGCTGGACCGCTTCGACAAGCCGATCGGCGTGTACTGGCTGCAGGTGGCCGCGCTGGCGCTGTTCGGCCCCGGCGCCTGGGCCGTGCGCCTGCCCTCGGCGCTGGCGCTGTGGGCGCTGGCATGGGCCCTCCTGCGCTTTGTCGCGCCGCGCTGGGGTGCGGCCACGGGCTGGCGCGCCGCGCTGGTGCTGGTGACGGCCCTGGGGCCGCTGCTGATCGGCCGCGCGGCCACCGCCGACGCGCTGCTCAACCTGCTGATCGGCCTGGCCGGCATGGATCTGTGGCGCTGCGCCGAATCGGCCGGCCCCGCGGGCGCCGGCGACAAGACCGCGCTGCGCCGCGCCGCGGTGTGGATCGCGCTGGGCCTGCTGGTCAAGGGCCCGGTGGCGCTGCTGGTGCCGGGCGCGGCCCTGCTGCTGTACGCGCTGTGGACACGGCGCTGGCCGCTGCTGCGCGGCGCGCTCGGCGACCCCGGGGCCTGGCTGCTGCTGCTGGTGATCGCCACGCCCTGGTACGCCTACGCCTGGCAGCGCCACGGCATGGCCTTCGTCGACGGCTTCCTGCTGCACCACAATGTCCAGCGCTTCACCGGCGCCCTGGAAGGCCATGGCGGCGGCCTGGCCTACCACCTGCTGCTGCTGCCGCTGCTGTGGTGGCCCTGGTCGCCGCTGATGCTGGGCTGGTGGGCTCGCCGGCGCGAGGCACTGGCCGATCTTTTGGCGCGCTATGCGCTCGGCTGGCTGGGCTTCGTCCTGCTGTTCTTCTCGTTCTCGGGCACCAAGCTGCCGCACTACGGGCTGTATGCCGCGGTGCCGATGGCGCTGCTGCTCGGCCGCATGCTGGACCAGGCCGGTGCGAGCCTGCGGCTGCTGCTGTGGGCCGCCTGGGTGCCGGTGCTGGCCGGCCTGCTGCTGCTGCCGGCGCTGCTGCCGGCGCAGGCCGGGCGCATCGCCGATCCGCTGTACCGCGCGCTGCTGCAAGGCGCGCCCGGCCTGCAGCCCCCGGCGGCCGATGCCGCAGCGCTGGTGCTCGCGCTGCTGCTCGGCGCGGCGGGCTGGCGCGCCCTGGCGCTATCCGGCGCCGCTGAGCGCTTCGGCATCGCCGCCTGGATCGGGGCGATGCTGGTCGGCGGCCTGCTGTCGCCCTGGGCCGGCGAGGCGCTGCAAGGCCCGGTGCAGCGCGCCGCGCAGCAGGCGCGCGAACGCGGCGGCACGCTGGTACAGGACGGCGTGAACCTGCCCAGCGCCGCGTTCTACGCCCAGGCGCCGACGCCGCGCCGGCCCGCCCGGCCGGGCGAGCTGGCACTGGTGCGGGTCGACCGCCTGCCACCCGGCGCGGCGAGCGGCACCGATAGCACCCAATGGACGTGGCTGCGACAGGAGCGCGGCCTGGCGCTGCTGCAGCGCCGGAGCGTGCCATGAGGCCACGGCCCGCCCAGCCGCCGGGCTGGCCGGCGATGGCCGCGCTGCTGGGCGCGCTCGGCCTGTGGCGCGCCGCTCTGGTGCTCGGCAGCGGCGCCGGCCTGCATGTCGACGAGGCGCAATACTGGGACTGGTCGCACGCGCTGGCCTGGGGCTACTACTCGAAGCCGCCGCTGATCGCGCTGCTGATCGCCGCATCGCGCAGCCTGTTCGGCGACAGCGTGCTGGGCCTGCGCCTGCTGCCGATGGCCTGCTGGCTGGGCACCAGCGCCGCGCTGTGGCGCCTGGGCGTGGCCATGGGCGCGCCGCGGGCCGGCTGGCGCGCCGCGCTGCTGCTGGCGGCAACGCCGGCCTCGGGCCTGCTGGGCCTGGTGGCCACCACCGATGCGCCGCTGATGCTGTGCTGGACGCTGACGATGCTCGCGGCCTGGCGCGCGCTGCAGTCGCCCGGCCCGGACTGGGGGCGCTGGACGGTTGCCGGCCTGCTGCTGGGCCTGGGCCTGCTGGCCAAGTACACGATGGCGGCGCTGGCGCTCGGCGGCCTGTGGCTGGCGCTGACACCGCAGGGGCTGCCGCACCGCCGCGGCCTGGCATGGGCCGGCGTGGTCGCCGCGCTGGTGTTCGCGCCGCAACTGGCCTGGAACGCCCGGCACGGCTGGCCTACGCTGCAGCATTCGGTGGACATCACGGTCGGCGCGCCGGCCGGTGGCGGCCCATGGGCCACGCTGCTCGACTTCCTCGGCGGCCAGCTGCTGCTGATCGGCCCGGCGCTGGGTCTGTGCCTGTGGATGCTGTGGCGCAGGCCGCGTCTTTTGGATGTTGGCGGCATCAAGCCGGCATCGGCCGCGCAATTCGCCGGCTGCTGCACCTGGCCGCTGCTGGCGCTGGGCACGCTGCAGGCCCTGCATGCCCAGGCGCAGATGAACTGGACCGCGCCGGCGCTGGCCGGCCTGCTGCTGTGGACCACGCTGCAGCTCGAGGCGGTGGGCGATGGCGCGCGGCGCTGGACCGCTGCCACGGTTGCGGCCAGCCTGCTGCTGAGCAATGCGGTGCCGCTGGCCGGCGCCGCACACCACTGGCAGACCGTCGGCGCCACGCGCCGGTGGCAGCCCGGCGCCGCGGCGCAGCGCCCGCCGGCCTGGGACATCTGGTCGCGCATGCGCGGCTGGCAGCCGGCGCTCGATGCACTGCGCCCGGCGCTGGCCGCAGCGCCCGGGCTGCCGGTGCTGGCGCTGCGGCGCGACCTGATCGTGCAGGCCCGCTATGCCTGGCGCGACCTGGCCCGGCCAGTGCTCGCCTGGCCACCGCCGGGCGCCCCGCGCCACCACTACGAGATGAGCCTGACGCTGCCGCCGCCCTGGCCCGCCGCGGTGCTGGTGCTGGGCCTGGGCGACGAGCCGCCGCTGGCGCCCGCGCAGGCCCGCCTCGAAGCCCTGGCGCGCAGCCGCGATGGCCGCGTTGATCTGACGTTATGGCGTGCCACCCCGCCGGACGGGCTGCGCTGGCCGGGAGACTGAGCATGAAAGCCCGCCACCAGGAACGCGCGCTGTGGCTCGGCCTGCTGATGGCCGCGCTGCTGCTGTTCGACGGCCTGCCGCGCGTGGACCTGTGGATCAGCAGCCAGTTCCACGCCGGCGCCGGTGCCTTCCCCGCCGACCGCTGGCCCTGGGTGCGGGCCATCTACGTCGCGGTGCCCTGGCTGGGCCGGCTGGCCTTCGCCGCTGCGCTGCTGGTGCTGTGGCGCGCCTGGCGCCGCCCGCCGCAGGTCGGCCGGCGCTGGTGGCGGCGCTGCGCCGCGCTGGTGCTGACGCTGCTGGTCGGCGTCGGCGTGATCGGCCATGGCGTGTTCAAGGAACAGTGGGGCCGGCCGCGGCCCGACGGCATCACCGCCTTCGACGGACCCGCACCCTTCGTGCCGGCGCTGCAGATGTCGGACTACTGCAGCAGCAACTGCGCCTTCATCAGCGGCCATGCCGCCACCGGCTTCGCGCTGGCGGCCTGGGGCCTGTTCGGCAGCCCGGCCACGCGGCGCCGCTGGCACCTGATCGGCGCGGCCAGCGGCCTGGCCATCGGCCTGCTGCGGGTGGCGCAGGGCCGGCATTTCGCCAGCGACGTGGTGTTCGCGTGGATCCTCGTGCTGGCGGTGATGCTGGCGCTGCGCTGGCTGTGGCTGCTGGGCTTGAAGCGCCGGCGCGCGCCAAGGCCCGATGTCGTCGACCTCAGCCCGCCAGCATCGGCTTCAGGAAGCGCCCGGTGAAGCTGCCCGGGAGCACATTGCTGCGGTTTCGGGCGGAACCCTGACGAAGTCTGGGCCCGAAATGCTGCCGGGTTCCGGCTTCGCTGCCTAGAATCAACCGTCATGGAAGCGCAGCCGTTGTTGATCGCACTGCACGACGAGTCGGGGGGATACGACATCTCGCCGGCACGCGTGCCGCTTGCCGTGCTGCGGAGCTTTGCGCGTGATGTCGACGAGTTCTTGCGCGGCAGCCATCAGGACGTAGACACGGCCATATTGGACGTGGCCGTCCTCCAGGGCTCGCTCGCCGTGGAGACCACGCCGATCGCGAGCCCGGGACTGATCGCCGACTTAAGGCGATTGGCCAGCAGCGAGCTGATCGACGCTGTTGACGGCAAGCGACGTGCGGTCGTCGAACGCTGGCAGAAGCAAGCCCGTGGTCGGCGCGGCGTGCACGTCCGCATCGGGGCCGCGTTTCTGCCCCAGCCAATCTTGATCAGCGCCAACTCCGACTTCCGTGCCGATGACGCCGACGAGTGGGTGCGCGTCGAGCGCTACTTCCGTGGCGAGATCGAGGAGATCGGTGGCCACACTCGATCCAACGCCCATGTCCGCCTGCCCGATGGCAAGACGCTGGTGGTGGATGCGCCGCGCGAGTTCCTGCGCGATGACAAGGTCAACCGCCTGTATAAACCGGCCATGCTGCGCATCAGCGCCGAATACAACGTCGTGACGCGCGAGTATCGCCAGGCGCGCTTGATCCAGTTCGTGGAACAAGACAGCCGCCCCGACGAGCAAGGACTCCGGCGCTTGATGGAGCGCGGCGCCAAAGCTTGGGCCGACGTGCCGGATGCCGGCGCCTGGGTGGATGACCTGCGCGGCGGGGACACGGCTTGAGCGCCTTTCTGGTTGATACCAGTTTCCTGATCTCGTTGGCGGATACCTCCCGGCCGCACCATGCGACAGCCCTGGCCTACTTTCGAGAGGCACTGCAGCAAGGCGTGCCGATGTACCTGTCGGCCATTGCCGCTTCAGAGTTCCAGGTCAAGCAGGCCGTCACTGACCTGCCGCTGCGCAATTTCGAGGTGCTGCCGTTCAACATCGACCACGCCATGCAGGCGGGACTGCTGATGCGACAAATCCGTCGCGAGGCCGGCGATGACCGCGCCGTGGTCAAGGACGACGTGAAGCTGATTGCGCAGGCCATCTGCGAGTCCCTCACGCACCTGTTGACCGAGGATGCCCGGACACTGGCCCGGTATCTTGAGCAGCTTCGCTCGGCTGGCGAGTGCTCCGTGCAGCCCATCCTCCTCAAGGATGGGTTCGACAGCGCTTGGTTCAACAATGGCCAGCGCGGCCTGCTCGGCGCCTGAAGCGCACGAATCGCCAAGCCAAGGCAGCGCCCACGCTCAGCCCGCCAGCATCGGCTTCAGGAAGCGCCCGGTGAAGCTCTCGGCGCAGGCGGCGATGGCCTCGGGCGGCCCTTCGCACAGCACGCGGCCGCCGCCGGCGCCGCCTTCGGGGCCCATGTCGATCAGCCAGTCGGCGGTCTTGATCACGTCGAGGTTGTGCTCGATCACGACGATGGTGTTGCCGGCGTCGCGCAGCTGGTGCAGCACGCGCAGCAGCAGCTCGATGTCGGCGAAGTGCAGGCCGGTGGTCGGTTCATCGAGTATGTACAGCGTGCGGCCGGTGTCGCGCTTGCTGAGCTCCAGCGCCAGCTTCACCCGCTGCGCCTCGCCGCCCGAGAGCGTGACCGCGCTCTGGCCCAGCGTGATGTAGCCCAGGCCCACGTCGAGCAGGGTCTGCAGCTTGCGCGCGAGGGTGGGCACGGCGCTGAAGAAGGCGTGCGCGTCCTCCACCGTCAGCGCCAGCACTTCGCTGATGTTGCGGCCCTTGTACTGCACCTCCAGCGTCTCGCGGTTGTAGCGCTTGCCGCTGCAGGTGTCGCAGGGCACGTAGACGTCGGGCAGGAAGTGCATCTCGACCTTCAGCACGCCGTCGCCCTGGCAGGCCTCGCAGCGGCCGCCGGCGACGTTGAAGCTGAAGCGGCCGGCGCCGTAGCCGCGCTCGCGCGCCATCGGCACCTCGGCGAACAGCTCGCGGATCGGCGTGAACAGGCCGGTGTAGGTGGCCGGGTTCGAACGCGGCGTGCGGCCGATCGGGCTCTGGTCGACGTTGATCACCTTGTCGAAGGCATCGAGCCCCTCGATCTCGTCGTGCGGCGCGGCTTCGGTGTGGCTGTTGTAGAGCTTGCGCGCCACTGCGGCATACAGCGTGTCGTTGACCAGCGTCGACTTGCCCGAGCCCGAGACACCGGTGACGCAGGTGAACAGCCCGACCGGGATCTCGACCGTCACGTTGCGCAGGTTGTTGCCGCGGGCGTTGACGATCTTCAGGCTGCGCGGGTCGGTGCTCTGCGCCAGCGTGTGGCGCTGTTCGGGCACCTCGATGCGCAGCGCATGGGCGAGGTAGCGGCCGGTCAGCGAGGCCTCGCTCGCGGCCACGTCGGCCGGCGTGCCCTGCGCGATGACCTCGCCGCCATGCACGCCGGCGCCGGGGCCGAGGTCGATGACATGGTCGGCGCTGCGGATCATGTCCTCGTCGTGCTCGACCACCAGCACGCTGTTGCCCAGGTCGCGCAGGTGGCGCAGGGTGCCGATCAGGCGTTCGTTGTCGCGCTGGTGCAGGCCGATGCTGGGTTCGTCCAGCACGTACATCACGCCGGTCAGGCCCGAGCCG
>CAZXLI010000251.1:0-10218 GCA_964641795.1 uncultured Bordetella sp. | reverse complement strand
ACCAGCGGCGTCCAGTGCCACACGTCCATCAGCAGCACGGTCAGCCAGGCGTCGCGCGAGCTGCCGGTGTAGTTGTAGTCGATGCCCAGCTTCTGCAGCGCGGCGCCGAACAGGCCGATGTCGGCGCGGCCGAAGATCTGCCAGATGGTGCCGACCACGTTCCACGGGATCAGCAGCGACAAGGCGACGATCACCAGCACCGCCGAAGACTTCCAGCCCGTGGCCGGCATCGCCAACGCCAGCACGATGCCCAGCGGAATCTCCACCAGCAGCACGCACAGCGAGTAGGTCATCTGCCGCAGCAAGGCCTCGTGCAGGTCGCTGTCGCGCATCACCGAGGCGAACCATTCGGTGCCGACGAACACCCGCCGCTCGGGCGAGATGATGTCCTGCACCGAGTAGTTCACCACCGTCATCAGCGGCAGCACCGCCGAGAAGGCCACGCAGATGAAGACCGGCAGCACCAGCCACCAGGCCTTTTGGTTGACGGGTTTCATGCCGCCCTCCGCCGGGCCGCCCCAAGGAGGGCGAGCGCCCCCTCGGGGGGCAGCGAACGAATGTGAGCATGGGGGTTCATGAAGCCATCTCGATCAGAGTTTCGTCCTTGCCGTAGAAGCAGGTGTGGCTGCCCATCAGGCCCAGCCACACCGTGTCGCCGGGCTGGGGCAGTTGCGTATCGGGGTTCAGCCGCGCGCGCACCGTCACGTCGCCAACGCGCGATGTGAGCAGCCAGTAGGTGCCGATGTCCTGCACCTGCAGCACTTCGCCCCGCAGCGCGCCGACCTCGCCCTCGCGCGCCAGCGTCACGTACTCGGGCCGCACGCCGGCCGTCACCGCCGCCTCGGGCGCGAAGGGCATCAGCGAGGCGGGCAGGAAGTTCATGCCGGGCGAGCCGATGAAGTGGCCGACGAACTTGTGCGCCGGCCGCTCGAACAGCGCATCGGCCGAGCCGATCTGCACCGCGCGGCCGCGCGTCATCACCACCACCTGGTCGGCGAAGGTCAGCGCCTCGACCTGATCGTGCGTGACGTAGATCAGCGTCAGCTTCAGCTCGTGGTGGATCTGCTTCAGCTTGCGCCGCAGCTGCCACTTCAGGTGCGGGTCGATCACCGTGAGCGGCTCGTCGAACAGCACCGCCGAGACGTCCTCGCGCACCAGGCCGCGGCCGAGCGAGATCTTCTGCTTCGCGTCGGCCGCCAGGCCGGCGGCGCGCTGGTCGAGCTGGGCCGAGAGCTCCAGCATCTCGGCGATCTGGCCGACGCGGGCCTTGATGCGATCCGGCGCCACGCCGCGGTTGCGCAGCGGAAAGGCCAGGTTCTCGGCCACGGTCATCGTGTCGTAGATCACCGGGAACTGGAACACCTGCGCGATGTTGCGCTGCTGCGGTGTCTTGGCGTTGACGTTCTCCCCGCCGAACTTCACCGTGCCGTGCGAAGGCTGCACCAGGCCGGAGATGATGTTCAGCATCGTGCTCTTGCCGCAGCCCGAGGGGCCGAGCAGCGCGTAGGCGCCGCCGTCCTCGAAGCTCATCTTCAGCGGCAGCAGTGCGTAGTCGGCGTCTTCCTTCGGGTGGGGCCGGTAGGAATGGGCGAGGTCGAGGTCGATGCGGGCCATGGCGTCAGGCCTTCCGTGCGGCGGGCGCCACCAGCAGCTCGCCCTGGGGGTCGAAGACATAGGCCTGCGCCGGGTCGAGGTACAGCGTGATGGCCTGGCCGAGGTCGAAGTAGTGCACGCCGGTGAGTTGCGCCACCAGTTCGCCCGCCTCGGTGTGCACGTGCACGAAGGTGTCCGAGCCCGAGATCTCGGCCAGCTCGACACGGCCCGGCAGCGCCAGGTCGCCCTCGCGCCGCTGGACGCGCAGCGCGCCGGCGCGCACGCCGACGGTGAGCCCGCCGTCGAACTGCTTGGTCAGCGGCACCTGCAGGTTCAGGCCGCCGCTGAGCTGCACGCCCAGCGAGGCGGCGCGCGCGGCCAGCAGGTTCATCGGCGGATCGCTGAAGGCACGCGCCACGCGGATCGACTTCGGCCGGTGGAAGACCTCGGCCGTCGGGCCGTACTGCAGCACCTCGCCGGCGTCCATCACCGCGGTGTAGCCGCCCAGCAGCAAGGCCTCGGTGGGCTCGGTGGTGGCGTAGACCACGGTGGAATCGCCGGTGGCGAACAGCGCCGAGAGTTCCTCGCGCAGCTCTTCGCGCAGCTTGTAGTCCAGGTTCACCAGCGGCTCGTCCAGCAGCATCAGCGGCGCGTTCTTCGCCAGCGCCCGCGCCAGCGCCACGCGCTGCTGCTGGCCGCCGGAAAGTTCGGCCGGCAGGCGCTGCAGGAAGGGTTCGATGTGCAGCTTGCGCGCCAGCGCCATCACGCGGTCGCGGATGGACTGCCGATCGTGGCCACCGCGCAGCTTCAGCGGCGAGGCGATGTTGTCGGCCACCGTCATCGACGGGTAGTTGATGAACTGCTGGTACACCATCGCGACATTGCGCTGGCGCACCGGCATGCCGGTGACGTCCTGGCCGTCGACCCGCACGCGGCCGTGGCTGGGCTGGTCGAGCCCGGCCATCAGCCGCATCAGCGTGGTCTTGCCGGCCTGCGTGGCGCCCAGCAGCACCGTGACGGCCTTCGGTTGCAGCACGAGGTCCAGCGGGTAGAGGTGCGTGGCCGCCCCCACCTGCTTGTCGACGCGCTCGAGCCTCAGCTCCATGACTTCTCCATTGACACCGGGTCCACGACGGCCGGTTGCGAAACGTGTTGACGGCACCACTCGGCGATGCGTGCGCGCGCCGCGGCGTCGAGGTGCAGGCCGAGCTTGGTGCGGCGCCAGAGGATGTCGTCGGCGCTGCAGGCCCACTCTTCGCGCACCAGGTAGCGCAGCTCGGCCTCGTAGACGCCGGGGACGATCTCGTCGCCCAGCGTCGGCCGATCGAACAGCCGCTCGACGCGTGCGCCGTACTGCCGCGCCCAGCGCTTGAGCACCGGCACCGGCACCTGCGGGTGGCGCTCGGCCAGTGCCTGCACGAAGCGCTGCAGCTCGGTATCGGGCCGCGAGGCACGGCCGACCCAGGCGCTCAGGTCGCCGCCGGGCATGGCCGCGCCATGCGTCCAGGCCCGGCCCATGGTCCGGCCGGCAGCGGCCAGCGGGGCACTCAGCAGATCGGCCGCCTCCTCGCCCAGCAGCCTGAAGGTGGTGAGCTTGCCACCCCACACGCTGAGCAGCGGCGCGCCGCCCTGCGTGTCCAGCTCGAGCAGGTAGTCGCGCGTCACCGCCGCGGCGTCGCTCGATTCGTCGTCGATCAGCGGGCGCACGCCGGAGTAGCTCCACACCACGTCGGCCGGCGCGATCGGCTTGGCGAAGTAGCGGCTGGCCTGCTCGCACAGGTAGCGCACCTCGTCGGCATCGATCTTCGCCGCGCCGATGGCACCGGTGTGCTCGATGTCGGTGGTGCCGATCAGCGTGAAGCCCTCTTCGTAGGGCTGCACGAAGATGATGCGCTTGTCGGGGTTCTGGAAGATGTACGCGTACTCGTGGTCGAACAGCCGCGGCACGACGATGTGGCTGCCCTTGACCAGGCGCAGCGACTTCACGCCCTGCAGGTGCGCCTGGTCGCGCAGAAAGCGCTCGGCCCAGGGCCCGGCGGCGTTGACCAGCGCGCGCGCTGACACCTGATGTGAGCGGCCATCGGCCGTCTGCAGCGTCGCGGCCCAGCCCTCGGCGCCGCGCCGCACGTCGGTGCAGGCGCAGCGCGTGAGCACCGTGGCGCCGCGCTGCACCGCGTCGACCGCGCACAGCACCACCAGCCGTGCGTCGTCGACCCAGCCGTCGGAATAGATGAAGCCGCGGGTGTAGTCGGCCTTCAGCGCGCCGCCCGCGACATGGCGCCGCAGGTTCACGCTGCGCGAGCCCGGCAGCATCTCGCGCTTGGCCAGGTGGTCGTACAGGAACAGGCCGGCACGCAGCATCCAGGCCGGCCGCATCGAGGGGTCGTGCGGCATCACGATGCGCAGCGGCCGCATGATGTGCGGCGCACCGCGCAGCAGGCCTTCGCGCTCGGCCAGCGCCTTGCGCACCAGCGAGAACTCGTAGTACTCCAGGTAGCGCAGGCCGCCGTGGATCAGCTTGGTCGAGGCCGAGGAAGTGTGCTGGGCCAGGTCTTCGCGCTCGACCAGCAGCACGCGCAGTCCGCGTCCCGCGAGGTCGCGCGCAATGCCGACGCCATTGACGCCGCCGCCGACGACCAGCACGTCGCACTCGGCCGGCGGCACGCGCGGCCGCGCGTCGCCCGCGGCGGGGGAGGTTTCAGACACAGCCATGGATGAGCGATGGAATGACAGCGATGGGGGTCGGCAGCGTAACGCGCTTTGGTTCGTTTTCGTTTGCTTTTTTTCTTTATAGCTGCCGAAACGAACGTGTTCGCTGGTGGTTTTCCCCTAGACGGATTCGTTTTCGTTCGAATTAGGCTCAGCCGCCGACGCCGCGTTGCGTGAACGAACCATGACACCGAACCCCCGCCAGGCCCAGCTGCTCGAGGAAGTGACCGCCCGCGGCAGCGTCACCGTCGAGGCCCTGGCCGAGAAGCTCAACGTCACCTTGCAGACCGTGCGGCGCGATGTGCAGCGCATGGCCGATGCCGGCCTGGTGGCGCGCTTCCACGGCGGCGTGCGCGTGATCAGCTCGACCACCGAGAACATCGCCTACCGCCAGCGCCAGTCGCTCAATGCCGATGGCAAGACCGCGATCGCCCGCATGGTGGCCGGGCGCATCCCGGACGGCTGCTCGCTGTTCCTGAACATCGGCACCACCATCGAGGCGGTGGCGCGCGAGCTGGCGCGCCGGCGCGGCCTGCGCGTGATCACGAACAACCTGAACGTCGCGATGATCCTGTCGGACAACCCCGACTGCGAGCTGATCGTCGCCGGCGGCCTGGTGCGCAGCCGCGACCGCGGCGTGATCGGCGAGGCGACGATCGACTTCATGCGCCAGTTCAAGGTCGACATCGGGCTGATCGGCATCTCCGCGATCGAGGCCGACGGCACGCTGCGCGACTACGACTACCGCGAGGTGAAGGTGGCGCGCACGATCATCGACCACTCGCGCGAGACCTGGCTGTGCGCCGACCACGGCAAGTTCAACCGCCCGGCGATGGTCGAGCTGGCGCGGCTTTCGAACATCGACCGCATCTTCACCGACCGCCAACCGCCCGAGCCCTTCCCCGCCCTGCTGGCCGATGCCGGCGTGGAGCTGGAAGTGGCCGAGGGCCCCCTGCCATGACCTACCTCCTCGCGCTCGACCAGGGCACCTCCAGCTCGCGCAGCATCGTCTTCGACCGCCAGGGCCACATCGTCGCGATGGCCCAGCGCGAGTTCCGCCAGATCTACCCGCAGCCCGGCTGGGTGGAGCACGATCCCGAGGAGATCTGGCAGACCCAGCTCGACACCGCCCGGCAGGCGCTGGCGAACGCCGGGCTAACGGCCAAAGACATCGGCGCCATCGGCATCACCAACCAGCGCGAGACCACCGTGGTGTGGAACCGCCACACCGGGCGGCCGATCCACAACGCCATCGTCTGGCAGGACCGGCGCGGCGAACCCTTGTGTGCGCAGCTGCGCGCGCACGGGCACGAAGACCAGATCCGCCGCTCCACCGGCCTGGTGGTCGACGCGTACTTCTCGGCCACCAAGATCCGCTGGATCCTGGACCACGTGAACGGTGCGCACATCGCCGCGGCGCAGGGCGAGCTGGCCTTCGGCACGGTCGACAGCTGGCTGATGTGGAAGCTGACCGGCGGCCAGGTGCATGCCACCGACGTGAGCAATGCCGCGCGCACGATGCTGTTCGACATCCGCCACAACACCTGGGACCACGAGCTGCTGAAGCTGCTGCATGTGCCTGACAGCCTGCTGCCGCAGGTGCACCCCTCGAGCCATGTGTTCGGCGAAACGCTGCCCGAGCTGCTGGGCGCGCCGATCCGCATCGCCGGCGTGGCCGGCGACCAGCAGAGCGCGCTGTTCGGCCAGGCCTGCTTCAAGGCGGGCCTGGCGAAGAACACCTACGGCACCGGCTGCTTCATGCTGATGCACACCGGCCAGCGCTTCCAGGCCTCGGCCAACGGGCTGATCACCACCGCCGCGGCGCAGGCCACGGCCACGCCCGAGTACGCGTTCGAAGGCAGCGTGTTCATCGGCGGCGCGGTGGTGCAGTGGCTGCGCGACGGGCTCAACGCCATCAAGGCCAGCAGCGAGGTGCAGGCGCTGGCCGAGAGCGTGCCCGATGCCGGCGGCGTGATGTTCGTGCCGGCCTTCACCGGGCTGGGCGCGCCGTACTGGGACGCGCAGGTGCGCGGTGCGATCGTCGGCCTGACGCGCGGCAGCACGGTGGCGCACATCGCGCGCGCGGCGCTCGAGAGCATCGCGTTCCAGAGTGCCGCGCTGCTGCAGGCGATGAGCCGCGATGCACAGGCCGCGGGCGGCCAGGCGGTGGCCGAGCTGCGCGTGGATGGCGGCGCCTGCGTCAACAACCTGCTGATGCAGTTCCAGGCCGACCTGCTGGGCATTCCGGTGGTGCGGCCCCAGGTGGTGGAGACCACGGCGCTCGGGGCCGCTTACCTGGCGGGTTTGGCGACCGGCGTCTACGCCAGCCTCGACGAGCTGAGCACGCTGTGGCAGGTGGAGCGCCGCTTCCACCCGACGATGCCGCGCGAGCGTGCGCAGGAACTGATGGCGAACTGGGAGCGCGCCGTCCGGCAGGCCAGCGCGAGCTGAGCGCGCTCACCCCGGCATGCCGCCCGGGCCCATGCCCGGGGCCATGCCGGGCTGGCGCACCGGCACGGTCTCGAGCCCGGCGCGCTGCCAGGCCTCCAGCCCGCCGCGGTACCACAGCACGTTGCGGTAGCCCAGGCGGATCGCGCGCAGCGCGGCGTTGTACGACATCCAGCACTGCGGCCCGCCGCAATAGAACACCAGCGGCACCGCGTTGTTGCCGCGGGTGAGCTGGCGCAGCATCTGCGCCATCTGCTGCTGCACCGGGTCGTCGAAGCTGCCGGCCTGCGCGGCCCAGGCCGCCGGCACCGCGTTGGGCAGCGACTGCTGGGCCCCCAGTGCGTCGAACACCACCGTGCCCAGGCCCTGTTGCTGCAGCAGCGGCAGCAGGCCCTTGGTGGTGATCACCTGCCCGCCGGGAATGGTGTTCGGCGTCGGGCCGTGCGGCGCGCCGCCATGCAGCTCGGCGCTGGCGCGCACGCCCATGTCCTGGCGTTCCCAGTTCATCAGCGCATCGAGCGGACTGGCGCTGCCGATGCGCGGCTGCGCGTCGGGATTCATCGGCAGGCCGTTGGGCCCGAGGCCCTGCGCCACGGCAATCGGGCCGGCGATCAGCGCGGCCACGCAGAGGGCGGCGCAACGTTGGAAGCGGTCGTTCGGTCGGGTCATCGCGTTCTCCTGGAAGGCTTGCTGTCGAGGTGGCCGCAGGTTAGGCAGCCACCGTTAGGAGATCGCTAGCAACGCGGCGGGCCGGCGCATGACCAAGGTCATCCGCGGCGCTGCGTCGACCCACGCATCCGGCCTCGTAAGTGCGGTCGTGGGCAGGACACACAGCCACCGGTGGTCGGTGGCAGGCCGGGCCCCACGCTTGAAACCCGAGGAACCATCATGCCTTCGATTGCCAATGTCAGCCTGAAGATCGACCGTGCCGCCCAGGGCAACCGCCACAAGGTGACGGTGAGCTACCAGCTGCGGTTCACGCCGCGCGAAGAACTCGCCGGCACCGTGTTCGAGGAACGCGTGCAACTGCGCGGCGACGACCCCGTGTTCGACGACGACCGCGGCGCCCCGCTGCTCACCAGCTTCGTCAAGGCCACCCCGGCCAACGTGAACCGCACGATCTCGAAGATGGTCTCGTCCAGCGTGCTCGACGAGGACGGCGACACCATCATCTTCGGCGTGCCGGTCCTGGCGCTGCGCGACGAGCTGTATGCCCGCGTGACGCTGCGCCCGTTCCAGCCCGGCAACGCGAGCTCGGACTCCAACGTCGTCAAGGGCCAGTTCGGCCCGGCGGCCTGAGCCCGGCCTGCAGCGCCGCGGGGCGGCGCGCAGCGGCACGCACAATCGGCCAATGCAAACCCCCAGGCTCGCTACGCCCGCACCTCCCGAGGGGGCGCACCAGCGCCTTCGGGCGGCCGGGCGGCGCTGATCATGCCCGCCCGCCGCCCCGCCCCGATCACCCCCGACGATCTCTGGCGCATCGAGCGCATCGGCAACCTCGCGCTGGCCCCGGACGGCCGGCGCGCGGTGTGCACGGTGACGCAGTACTCGATGGCACGCAACGACAGCAGCACCCAGCTGTGGCTGCTGTCCACCGACGGGCAGCGGCCGCCGCGGCGGCTGACCAGCGCCGGCCAGCGCAACACGCAGGCGGCCTGGTCGCCGCGCGGCGACCGCATTGCGTTCCTCGCCAAGCGCGAGCAACAGGGCGCGAAGGACGAGGTGGCGCAGCTGTACCTGATGTCGCCCGATGGCGGCGAGGCCGCGCGCGTGGCCGAGGTGCTGCCCGGCATCGAAGCCTTCCGCTGGCTGCCCGATGGCTCGGGCATCGTCTACGCGGCCTGGGTCTGGCCGGACCTGAAGACGCCCAAGGCGCAGGCCCGGCGCTGGCGCGAGGAGGCCCGGCGCCAGGACAGCGCCTACGCCACCAGCGAGGCGCAGTACCGCTGCTTCGACCATGCGCACCCGGCCGGCCGCGTGGTGCAGCTGATGCGGCTGGACTTCGCCAGCGGCCGCATCACGCCGCTGCTGGCCGGCACCGGGCTGGAGCTGCCGCGCGACGAGCAGTCGCCCGAGCCTTTCGACCTCAGCCCCGACGGCCGCTGCGTGGCGTTCACCATCGACCCGGCCGCCGAGAAGGTGGCCGGCAACCGCCGCGCGGTGGTCGAACTCGACCTCAAGACGCGCGCGCTGCGGCGCCTGGCGGACGACCCGGCCTGGGACTTCGACTGGCCGCGCTACAGCCCGGACGGCCGCTGCGTCGCGACGCTGGCCGCTCACATCGGACGCCAGCACACGATGATGATGAAGCCGGCGCTGCTGCCGCGCGACGGCGGCGCCTGGCGGCCGCTGGGCGACGCCTGGGACCACGAGGTGAACCAGCCGCCGCGCTGGTCGGCCGACGGCCGGGCGCTGTACTTCACCGCCGAGTCCCGCGGCCGCACGCCGCTGTGGCGGCTGGACCTGCACGGCGAGCGCTTCGACATCGTCGAGCCCGGCGGCACGGTGCAGGGCTTCGATGTCGCCGGCCACGGCGAGCAGGAAGTCATCGTCACCGCGATGGATGCGGCCGAGCATCCAGTGCGCGTGTTCGCGCGGCGGAACGGCGCCGCGCCAAGGCGCATCGAGCGCTTCAACGATGCCCTGCTGGCCCGGCTGCAATTCGGCCCAACGCGTGAAGTCAGCGTCACCGGCGCGCTGGGCGAGCCGGTGCAGATGTGGCTGACCTTCCCGCCCGGCTTCGATGTCAGGAAGAAGCACCCGGTGATGCAGGTGATCCACGGCGGGCCGTATGCGGCCGCCGGCGACACCTTCGGCTACCGCTGGAACACGCACCTGCTGGCCGCGCGCGGCCATGTCGTCGCGCAGGTCAACTACCACGGCTCCAGCGGCTTCGGCCTGGCCTTCAAGCACAGCATCATGGGCCGCATGGGCACGCTGGAGCTGCAGGACATCGAGGCCGGCACCGACTGGCTGCTGCGCCAGCGCTGGGCCGACCGGCGCCGCGTCTACGGCACCGGCGCCAGTTACGGCGGCTTCCTGGTGGCGTGGATGAACGGCCATGTGCCGGCCGGCCGCTACCGTGCCTACATCTGCCATGCCGGCGTGTTCGACCGCATCGCCACCTTCGCGGCCGACTCGTGGCCGCAGCGCCCGCTGGACCTGGCGGCCTGGTACTTCCGCGACATGGCCCAGGTGCTGGCGCAGAGCCCGCACGCCAGTGCCGGCCGCATGCAGACGCCGACGCTGGTGATCCACGGCGCGCTGGACTACCGCGTGCCCGACAGCAATGGCCTGGCCTACTACAACACGCTGAAGGCGCGCGGCGTCGAGGCCCGCCTGCTGTGGTTCCCGAACGAGAACCACTGGGTGCTCAAGCCACGGAACGGCCGCCAGTGGATCGAGGAATTCTTCGGCTGGCTGGACCGCCACGCCTGAGCTACACCGGCAGCGCGGTGGTCGTCTTCA
>CAZXLI010000250.1:0-10372 GCA_964641795.1 uncultured Bordetella sp. | reverse complement strand
GGTGCCCGCGCCGATGACGCCCACCTTCCTGATCTCGCGCACCGGGGCCGATTCCGGCACGTCGGGGATCTTGCTGGCGGCGCGCTCGCCCAGGAAGGCATGGCGCAGCGCCTTGGCCTCGGGCGTGAACATCAGCGCGGTGAAGATCTCGCGCTCGCCGGCCATGCCGTCATCGAATTTGCGCGTTAGCGAATACTCCACCGCATCCACGCACTTGCCCGGTGCCGGGAAGTTCTTGGCCATGCCCTTGACCATGTTGCGGGCGAACTGGATGTAGGCCTCGCGGTTCGGGTGCGAGACCTTGAGGTCGCGCACCAGCGGCGGCAGCGGCTTGCCTGCGACTTCCTGCGCGAAGGCGATCGCGCCGGCCATCAGGTCGCCGTCGATCACCTTGTCGAACAGCTTCTGGCCCGGCTGCATCGCCAGCAGTTCGCTCTTCACCGGCTCGCCGCTGACGATCATGTTCAGCGCGGTTTCCAGGCCCAGCACGCGCGGCAGGCGCTGCGTGCCGCCGGCACCGGGGATCAGGCCGATCTTCACCTCGGGCAGCGCGACCTGCGTGCCGGGCGACACCACGCGGTAATGGCAACCCAGCGCGAGCTCGAGCCCGCCGCCCATGCACACCGAATGGATCGCCGCGACGATCGGCTTGGTGCACAGCTCGGCCAGCCGGATCAGCGTCAACAGGTTCGGCTCGGCGATGGCCTTGGGCGAACCGAACTCGCGGATGTCCGCCCCGCCCGAGAAGGCCTTGCCGGCGCCGGTGAGGACGATGGCCGAGACCTTCGCATCGGCCTGCGCACGCGCCAGGCCATCGGCCATCGCCACCCGCGTGTCGTAACCCAGGCCGTTGACCGGCGGGTTGTTCATCGTGATGACGGCAACACCGTCGCGGACTTCGTAGCTGGCGCTCATGAGGCAATCCCTTTCAGCGGGGAGGTCGGAACAGGAAAAAGCACGATCGTTCGATTCTATGGATCGTCCATCGTCTGAGCATGTCGCTGGAGCGACAAGGGCGCAGGCCTCGGTGAAAACCCGCGGACACGAGACAAGGCGTCACCACCGTGGGCCTGCCGCGCGCCACCCGGCGTTTCGCCCGCAGCGCTGAAGCGCGACTTCGCGCACTGGCGCGACGGCGATCGGGGCAAACCCGTGCCCGAATTTGCTGGATCGCGGCGCTACGATGTCCGGGGAGTGACGGGAGCCACCGAAAGGTCTTCTTCGCGCGCGCATGCAATCTGCCCTTTCGTTCGCGTTCGGCGTCATCGCCGCAACACTCTTCGTGGTCTGGCGGCGCGAGCGGCGGGCAGGACTGCAAGTTGCGGCGGCCGCCTACGTCATCGCCTCGGGCCTCGTGTCCGGCGCCGTGGGCGAATCGACCATGCTCACCGCGGTCGCCTGGCGCAGCATGGTCGCCTGGGCCATCGGTCTCCATGTCGGAACCGGGCGTGCATGGCGTGTCGTGCTGGTGGGCCCGGCGCTGGCCATCGCTGTGCTCCCCGGTGCAGGGTCGCACTGGGCTTTGGCCTACCTCGACCTGGCCGTCGGCCTGGCCTGCGTCGCCGCCGCACGCCGCGAACGCCTGGCAGGCCACGAACTGTTGGCCTTGACCTCGCTGGCGAGCCTGGCCGTCTTCATGGCGGCGCTGGGGGCTCGCGATGCAGCCGGTTGGCAGCAGCAATACCTCTGGCCGACCGCGCTGGCGTTCGGCACCGTGCTGCCGGTGGCGGCGATGATGCGCGAGTTCAAGCTGACCCAATCGGCACGCGCATTGACGCAGCGCATGACGAACTTCTACGACGCGCTGTCACGCACCAACCAGGCGATCGTGCGCATCAGGGAGCCCAAGGCGCTGTTCGAGGCCATCAGCCAGATCTGCGTGGAGGCGGGGCATGCCCGCATGGCCTGCGTCTATGTGCTGGATGGCGCGCTGGCGCGACGCGAGGCCACCGCCGGACCGGCCGCCGAGATCTTGTCGGGCATTCCGCAGCCGTGGGACACCAGCCAGCCTGCGGCCCAGGCGTCCTACACGGTACAGGCGCTTCGCGAGGGCCGGTCGCTGGCGAGCAACGACTACCAGAACGATCCGCGGGCGGCGCCCTGGCGCGACGAGGCCGTGAAACACAACGTGCGCGCCTTCGCCTGGTTGCCGTTCCGCCGCCGCGGCGGCGTCGCCGGCGTGCTGATGCTCGCCGCCAGCGAGACCCAGTTCTTCGACCCGCCATTGCTCGCTTTGCTGGACAAGCTGGCGGGCGACATCTCGCTCGCGATGGACGCCATCGAGCAAGAGCGCGAACGCGAGCAGGCCCATCGCGAGGCCGAGGCCAGCCTGCGGCGCTTCCAGCTGCTGTTCAACGCCGCGCCGGTGCCCTCGTCCATCCTGTCGATCGACGATCGCCGGGTGCTGGCGGTCAACGACGCCTGCTGCGCCGAGTTCGGCCTGCCGCGCGACGAGATGATCGGACGAGAAACCGCGGACCTGCCCGCCAGGATGAGCGGCGACGATCGCGAAGCCTTCTACGCCGAGTTGCGACGCCGCGGGCGCGTGCGCAACCGGCTCAGCCGCGTCCACCGTCCGGACGGGTCTTTCCGCTACCAGTTGTTCAATGCCGAGCCCATCGAGTACGCGGGGCGATCCTGCCTGCTGGTCTTGTCCCTCGACATCACCGACCTGCACGAAGCCGAGCAGGTGCGCGAGGCGCTCGCCCGCGCCGAAACCGCCAGCCGCGCGAAGACGGAATTCCTCTCGCAAATGAGCCATGAGCTGCGCACGCCGCTGAACGCCATCCTCGGCTTCACCCAACTGCTGCGGCACGATGCCCGCGACCGGCTGGCCGAACAGGAGCTGGCCCAGCTGGACCTGGTGCAGCAAGCGGGCTGGCACCTCTTGTCGCTGATCAACGATGTGCTGGACGTCTCGCGCATCGAGTCCGGCCGGATGGCGGTGCGGGTGCAGCCGCTGCCGCTGATGCCGCTGCTCGACGATGCCCTGCAGATGAGCCTTGACGCCGCCGAGAAGCAGGGCATCTCCCTGTGTGCGGACTACCGTGATGCGCCGACGCCCGGGGTCGTCGCCGACCCGACGCGGCTGCGCCAGGTGGTCCTCAATCTGCTGTCCAACGCCATCAAGTACAACCGGCCGGGCGGCCGGGTTCGACTGGCGGTGCAGTCCGACGAAGACCGTGTCCACCTGCTGATCGAAGACACCGGGATCGGCATGTCACCAGAGCAGATGGCGCATCTGTACGAGCCGTTCAACCGGCTGGGGCGGGAAGGCGGCGCGGTGGAGGGCAGCGGCATCGGCCTGGTCCTCACGCGCCAGCTGTTGCGGCTGATGCAAGGCGAGATCGAGGTCGACAGCGCGTTGGGTCAGGGCACGCGCGTCCGGGTGTCGCTGCCGCGGGCCGACGCTCCGCCGCCGGATGCGCCGCCGGCCGTCCAGGAGCACGAGATCGCGGCGCCGCAGGGCACGGTGCTGTACATCGAGGACAACGAGGTCAATGCGCTGCTGGTGCAGCAGCTCCTCGCGCGCTGGAGCGGCGTGCGCTTCGTCCACGCTCACGACGGACGCCGTGGCGTCGAGCTGGCACGCGCGTTGCGGCCCTCGCTGGTGCTGCTGGACATGCAGTTGCCCGACATGGACGGGCTGGAGGTGCTGCGGCGTCTGAAAGGCGATCCGGCGACCCGGGATCTGCGCGTGGCGGCGCTGTCCGTCGGCGCTCTGCCCGAGGACGTGGCGCAGGCGCACGCCCTGGGCGTGGCGGCCTATTGGACCAAGCCGCTCGCCTACGACCGCTTCCTGGCAGACGTCGCACGCGTCATGGAAGCCGCGACCGCTGCAGCGCCGTCTTGAGTCGGGCGGCAGCAGGCGGCGCGACGAGCCCTCAGGCGCGACTCCCGGTCAGCAACTCGCGCAGCTCGTCCGGCCGTAGCGGTGCCGCCCCATCCTGCCCTTCGAGGATGCCGTCAGCCAGCGCGCGCTTGTCGTGGTGCAGCGCGACGATGCGCTCCTCGATCGAGCCGGCCGTCACCAGCCGGTACACGGTGACCGGCCGCTGCTGGCCGATGCGGTGCGCGCGGCCCATGGCCTGGTCTTCGGCGGCCGGGTTCCACCAGGGGTCGACGATGATCACGTAGTCGGCCGCGGTCAGGTTCAGGCCGAAGCCGCCGGCCTTCAGGCTGATCAGGAACAGCTCGCCCTCGCCGCGCTGGAAGGCCTCCACCCGCTGCGTGCGCGCCGGTGCCGGCGTGCTGCCATCCAGGTACTGGTGCGCGATGCCGGCGGCCTGCAGGCGCTCGGCCAGCAGGTGCAGGAAGTCGGTGAACTGGCTGAACACCAGCGCCTTGTGGCGGCCGGCCACCAGTTCCTGCGCCAGTTGCTCGAACTCGAGCACCTTGGCGCCGACCAGGCCCGATTCGGCCGCCACCAGCCGCGGGTCGCAGGCGGCGCGGCGCAGCCGGGTCAGCTCGGCCAGCAGGTGGAACGAGGCCTGCGGCGCGCCCGGCTCCAGGCCGAGCGATTCAACGCGCTCCAGCGCCTGGCGGCGCATGGCTTCGAGGAACGCACGCTCCTCGGGCCCGGGCTCGATGCGGTGGATGATCTCGGTGCGCGGCGGCAGGTCCTCCAGCACCTGCGCCTTGGTCCGGCGCAGCAGGAAGGGCGACACCAGCCGGCGCAGGCGCTGGCGCGCGGCCTCGTCGCGCGCGCGCTCGATGGCGTTGCCGAAACGATCGGCGAACTGGCCGGCGCTGCCCAGCAGGCCGGGGTTCAGCAGGTTCATGATCGACCACAGGTCGGCCAGCCGGTTCTCCACCGGCGTGCCGGTGAGCGCGAGTCGGAAGCCGGCCTGCAGCGTGGCCACGGCTTTTGCGCGTTTGGTGGCGGCGTTCTTCAGTGCCTGCGCCTCGTCCAGCACCAGCGTGGCCCAGTGCACGGGCGCGAAGGCCTCGTCGTCGATCTGCGCCAGCGCGTACGAGGCCACCACCAGGTCGCCCGGCCCCAGGGCCTGCAGCTGCTGCACGCGGTCGCCCTCGCCGTACAGCCGCACGCGCAGGCTGGGCGCGAAGCGCTGCGCCTCGGCCACCCAGTTGCCGCACACCGAGGTCGGCGCCAGCACCAGCGCCGGCCCCTCGGCCGCGCGCGCCAGCAGCATCGCCAGGGTCTGCACGGTCTTGCCCAGGCCCATGTCGTCGGCCAGGCAGGCGCCGAGGCCGGCATGGGCCAGGCGCATCATCCAGGCATAGCCCTCGGCCTGGTAGCCGCGCAGCTGGGCCTGCAGCGCGGCCGGCGGCTCGGGCTGCAGGGCGGCCGCGGCCTCCAGGGCTTTCAGGCGTTGGGACCAGCGCTTGTCGCCGGCCAGCGCGCTGCCTTCCAGCGTTTCGGCCAGCCAGGCGGCGGCGGCCGCCGGCACCTGCAGCCCCTTCTTCGCCGGCTGGCCCAGCGCCTGCAGGTCGGCCAGTTGTTGGCGCAGCTGCTCGCTCAGCGCCAGGTACTCGCCCTCGCCCAGCGCGACGAAGCGGCTGCGGCGCGAGTCCTGCACCAGCTGCAGCAGCTGCTGCAGGCCGAGCACGCGCTGCTCGCTGACGCGCAGCTCGCCGTCGAGCGACAGCCAGTCGGTGCCGCTGCCCACCGCGAGCTTCAGCGCCGGGCTGGCGGCCGGGTGCACGCGCAACGGCTTGCCGCGCGGCCAGTCGATGCCGGCAATCGCCGGCAGCTGCGGCAGTTGCTCGACCACCGCCAGCGCGGCTTCGGGATCGTCGAGCCGCCAGCCGGCGGCCTCGGCCTCGTCGGCACCAGCCAGCAGCGGCAAGGCATCGAGCACCGCCTGCAGGTGCGCGCTTTCAGCGGCCAGGTCGCGTTCGGTCGAGAGGTTGCGGCCTTGGTGGATGGCCAGCAGCCGCGCGCGGCCCTGGCCGGGCAGCAACTGCGGGCCGAAGCTGCCGAAGGGCTGCACGCGCAGCCGCAGCAGCAGGCCGTCGCCGCTGGGGCTGAGCTGCGCGCGCAGCCGTGGCTCGCTGGGCACGGCCTCGCCGGCCTCGGCGTCGCTGTGCAGCTGGAAGTGGCCGGCCAGCACGCGCAACGCCGCCGCCAGCTCGGCTTGCGCCGCCACCGGCACCGCCCATTGCTTGGCCACCAGCTCGGCCACGCGGCGCTGCGCCGGCGTGATGCGGATCACCCGCGCCAGCTCAGGCCCCTGGCGCAGCACGCGCAAGCCGTTGCGGCGCTCGGCCTCGGCGCTGGCGTCGCTGGCGGTGAAACGCTCGCCCACCTCGGCCGGCCGCTTGGCCAGCAGCGCATCGGCGAGGTGGAAGACGAACTGCTCGCTGCCGTCCTCGGCCCGCTGGCGCTGCACCTCCAGCACCGGCAGTGCCTCGCGCAGCTCGACCGGCTGCTCCGGCGCATCGGCAAACACCACCGACGGGTGGCCCACCAGCGCCAGCACCGCGCTGCTGACATCGATGGCCAGCTGCGAGGGCATCCAGCGGCTGGCGTCGATGCAGCGCGCCACCGCGGCGTCACGCGGATCGAGCTGCGCGCTCTTCTTCACCCGCGACAAGGGCACCGGCTTCGGCTTGCCCGGGCCGCGCACGCCGGCCACGCGCTCGAACGGCGCCACCTCGATCGGCCGGTGCTCGGCATCCAAAGTAACACGCCATTGGAGCGTCGTCGGCTGGGCGGCCTGCGCATCCGCGCTCTTGGCATCGCCCAGCGCCTGGATCGCCGCCAGCGCATCACGCCATGGCTCCTGCGGCGCGGCGTAGAAGCGCGGTGCCCAGGGCGGGCCATCGTCGGGCAGGCGTGGCGGCACCGCGCGGCCCAGGCGCTCGCAGGCCTGGCGCACCAGGTCGGCCTTCCACGGCATGCCGGCCACATGCAGCGCGCGCACGGTGGCCTGGATCTGCGCGTCCTTCCAGCCCGGCGGCATCTGGCCCAGCCAGGCGGCGAGGATCAGCCGGTCGGCGTTGTCGTGCAGCGCTTCGCGCGGGTTCCAGCCGCTGTGGTGGGCAAAGGCCTCGGCCTGCCAGGCCTCGTCACCCAGGCGCGCGGCCACCGCATGCGCCCACAGGCCCCAGCCTTCGTCGGGCCGCGGCTTGCGCGAGCCCGATTCGGCGATGCAGAACTTCATCGCCTGGGTCCACACCGCGATCTCGGGCTGGGCCAGCAGACTCAGCGCATACCACTGCATGAAGCTGTAGGGCGCGACGCCGCGCTTGATGCGCAGCTCGGCGGCCGCTTCCTTGAGTGCCTTGGCGAAGGCCGTCGCCGCCTCGCGCCACCGGCCGGCGTGGGCTTGCACGCCGGCCAGCACCAGGGCCGGGCCGATGCCCTGCAGCCCGGCCACCGCGCGCTCGCAGCCGGCCACATCGCCGGCGTGGAGGCGGCGCTCGGCCAGCAACAGGCGCAGCGCCGGCGCTAGCTGGTCGGGCCGCTCATCGAGCCGATGCTCGAGCCAGGACAACAGGGGTTGCAGGGCCGGCGCGCCGTTGATCATCTGCGGCAGCAGGCCCTCCAGCAGCAAGGCACGCGCGTCCTCGGGCATGCGCTCGAACAGCGCCGGCATGAACGGCGTGGTCAGCGCTTCACCCAGCACCACGTCGTTGGCGCTCTGGCCCATGGTCGTGCGCAGCGTCCGCCGCAAGGCGTCGGCATCGAGCCCGGCGTTCAGCAGCAGGCGCGCAAAGGCCACGGCCTCGGCACGGCTGCGCAGCTCGGGCGCCGGTGTCTGGCGCGTGCCAATGGCATAGCTCGCGCCAGCCTGGGCCCAGGCCTGCCAGGCACGGTCGGCCAGTGGGCCGCTCAACAGCGCCGGCAAGGCTTCGGCCCGCTGCGCCGGCGCCACGTCGAGGCCGATGCCCGGCACCTCGACCAGGCGATGCTCGGCGCGCAGTCGCTTCAGGCCGGCATCGACATCGGCCGGCGAGAAGAAGGCGCCGCGCTCGGTGCGCCATTCCAGCGCGCGCAGAAAGTGCGTGAGCCAGGTCTTGCCGCGCGGCGTGCCGGCCAGGCAGACGGCGTTCCACAGCGCGTTCAGATCCGCCGGCGTGGCATCGGCCGGCTTGTCCGCCGGCGCGGCGGGGGCCTGGTTGGGATGCGCTGCCGGCCAGGCTGCCGCCATCATCGCAGGCGGGTCCGTCGCCTGTGGCTTCACGCGGCGCGGGTCGATGGCCTCGCCGCGCAGGTTCACGAAGGCGGGGCGCTGCGGCGAAGGCGGAGGGTCTTTCGGCGGTCTACCCATGGAGACGGTGCGCGACAGGCGGGCGGGGATTCGGGCGAAGCGACGGATTATCGGCATCGGCCGGCCCAGCCCGCCGCCTCGCCGGCATTCTCAACACCGAACAAATCGAAATACTAAGAACCGCAATATCACGGATTTGCGTGGAATTTGCGGCCTTTTCAGGCCTTTGGCCGAGGCTGCCAGCCCCGAAAGTCCCCACACGGGAGATCAACATCGCCTGACAGGAGACCTCCTTGTCCGCCACGCCCCAGCCTTGCGGCGGCGGACAAGGATGCAAGCCCTGCATGGGTGCCCCCTCGAGTATCAGGAGTGCAAAGTGATGACTTTCAAGAATCTGACAGTCAAGGCCAAGCTGCTGGCGGCCTTTGGTGTGCTGACGGCCATCGTGCCGCTGGTATCGGGCCTGGCCTGGCGCGCCTTGGGCGAGGCCCACGAGGACTTTGAAGCTTACGTGATGCAGAGCTCGGCCCGGGCGGCGCTGGCCACCACCCTGCGCGGCGCGGCCTATGCGCGCGCTGTGGCGGCGCGCAACCTGGTGCTGGTCACCGAAGCGGCCGACAAGGCGGCCGAGAAAGAGGCTGTCAGCAAGGCCCACCAGCGCGTGTCCGAATCGCTCCAGAAACTGAAGGCCAGTGTGGCCCAGGCCGGGGTCAGCGAGGAAGAGCGCAAGCTGTTCGCCGAGACGGAGCGCGTGGAGTCGCGCTACGGCCCGGTGGCGCTGGGCATCGTGGAACTGGCCCTGGCCGGCAAGAACGAAGAGGCCATCGGCAAGATGAACACCGACTGCCGGCCCTTGCTGGCGGCCTTGATCCGGGCCACCACCGCCCAGGTCGACTACCTCGAAAAGCAAGGCGCGGCCGAAGTGAAGGCGGCGGACGCCGACTTCACGACGAACCGCGTCTTCCTCGTGGCGAGCTGCCTGACCGCGGTGGTGATGGCGATGGCGCTGGCGCTGGCGATCACCCGCGGCCTGACGCGTGCGCTGGGCGCCGAACCGGCACAGCTGGGCGATGCCGCACGGCGCGTGGCTTCCGGCGACCTCGGCCCCGTGGCCGGCGCCCAAGCCGCGCCCGCGGGCAGCGTGCTGGCCTCGCTGGCCGACATGCAGACGAGCCTGGCGCGGGTCGTCGGCCAGGTGCGCAATGCCTCGGACTCCATTGCCACCGGCTCGGCCCAGATCGCCACCGGCAATGCCGATCTGTCGCAACGCACCGAAGAGCAGGCCTCGAGCCTGCAGCAAACGGCCGCCTCGATGGAAGAGATGAACGCCACGGTGAGGAATAACGCCGATACGGCGCGGCAGGCGACACAGCTGGCCGCATCGGCCAGCACGGTGGCCCAGAAGGGCGGCGAGGTGGTGGGCCAGGTCGTCGCGACGATGGAGGACATCACGACCAGCTCGCGCAAGATCGCCGACATCATCGGCGTCATCGACGGCATCGCCTTCCAGACCAACATCCTGGCGCTCAATGCCGCCGTGGAAGCGGCGCGCGCCGGCGAACAAGGCCGCGGCTTCGCCGTCGTGGCCGGCGAGGTGCGCAGCCTGGCTCAGCGCTCGGCCGAGGCGGCACGCGAGATCAAGGCCTTGATCGGCACCAGCGTCGAGAAGGTCGAAGCCGGATCGGCCCTGGTGGGTCAGGCAGGCAGCACGATGCAGGACATCGTCGACCAGGTGAAGCGCGTGGCCGACCTGATCGGCGAGATCAGCTCGGCCACCGTCGAGCAGACCAGCGGTATCGGCCAGGTGAGCACGGCCGTGGCGCAGCTCGACCAGGTGACGCAGCAGAACGCCGCACTGGTGGAAGAAAGCGCGGCCGCGGCCGACAGCCTGAAGCAGCAGGCCCATCAGCTGGCCGAGATGGTCGGCGTCTTCAAGCTCGCACCGGCGTAAGGGCCTCGGATGTGGCCGGCCGCCCTGCCGGCGGCTGCGCTACACCTCCAGCCACTCCTTGCGGATGTAGGCGTTGGCCTTGAGCTCGCTGGGCGTGCCCTCGAAGACGATCTGGCCGTGGCCCATGACCAGGCAGCGCTCGGAGACCTCCAGCGCGATGGTCAGCTTCTGCTCCACCAGCAGCACCGAGATGCCGCGCCGCTTGAGCTCCCTGAGGTACTCGGCCACCAGCTCGACGATCTTG
>CAZXLI010000249.1:0-10393 GCA_964641795.1 uncultured Bordetella sp. | reverse complement strand
GATGGGCCAGGGCGTGGTCTGGTACACGGGCCAGTTCTACGCGCTGTTCTTCCTGACCAGCACGCTGAAGGTCGACGCCGCCACGGCGAACATCCTGATCGCGGTCTCGCTGATCATCGGCACGCCGTTCTTCGTCATCTTCGGCACGCTGTCGGACAAGATCGGCCGCAAGCCCATCATCCTGGCCGGCATGCTGCTGGCGGTGCTGACCTACTTCCCGCTGTTCGGTGCGCTGACGAAGGCCGCGAACCCCGAACTGGCCGCCGCGCAGGAGAAGGCGCAGATCGTCGTCAAGGCCGATCCGTCGACCTGCTCGTTCCAGGGCAGCCCGATCGCGCGCGAAGTCGACTTCACCAACGGCTGCGACATCGCCAAGCGCGCGCTGACGCAATCATCGGCCAGCTATTCGAACGAGTCCGTGCCCGCCGGCACGCCGACGACCATCAAGATCGGCGACAAGGAACTGTCACCGCCCCAGAAGGCCACCACCACGGCCGGCGGCCACAAGTTCGATGAAGCCTCGACCAAGGCCATCGCCGCGTTCAAGAAGGACGTGGCCGATGCGCTGAAGGCCGCCGGCTACCCGGCCAAGGCCAAGCCGATCGAGTTCATGGGCGGCAACTGGTGGACCATCGTCGGCATCCTGACGATCCTGGTGATCTACGTGACCATGGTCTACGGCCCGATCGCGGCGATGCTGGTCGAGCTGTTCCCCACCCGCATCCGCTACACCTCGATGAGCCTGCCGTACCACATCGGCAACGGCTGGTTCGGCGGCCTGCTGCCCTCGGTCACCTTCGCGATGGTGGCCTCCAACGGCAACATGTACTACGGCCTGTGGTACCCGATCGTGATCGCCGCCGTGTGCTTCGTGATCGGCCTGCTGTTCGTGCGGGAGACCAAGGACGTGGACATCTACGCCCGCGACTGAATAGGGACCCCGGCCGCCTGGCGGCCGGCCCCGAGGGGCTGACCAGACCCGACCGGGCAAACCGGATCGGGCCTGGCGGCTTCGACGGAAATCCCGCTCCGCTGGCCGCTGCGCGGCCTCGCCCCCTCCCGGGGGTGACGTGTGGGCCCGAGGGGGCCCAGACGCTACCTTCGAACTTCTGTTGGAAACCCTGTCATGTGGAAGCTGCTGGTCGGATTCATCGTGTTCGCGCTCGTCGCCCTGTTCGTGCTGAAGAAGGTCGGCGGCGGTGTCGACATCGGCGGCGAGAAGCACGGCATCGAGACCAGCCATCCTGCCGAGCCCGCTTCGGCACCGGCCGCACCGGCATCGGCGGCCGCGATGCCGGCCTCCGCCGCGTCGAACTGACGCGGGGTCGCTAGCGCCCGATCGACGCGGCCAGGCCCACCAGGCTGCGGTCGCTGCCGGCCGGGCCGAGCAGCGACAGCCCCAGCGGTGCGCCCTCGCGCCGCGCCAGCGGCAGGCTCAGCTGCGGAAGGCCGGCCAGGCCTGCGCTGCACAGCAGCCGGATCGCGCGGTTGCGGTAGTCCTCCAGGCCGGTCGCGTCGGCCTCGCGCAGCGGTGCGATGTCGGGCATCGTCGGCAACAGCAGCACGCCGTCGTCGCCCAGCAGCGCCGCCAGTCGATGGCGCAAGCGCTCGCGGAACGCGCTGGCCTCGTCGTACTGCGCCCGGGTCACCGTGCGCGACCAGGCGAAACGCTCGGCCACGCCCGGCCCCAGCGGCGGCTGGTGGCGCTCGATGAACGCGCCATGCACCTGCCAGGCCTCGAAGCCCTGCAGGTGGCGGAAGTGCCAGTACATCGCGTCCAGGCTGTCCAGCACCACGGCACCGGCGCGTGCGCCGCCCAGCGCCGCCTGCACCTGCTGGACGGCCGGTGCCAGCGCCGGCTGCACCTCGGGCGCCAGCAGGTCCCACAGCTCGCCGGGCCGCAGCACGCGTACTTTGGCCGGTAGCGGCCGAGTGTCCGCGCCCAGCAGCACGTCGGCCACGCGGGCGAAGGTCGCGATGTCGCGCGCGAACCAGCCGCAGGTGTCCAGGCTCGGCGAGAGGTCCATCGCCCCGGCCAGGCTGACGCGGCCGTGCGTCGGCCGCAGCCCGACCAGGCCGTTGTGGCTGGCCGGTGCGCGCACCGAGCCGCCGGTGTCGGTGCCCAGCGCGAAATGGCACAGCCCGTTCGACACCGCGGCGGCCGACCCTGAAGACGAGCCGCCGGCGATGCGCCCGGGCGTCGCGCCGTTGAGCGGTGCGCCGAAGTGCGCGTTCTGCCCGTTCATCGAGAACGCGAGTTCGTCGGTGACGGTCTTGCCAACCAGGCGCGCGCCGGCATCGAGCAGGCGTTGCACGGTGGGCGCGGTGTGCGTCTTGACGCCCGACAGCGCCAGCTTCAGCGGCTGCCCGCAGCCGGTGGGGTAGCCCGCGATGTCGAACAGGTCCTTCACCGCGAAGTCCAGGCCCGCCAGCGGGCCGGCGGCCGCGTGCGCCGGCGGCGGGTCGGGGTAGGGCACGAAGGCGCGGGCGGTGTCGTCGACGAGCGGCATGCGGCCGATGCTACGCCGGGCCGATCGGGTAAGCTGGCCCCCCCGACCCCGCGCGCGGTCAGGGCCTGCGTCTTCCGCGCGCCAGAGGGCCGGGCCATGCCGCCCCCAGCCGGCATGGCCGGCGCCGGCCGAAGCGGCCGATCGATACCATTGAACCCACTGCCCCCACCGAAGTCCGCCGCATGACCGCAACGACCCCGAAGATCCTGGTGCTCAACGGCCCCAACCTGAACCTGCTCGGCACCCGCGAACCGGCCGTCTATGGCGCGACGACGCTGGCCGATGTCGAGGCGCTGTGTCGTGATGCAGCGCAGCAAAGAGGCGCCGAGGCCGAGTGCCGGCAATCGAACCACGAGGGGCAGCTGATCGACTGGATCCACGAGGCCGGCATCGCGCACCGCGAAGGCCGCCTGGCCGGCGTGGTCTTCAATGCCGGCGCCTACACGCACACGTCGATTGCGCTGCACGATGCGATCAAGGGCAGCGGCGTGCCGGTGATCGAGGTGCACATCTCGAACGTGCATGCGCGCGAGAGCTTCCGCCACCACTCCTGGCTGTCGCCGGTGGCGGCGGGCATCGTCGTCGGCTTCGGTGTCGATGGTTACGTGCTGGCCATCGAGGGCCTGCTGCGCAAGGCCGGATCCGCTCCCTAGAACTGTTATCTGCCCGGCCGCTTGCGCTTTGCGAATCCGGCCTTATGCTGCCACTTGCGAGGTGGCCGCGAGGAGAGCTGTCCGCGAAGGGGTACGCCATGACGGCTGTCGAATCCAGTACGGAAGAGTCCGGTGGCACGGTGCTGCACGGCACCTTGCTGTACATCGAGGACGAGCCGGTCAACGTCTCGCTGGTCGAGGCCATCATCGAGCAGCGCCATCCGGGCGTGCGGATGCTGCACGCGGGCACCGGGGCCGACGGCGTGCGACTGGTGCGCAGCGAGAAGCCCGACTTCGTGCTGCTGGACATGCACCTGCCGGACATGTCCGGCCTCGAGGTGGTGCGCCAGCTCAACGTCGACATCGCCAACCACGGGCTGCGCGTCACCATCCTCACCGGCGACAACCTGTCGATGGACATCATCAAGGCCATGAGCCTGGGCGCCTACGAGTACTGGGTGAAGCCGCTGGACGTGAAGCTGTTCGAAGCCGGCCTGCGCCGCGCGCTGACCGGCCGGCGGCCGGACCCGGCACGCCGCCTGCCCTCGCGCACCTGAGGCGGCTCAGCCGGGCGGGCGCGCCAGGGCGCGCCGCGGGATCGGGGTCGACAGCACGATCGACGTGCGCGTCTCGCCCCAGCCGTTGATCGATCCGAGAAAGGCCTCGAGCCCGGGCAGGTCGGTGGCCACCACGGTCATGACGTAGGAATCGCTGCCGGTCACGTGGTGGCATTCCAGCACCTCGGGCATCGTGCGCAGCCTGGCCAGCAATCCGCGCTTGGCGGGCTGCAGCGCGGTGATGCCGACGATCGCGCGCACGCCCCAGCCCACGCGCGCCGGATCGAGCTCGGCCACGATGCCGCGGATCACGCCGGCCTCCTGCAGCCGCTTCAGACGCTCGGCCGTGGCCGCGATCGACAGGCCGGCCGCCGCGGCCAGCGCCTTCAGCGGCTGGCGGCCATCGGCCTGCAGCGCCTGCAGCAGCAGCCAGGCCTTGTCGTCGAGGGTGATGGTGGGTTCGCTGGGCATCGGGCCGATCGTCCGGAAAAAGCGCGGGTCGGTGCGCATCTTCGCCGGAAATCCGCGCTGTGCCGCAGCCCACCGCGGCCCGGACAATGCCCGCCATGGAAAGGCCCGAGTCCCTGCTGCTGTTTGCCCAATCGCTGCTGATCGGGCTGTCGATCGCCGCGCCGGTGGGCCCGATCGGCTTGCTGACGATCCAGCGCACGCTGGCGCTGGGTTCGGCCGCCGGCCTGGCCACCGGGCTGGGCGCGGCGGTGGCCGATGCGGTCTACGGCGCCATCGGCGCCTTCGGCGTCACGGTGCTGATCCAGTGGCTCACCGGCGCGCGCACCTGGCTGTCGCTGGGCGGCGGCGCGTTCCTGCTGTGGATGGCCTGGTCGACCTGGCGCGCACCGGTGGCCGAGCGGGCGGCCAGCGCCGGCAGCGGCGCCGACCTGCTGCGCTGCTTTGCCGGCACCTTCTTGTTGACCTTGTCGAACCCGGCGACGATCCTGTCGTTCATCGCGGTGTTCGGCGCGCTCGCCGGCCGTGTGGCGATCACCACGCCGTGGCCGATGATCCTGGGCGTGCTGCTCGGCTCGGCGCTGTGGTGGCTGCTGCTGTCCGGCGTGGTCGGGCGGCTGCGCGAGCGCTTCGATGCCCGCTGGCGACGCCGCGTCAATCAGGCGTCAGCACTGCTGCTGGCCGGCTTCGCCCTCTGGCAGTGGATGGGTCTGCTCGGCGCGCCTGCTTGACGATGCTGACGAAGGTGGGCAACGGTGCGCCGGCCGCCGGCATGGGGCGTTGGTGCCCGTGGCCGCTACCGTTGTCCGCTGGCGAGTACCGTGCACACCCGCTCGGCGATCGCCAGCGAGGAGGTCAGCCCCGGTGATTCGATGCCGAACAGGTTCACCAGCCCCGGCACGCCGTGCTGCTGCGGTCCGTCGATGCGGAAATCGGCCGCCGGCTCGCCGGGGCCGCTGATCTTCGGCCGCAGGCCGGCATAGCCGGGCTGCAGCGCGCCGTCGGGCAGGTCGGGCCAGTAGCGACGCACCTCGCCGTAGAAGGCCTCGGCATCGGCGGGGTTCACGCGGTAGTCGATGCTGTCGACCCACTGGAAGTTGGGGCCGAAGCGCGCCTGGCCGCCGAGGTCCAGCGTCAGGTGCACGCCCAGGTGGCTGGACTGGCCCGGCGCCGGGTAGACCAGGCGCGAGAACGGCGCCTTGCCCGCCAGCGTGAAGTAGCTGCCCTTGGCCAGGTGGTCGCGCGGCACGTGCTGCGCGTCCAGCCCGGCCAGCCGCCGCGCGAGCGCAGGCGCCTGCAAGCCGGCGGCATTCACCACCAGGCGCGCGCGCAGCGTCATCGCGGTGTCGCCGCCGACCTCGAGCTCGATGCCCTGCGCGGTGCAGCGGCCCTGCCGTACCGGCGAGCACAGCGCCAGCATCGCGCCATGGCGTTCGGCATCGCCCAGCAGCGCGAGCATCAGGCCATGGCTGTCGATGATGCCGGTGGAAGGCGACAGCAGCGCTCCGACGCAGTTCAGCGCGGGCTCCAGCGCCTGGGCTTCGGCGGCGCTCAGCCGCTGCAGGTCGTGCACGCCGTTGGCGGCCGACTGCGTCTGCAGCGTGTCGAGCAGCGGCAGTTCGTCCGGCGCGCAGGCGACGATCAGCTTGCCGCAGCGCCGGTGCGCGACGCCGTGGCTGGCGCAGAAGTCGTACAGCAGCGCCTTGCCCTGCACGCACAGCTGCGCGCGCAGCGAGCCCGGCGGGTAGTACAGCCCGGCGTGGATGACCTCGCTGTTGCGTGCGCTGGTCACGGTGCCGAAGGCGTTCTCGGCCTCCAGCACCAGCACCTCGCGACCGGCCATGGCCAGCGCACGTGCCACCGCCAGGCCGATCACGCCGGCACCGATCACCACGCTGTCCACCACCTCGAGGCTGTTCATGGTGTCGATGCTAGCCGTGCCGGCGCTGCCCGTTCCCGGCCGGCTGCAGTTCGTCCGCGATGGACTGCAGTTCATCGCAATCGCGTGGCGGCTGGACAGCGGTCTGCCTACAGTCCAACCATCGCAAAACGCCAGACACCCAGGAGCCCACGATGAACACCACCACCCGCTTCAGCCTGATCAACGGTCGCCAGCAAGCCGCTTCGCTCGGCGTCGCCGCGGTGATGACGCTGGCAGTGATGGCCAGCCTGGGCAGCCTGGCGAACAGCTACCAGGAAGACGCCGCGCAGGCCCGTGCCGACGAGAGCCTGTCGACGATGGCCACGAACACCGCCGTGCAACAGGTGGTGATCGTCGGCAAGCGCGCCCACGGTTGAATTCACTCCTCCGCGGGCCCACACGGCCCGAGTCTTCAAGCCCCGCGCAAGCGGGGCTTTTTTGTTTCCGGCGTGCCCCGCGGCATGACTTGCGGCGTGCCCCGTGTCACGCAAGCGTCACGCTCGCTATACGTGAAAGCGAGCGGCCATTCGAGCTGGCCGCGGTCGGCGATGACGGTGGTGTCCAGCGCCCATCCATGAAACCGGCAACTCGTCGGCCGATCCCGCAGCCGGTCGCAATCCGGTGGCACGCAAGGGGCCGGATGCCTAGAGTCCAACCATCGCAAGACACGCGCAACCCACCCCGCAGGAGCCGACATGAACCACCACTACGCCATGCCCCAGACCCGCACCCGCTTCGCCGCCCTTGGCCTGTCGCTGGTGATGACTTTGATGGTGATGGCTGGCATCGGCACGCTGGCCGAGACGCAGGCCGCACGCCCCGGCAACGAGATGGCCAGCAGCGCCCCGGCGCAGCAGGTGGTGGTGGTCGGCCAGCGCCATAGCGACGGCAGTTGAGCCGGCACGAGCCCCCGCGCGTCGTCCTCTCGATCAAGCCCCGCTTCGGCGGGGCTTTTTCATGGCCGCCGGGGTCATGGCCGCGCCCGGGACGCCAGCAGCGCGCCGATCAAGGACAGCGCGGCGGCGAAGCCGAAGCCCGCACCGTAGGCCAGCGGGGCCGACCACGGCCGCAGTGCCGCCAGCAGCCCGCTGGCCAGCGCCAGCCCGACCGCCGAGAACAGCGAATCCGCCAGTTGCAGGGCCGACGAGGCGGCGCCCTGCTCCTGCGTCGGTGCCAGTCGCAAGGTCAGCACCGACAGCGTCGGGAACACCATGCCGATGCCCATGCCGCCGATCGCCCAGCCCAGCGCCGCCGCGGCGATCGGCACCGAGGGCCACAGCGCCAGCGCCACCGACAGCGTGCCGCCGGCCAGCATCACGAAGCCGATGCGCAGCCGGCGGATGCTGGACGCCGCGCTCGGCGTGCCGTGGTCGCGGCCCTGCAGCCACGAGCCCGCGCTCCAGCCCAGCGCGCCCAGCGTCAGCACCAGGCCGGCCTGCACCGGCGTCAGCCCGCGCTCGCTGGTCAGCAGCAGCGGGATGAAGACCTCGGCCGAGAAGAAGGTGGCCGCCACCAGCCCGCGCAGGGCGATCACGGTCGGCAGGCCCGGGCGGCCGCGCAGCGTGCCGGCCGGCAGCACCCGCGGCGCGAAGCAGGCCAGGCCGATCAGCGCCGCGGCCAGCCACAGCGGCCGCGCGGTGATGTCCTCGCCGCCGGCATACAGCAGCGCGGCGCTGGCCGCCGCACCGGCGGCGAAGCCCAGGCTGGTGCGCTGGCCGCTGCCGGCGGACGGCGCTGCTTCGGCCGGCAGGCGCACGCGCACCAGCCCGCGCTGCAGCAGCAGCGCCGCCGGCACGGCCAGCAGCCCGGCCGCCAGGAACACCCAGCGCCAGCCGAGGTGGCGCGCGATCAGGCCGGCCACGGCCGGGCCGACGATGGCCGGCAGCACCCAGGCCGCCGCGAAGGCCGCGAAGATGCGCGCGTGCAGCGCCGGCGGGTAGTGCCGGCCGACGACGACGTACAGCGCCACCGACATCATCCCGCCGCCGCCGCCCTGCAGCAGCCGGCCGGCCACCAGCGTGGCCATGGCCGGCGCCGCGCCGGCGACCACCAGGCCCAGCACGAAGGCCGCGATGCCGGCCAGCAAGGGCGGCAGCGGGCCGCTGCGGTCGCACCAGCGGCCGGCCAGCACCATGCCCAGCATGCCGGCGGCCACCGCGGCACCGAACGCGGCGGCATACAGCGCAGCGCCGTCGAGCGCGCCGGCCACCACCGGCATCACGGTGGCCACCGCCAACTGCTCGAAGGCCAGCAGCGAGATCAGCGCCAGCATGCCAATCGTGCTGGCGGCGTAGGGGGCGTCCAGCACGCCGGGCTCGCGCGCGGTGCCGGGGGCGGTGTCGGCATTCAAGGTGGATTCGAGGCTGCTCATGGAAGGAGGGGGCTTGACCGGAACAATCGACAGGCCGCAAGCTTGCAAGCTCAAGCTAACTTGAGGTCAAGTGTGATGTGCATCGATTGCTTCACGGGGCTCGAGGCCCCCGCTCGGGAGCCGGCATGCCGGGGCCCGAGACCCTGAGTGTCGGCCAGATGGCCGAGCGCGCCGGTGTCGCGGTGTCGACGCTGCACTTCTACGAAAGCAAGGGCCTGATCCGCAGCCACCGCAGCGCCGGCAACCAGCGTCGCTACAAGCGCGAGGCACTGCGCCGGCTGGCGGTGATTCGCATCGCGCAGCGCGTGGGCCTGCCGCTGGAGGCGATCCGCGAGGCGCTGGCCGCGCTGCCGGCCGAACGCACGCCGACCGCCGCCGACTGGCGGCGCCTGTCGACCGCCTGGCGTGCCGAGCTGGATGCGCGCATCGGCCAGCTGCAGGCGCTGCGCGACCAGCTCACCGATTGCATCGGCTGCGGCTGCCTGTCGCTGCAGCGCTGCCGGCTGCGCAACCCGGGCGACGAACTGGCCGAGCATGGCGCCGGCCCGCGCCGCATCATCGAGTCGGCGTGATCCGGGCGTTTCCCGCGCCGAGGGCCGGTCGGCGCTAGAGTCGGCGGTCTGCCCGATCGGTGGATCACGACGAGAGGAGAGATCGATGCACATGCAATCAACCCGGTTCCTGACGAAGATCACCTTCGCCGCCTGCGTGGTGGCCTGGGGCGCGGGCGCCGGTGCGGCGTCGCAGGCACCGGTGGCCGCCGAGAACGGCATGGTCGTCAGCGCCCAGCACCTGGCCACGCGCATCGGGGTCGATGTGCTGAAGGACGGTGGCAACGCGGTGGATGCCGCGGTGGCCGTGGGCTACGCGCTCGCGGTGGTGTACCCGGCGGCCGGCAACCTGGGCGGCGGCGGCTTCATGACGATCCAGCTGGCCGACGGCCGCAAGACCTTCCTCGACTTCCGCGAGAAAGCGCCGCTGGCCGCCACGGCGAACATGTACCTGGACCAGGACGGCAATGTCATCAAGGGGGCCAGCACCAAGGGGCATCTGGCGGTGGGCGTGCCTGGCACCGTTTCGGGCATGGAGCAGGCCCTGGCCAAGTACGGCACGATGAAGCGTGCGACGCTGCTGGCGCCCGCGATCAAGTACGCGCGCGACGGCTTCGTGCTGCAGCAGGGCGACGTCGACCTGCTGCGCACCGCCACCGAGGACTTCAAGAAGGACCCCGCCACCGCGGCGATCTTCCTGAACAAGGGCCAGCCCTTCCAGCCCGGCGACAAGCTGGTGCAGAAGGAACTGGCGGCCACGCTGAAGGCCATCAGCGACAAGGGCGCGGCCGGCTTCTACAAGGGCCCGGTGGCCGCGGCCATCGTCGCCTCCAGCCAGGCCGGCAAGGGCATCCTGACCCAGGCCGACCTCGACCAGTACAAGACCCGCGAGATGGCGCCGGTGGAATGCGACTACCGCGGCTTTCACATCGTCTCGGCACCGCCGCCCAGTTCGGGGGGCGTGATCATCTGCGAGATCCTCAACGTGCTCGAGGGCTACCCGCTGAAGGACTGGGGCTTCCGCTCGGCCCAGGCGGTGCACGTGCAGATCGAGGCGATGCGCCATGCCTACGTCGACCGCAACAGCTACCTCGGCGACCCCGACTTCGTGAAGAACCCGCTCGAGCGCCTGCTGAGCAAGGACTACGCGGCCCAGCTGCGCGGCGTGATCGACGCCAACAAGGCCGGCGTCAGCAAGGAGATCAAGCCCGGCGTCGCGCCGCACGAGGGCAGCAACACCACGCACTACTCGATCGTCGACAAGTGGGGCAACGCGGTGTCGGTGACCTACACGCTGAACGACTGGTTCGGCGCGCGCGTCACCGCCGCCAAGACCGGCGTGCTGCTGAATGACGAGATGGA
>CAZXLI010000248.1:0-10417 GCA_964641795.1 uncultured Bordetella sp. | reverse complement strand
CCGGCCGGCGTGCGGCTGTTCCTCAACGGCAACCTGCAGTTCCACTCGCGCGACGAGTACCGCTACCACGAAGCCCTGGTGCACCCGGCCATGGCCGGCCACGGCGCACCGAAGCGCGTGCTGGTGCTGGGCGGCGGCGACGGCATGGCGGTGCGCGAGGTGCTGAAGTACCCGGGCGTCGAGCAGGTCACGCTGGTCGAGCTCGACCCGCACATGACGCAGCTGTTCTCGCAGGTGCCGATGCTGCGCACGCTGAACCAGGACGCGCTGCGCTCGCCGAAGCTGCGCATCGTCAACACCGATGCCTTCGGCTGGCTGCAGACGCACGACGAGGTGTTCGACGTCATCGTCGTCGACTTCCCGGACCCGACCAACTTCGCGCTCGGCAAGCTCTACACCACCAGCTTCTACCAGCAGGTCGACCAGCACCTGTCGGCGGGTGGCTATGCGGTGGTGCAGACCACCTCGCCGCTGATCGCGCGCAAGAGCTTCTGGACTGTGGCCGCGACGCTGGAGGCGGTGGGCCTGGCCACCACGCCCTACCACGTGCACGTGCCGAGCTTCGGCGAATGGGGCTTCCTCCTCGCCAGCCACCGGCCCTGGCGCGCGCCGACGGCATTGCCGCCGGGCCTGCGCTTCCTGACCCCCACCGCCTGGCCGGCGCTGATGGACTTCCCGCCCGACATGGCGCGCGTGCCGGCGGAGCCAAACCGCTTGTCGAACCAGGTGCTGGTGCACACCTTCGAGAGCGAATGGGGCAAGGTGCACGAGTGAGCGCCGCCGGCGCGCGCCTGACCCGCCGGGCCGCGCTGCTGTCGGCTGCGGCGGCGCTGGCCGGTTGCGGCGACCGCCGTGGAGAACCCGTGCCGATGGCCTGGGTCGGCGCCGCGCACGCGCGCGGGCACCGCCTGCGCGATGCCGCGGCGACGCTGCCGGCGGCGGGACGCCAGCGCCGCACCGACGTGCTGATCGTCGGCGGTGGCATCGCCGGCCTGGCGGCGGCGCGCGCGCTGCGCCGCGCCGGCATCGAGGACTTCGCGCTGCTGGAGCTGGAAGACCAGGCCGGCGGCAACAGCCGCGCGCGCAGTCTCGACGGCCTGCGCTGCCCGCTCGGCGCGCACTACCTGCCGGTGCCCGGCGAGCCGGCCGCCGAGGTGCGCGAGTGGCTGCACGAGATCGGCCTGCTGACGATGCAGGCCGGCGTGGCCGTGCCGGATGAACGTTACCTCTGCCACAGCCCGCAGGAGCGCCTGTTCTTCGACGGCGCCTGGTTCGACGGCCTGCTGCCGCCGGCCGCGCCGGGCTCGGCCACGCTGGCGCAGTACCGCCGCTTCGGCGCGCTGGTCGAGGAGGCGCACGACACGCTGGGCTTCGCGCTGCCGACCCAGCGCGCGCCGTGGCGCGACGGCCATCGGGCGCTGGACGCCGAGACCTTCGCGGCCTGGCTCGATCGCCACGCGCTCGACGACGCGAAGCTGCGCTGGTACCTCGACTACGCCTGCCGCGACGACTATGGTGCCGGGCAGGGCACCGTCTCGGCCTGGGCCGGGCTGCACTACTTCGCCAGCCGGCACGGCTTCCATGCGCCGGGCGACGAGGCCGGCGAGCGCGACGCGGTGTTCACCTGGCCCGAGGGCAACGCCTGGCTGGCCGAACGGCTGGGAGCGGGGCTGGGCGAGCGGCTGCAGCCGGCGCGGGTGGCGCTGCGCGTCGATCCGCAGCGGGGCGGCGGCGTGCAGGCGCTGGCCTTCGACGAGGCGAGCGGCGTGGCCGAGGCCTGGACCGCGCGCGCCGTGGTGCTGGCCGTGCCGCTGTTCATCGCCGCGCGGCTGCTGCGCGATGCGGCACCGCCGGCCTTGGTCGAGGCCGCCCGCGCGCCGCATGCGCCGTGGCTGGTGGCCAACCTGGCGCTGCGCGAACCGCTGCTGGACCGTGGCATCGGCGCGCCGCCGGCCTGGGACAACGTGGCCTACGGCAGCGCCTCGCTCGGCTACGTCGACGCCGGCCACCAGCGCCTGAGCCCGATGCCGGCCCCGACGGTGCTCACCGCCTACTGGGCGCTGCCGCAGCCCGAGCGCGCGGCCCTGTTGAGCGGCAGCGCCGCGCAATGGTCGGCCCGCGTGCTGGCCGAACTGCAGCCGCTGCACCCGGACCTGCCGGCCAAGCTCGAGCGCATCGAGCTGATGCGCTATGGCCATGCGATGAGCATCCCGGTGCCCGGATTGCGCGGCTCGCCGGCGCTGGCCGCGCTGGCCGCGATGCGCGGGCCGCTGCAGTTCGCGCACGCCGACCTGTCGGCCTACTCGGTGTTCGAGGAGGCCTTCACGCAGGGCGACCGTGCCGGCCGCGCGGTGGCGGCCTGGTTGAAGCGCTAGCGCCCGAAAGGCGCGGCCGCCGAAGGCCTCAGGCCGGGCAACCTTCGAGCGCCATCACCTCGGGCACATGGCCGCCGCGCAGGGTGATGATGCGGCCCTGGTCGTTGGCCTCCATCACCAGCGCATGCTGCTTGTCGCCGGCATAGACCACCAGCGTGCGGCCCTTGTCGAAGTACGGGTGCGGGTTCAGCACCAGGCGCTGGCCGTACAGCTGCTGCGCGCGCGCCAGCGTGTCGCCCACATGCAGGCCGCTGGCGGTGGCGTAGCGCGCATCGCGCGTCTCGCTGCGCAGGACGCGGCCCTGCGCCACCGTGTAGCGCACGCCGGGCTGCGCGGCGCTGCTGCGGTAGTGGCAGGCGTCGGCGTTGGTGGGCGGCTTCTCGGGCTGCAGCGGCTGGCCCAGCACCTTGTCGGCCTGGGCCAGCGTCTGGCCGGCCAGCGCCGGCGCCAGGCCCTGCACGGTGAAACGCCGCGCATCGTCGGCCGCGCCGACGGGCGCGGCCGCGAGCACCGCGACCACCACGCCAATGCCCGATTGCCATTGCCTTGCCGCCATCGCGGCACGATACCGCATGTCCTTGGCGCCGCCCCGGGTTGGGCTCGCACGCTAGCATCGCCGCCCTGCCTGAACCACCTCCTCACCAGCACCATGCGCTATCGACGTCTCGGCCGTTCCGGCCTGCGGGTCAGCGAGCTCTCGCTCGGTTCCTGGGTCACGTACCACAACCAGGTCGACGTGAAGTCGGCCACCGAGATGATTGCCGCGGCCTTCGATGCCGGCATCAACTTCCTCGACAACGCCGAGGCCTATGCCGCCGGCCGCAGCGAGGAGGTGATGGGCCAGGCGCTGAAGGCGCTGAAGACGCCGCGGCTGAACTACGTGGTGTCGACGAAGTTCTTCTGGGGCCTCGATCGCCAGGGCGACGCGGTGAACCGGCGCGACACGCTGAACCGCAAGTACCTGATGCAGGCGATCGACGGCTCGCTGCAGCGCTTCGGCCTCGAGCACATCGACCTCGTCTACTGCCACCGCCCCGACCCGCACACGCCGATCGAGGAGACCGTGTGGGCGATGAGCGACATGATCCGCCAGGGCAAGGCGCTGTACTGGGGCACCAGCGAGTGGTCGGCCGAGGCCATCACCGAAGCCTGGGACATCGCCGACAAGCACCACCTGCACAAGCCGCTGATGGAGCAGCCGCAGTACCACCTGTTCCACCGCCACAAGGTGGAGACCGAGTTCGCGCCGCTGTACGAGGGCCTCGGCCTGGGCCTGACGACCTGGAGCCCGCTGGCCTCGGGCCTGTTGACCGGCAAGTACCGCGAGGGCATTCCAGCCGGCTCGCGCGGCGCGATGGAGACCATGGCCTTCCTGCGCGAAGGGCTGACCGATGCGGCGAAGAACGCCGCGGTGGCGCAGCTGGCGCCGATCGCGGCCGAGCTCGGCGGCACGCTGGCGCAGCTGGCGATCGCCTGGTGCACCCAGAATCCCCGCGTGTCGACGGTGATCACCGGCGCCTCGAAGGTCTCGCAGCTGCAGGACAACCTCGGCGCATTGGCCGTGGCCGACCGGATGACGCCGGACGTGCTGCAGCGCATCGACGCGATCACCGCGCCGCTGGCGCAGCGCTGAGACTGAGCAGCGCGCCGCTGGGGGCGATCAGCCCGCCCAGGCCGCCCGCCAGCGCGCCGCGCTGCCCAGGCCGGCGCGGCGCAGCGCGGCGTTCAGGTGGCTCAGGTGCGCGTAGCCGGCATCGGCGGCCACCTGCGGCAAGGGCAGCCGTGCATCGGCCAGCAGGGTGCGGGCCCGCGCCAGCCGGCGCTGCATCACCCACGCATGCGGGCTGAGGCCGAAGCTGGCCTTGAACATGCGCAGGAAGTGATAACTCGACAGGCACGCGGCCGCGGCCAGGCCGGCCAGGTCGATCGTGCCGCCTTGCGCCAGCGCGGATTCGATGTGGTCCAGCACGCGCCGCCGCGCCTGCGGCGACAGGCCGCCGCGCAGGCGCGTGGCCGTGCGTTGCCCGCCGGCATGTGCCTGCAGCAGCCGCGCCTGCAACTGCAGCCCGAGCTCCTGCAGCCGCAGCCCGGCATCGGTGTGCTGCCAGTCGAGCGCGACGATGGCGCGGCCCAGCGCGGCCAGCGGCTCGTCGGCGAAATAGATGCGGTCGTCCAGCTGCGCCAGCCGCGGGTCGCGGTCGAACCACTGCTCGGCGGCCAGCGCCAGCGGCAGCTGCGGCAGGTACAGGTGCAGCAGCTGCAGCGAGCCGCGCACCGCCCAGCGCGAGCGGTGGCCGGCCGGCAGGCTGCACAGGCTGCCGGCGCCGCCGCGGGCGGTCGGTTGGTCGAGGCAGCGCACTGCCTCGCCGCCTTCGAGGTACAGCGAGAGCGTGTGGTGCGCCGGCTGCTCGTAGGCCGTGTCGGTGTCGGCATTGCGCCAGTGCACCAGCCACGCGCCGTCCTCGCCCAGCGCGGCCGCGCGCAGCGGCGTCGCGCGGGATTGCGCGAGCTGCCGGAACACGTCGAACTGCTCAGGGGAGGCCATGGCCGCAAGCTTACGCAAGCACGCCTGCGCGTGCACGGCGCGGGGCCACAAATGCGCAAGATCCTGCCAAGGCGGCACGGCATCGGCCGGCAGACTGCGGGCCATGATGAACCCCCAGCTCACTGCGTTCGCGCCCCCTGAGGGGGGCTTCGTGTCCTTCGGGCGGCCGGGCGGACACGAATGACCACCACCGCGATGCTCTACGCCCTGACCGTGCTGATCTGGGGCACCACCTGGATCGCGCTGAAGCTGCAGCTGGGGGTGGTGCCGATTGCCTGGTCGATCGCCTGGCGCTTCGCGCTGGCCGCGGCCGTCACGCTCGGCTGGCTGGCCTGGCGCGGGCAGGCGAAGCGGCCGCCGCGCGAGGCCTGGCCGCTGCTGCTGGCCCAGGGCCTGTGCCTGTTCTGCCTGAACTTCCTGTGCTTCCTGGAAGCCAGCCGCCACATCGCCAGCGGGCTGGTGGCGGTGTGCTTCTCCACCGCGCCGCTGTGGAACGCGCTGAACGCGCGGCTGTTCCACGGCCAGCCCTTGCAGCGGCGCGTGCTGCTGGGCGCGGCGCTGGGGCTGGCGGGGTTGTCGCTGCTGTTCGGCAGCGAACTGTTCCGCGACCTCGCGCAGCCCGCCACGCTGCGCGGGCTGCTGCTGGCGATGGCCGGCACCTACTGCTTCTCGCTCGGCAACCTGCTGTCTGGTGCCTTGCAGCGGCGTGGCCTCGTGCCGCTGCAGACCAATGCCTGGGCGATGCTGGTCGGCACCACAGCGGTCGCGCTGGTCGCGCTGGCCAGCGGGCAGGCGCCGGCCTTCGATCTCTCGGCCACCTACGTCGGTGCCTGGCTGTACCTGGCCATTCCCGGCTCGGTGATCGGCTTCACCGCCTACCTGACGCTGGTGGGCCGGCTCGGCGCCGACCGCGCGGCCTACTGCACCGTGCTGTTCCCGGTGGTGGCGCTGAACGTCTCTGCCTGGCTCGAGGGCTACCACTGGACGCTGGCCGGCCTGCTGGGCCTGGCGCTGGTCGCGGCCGGCAACGTGGCGGTGTTCTGGAAGGCTCGCGCGATCGCTGCGCCTGGGCTACCCTCGCGGGCGTGACGTCGCGCACCGAATCGCTGCACCCGGATCACGGCGGCCTGGAGGGCTACGGCAGCGACGCGCTGGTACGCGCCTTCGTCGACGACCAGCAGCAGGCCCTGGCCGCGGTGCAGGCGGCGGTGCCGGCCCTGGCCGCCGCGGTGGACGCGGCGCTGCCACGGCTGCGCGGTGGCAGCGGCCGGCTGGTGTACGTCGGCGCCGGCACCTCGGGGCGGCTGGGCATGCTCGACGGCGTCGAGCTGCCGCCGACCTTCTCGTGGCCCACCTACCGCGCCATCGGCCTGCTGGCCGGCGGCCCGCGCGCGATGTTCGTCTCGGTCGAAGGCGCGGAAGACTCCGCCGAGCAGGGCGCGTCGGACGTGCAGGCCGCCGAGGTGACGGCGCAGGATGTCGTGGTGCTGATCGCCGCCTCGGGCACCACGCCCTACGTGCTGGGCGCCGCGCAGGCGGCGCGTGCGGCCGGTGCGTTGACGATCGGGCTGGCCAACAACCCCGGCGCACCCTTGCTGGCCGCGGTGCAGCACCCGGTGCTGCTGGACACCGGCCCCGAGGTGATTTCCGGCAGCACGCGGCTGAAGGCCGGCACCGCGCAGAAGATGGCGCTCAACGCGCTGTCGAGCGCGCTGATGGTGCGGCTGCACAAGGTCTACCGCAACCTGATGGTCGACGTGAAGGCCAGCAACGACAAGCTGCGCCGGCGTGCGCTGATGCTGGCGATGCGCGCCACCGGGGCCGACGCGGCGCGGGCGCAGGCCGCGCTGCAGGCCTGCGAGCAGCAGGTGAAGCCGGCCATCGTGATGCTGCGCCTGGGCTGCGATGCGGCGCGGGCGCAGGCGCTGCTGCAGGCGCACGAAGGCTCGGTGCGCCTGGCGCTGGCCGCGGCCGGCGTGCGCGACCGCTGAAGGCGGAACGCGGAATCCTAATGAGCGAAGCGAGCGTCATCCTCGACCCGCGCAGCATCGCGCCGGCGGCGCGGCCGGCCTGGGCCTGGGTGCCTTCGCTGTACTTCGCGCAGGGCATCCCGTATGCGATGGTGATGATGCTGTCGGTGGTGTTCTACAAGCGCATGGCGGTGTCGAACACCGACATCGCGCTGTACACCAGCTGGCTCTACCTGCCCTGGGTCATCAAGCCGTTGTGGTCGCCGCTGGTCGAGCTGCTGTCGTGCAAGCGGCACTGGATCGTCGTGATGCAGGCCGCGGTGGGCTCGAGCCTGGCCTTGGTGGCGCTGGCGGTGCCGCTGCCGGGCTTCTTCCAGTGGACGCTGGCGGTGTTCTGGCTGATGGCCTTCGCCTCCGCCACGCACGACATCGCGGCCGACGGCTTCTACATGCTGGCCCTGCCGGCCTCGGCGCAGGCGGCGTGGGTCGGCGTGCGCAGCGCCTGCTGGCGCGTGGCGATCATCGCGGCGCAGGGCGGGCTGGTGATGCTGGCCGGCACGCTGGAAGAGCGCCTGGGCCAGGTGCAGACGGCCTGGGCGCTGGTGTTCGGGGTGACCGGCGGCCTGTTCGGCCTGCTGGCGCTGCTGCACGCACGCCTGCTGCCGTGGCCGGCGGCGGACCGGCCGGGTCCGGTACCGGCGCGCGGGGCCGCGCTGGCGGGCTCGGCGCGGGCCTTCGGCGCGGTGTTCGCCGAGTTCTTCCGCCGGCCCGGGCTTGCGCATGCGCTGAGCTTCCTGCTGCTGTACCGGCTGGCCGAGGCGCAGCTGCTGAAGCTGGCCACGCCTTTCCTGCTCGACCCTGCGGCGCAGGGCGGCCTGGGCCTGAGCACGCAGCAGGTCGGCCTGGTGTACGGCGGCATCGGCGTCGCCTGCCTCACCGCGGGCGGCCTGCTGGGCGGCTGGGTCATCGCGCAGCACGGCTTGCAGCGCTGGCTGTGGCCGATGCTGCTGGCGCTGCACCTGCCCAACCTGCTGTTCGTCGCGCTGGCGTGGGCCGGCCCGAGCGGGCTGCCCTGGGTGACGCTGGCGGTGGCGCTGGAGCAGTTCGGCTACGGCTTCGGCTTCTCGGCCTACCTGGTCTACATGCTGTGGCTGGCGGCGGGGCCCACCGGCGACAACCCGCACCGCACCGCGCACTACGCGCTGTGCACCGGGCTGATGGCGCTGGGCATGATGCTGCCGGGCATGTGGAGCGGCTGGCTGCAGGCGCAGCTGGGCTACCTCGGCTTCTTCGTCGTGGCCTGCCTGTCGGCGCTGCCGTCGTTCATCGTCGTCGCGCGCACGCGGCTCGACCCGGCCTTCGGCCGGCGGGACGCATGAAGCGCCGCGCGCTGCTGGCCTCGTCCTGCGGCAGTGCGCTGCTGGGTGGCTGCGGCGGCCTGGCCATCGACAGCAGCCATCCTTCGCGCAACCAGGACAGCCGGGTGCTGTTCGTCGTGCTGCACTACACCGTCGGCAGCTTCGAGACCTCGCTGCGCGAGCTGACCGAGGGCGATGTCAGCAGCCATTACCTGGTGCGCGACGACCCGCCGACGATCTACCGCCTGGTCGACGAGCAGCGGCGGGCCTGGCATGCGGGCCTCAGCTGCTGGAAGGCGTTCTGTGGCATCAACGCCAGTTCGGTGGGCATCGAGATCGTCAATGCCGGGCCGCGGGACGGACCGCAGGGCCGCGTGTGGGCGCCGTTCCCGGCGGCGCAGATCGCGCAGGTGATCCCGCTGGTGCGCGACATCGTGCTGCGCCACCAGGTGCGGGCCGAGCGCATCCTCGGCCACAACGAGATTGCGCCCGCGGTCAAGGAAGACCCCGGCCCGCTGTTCCCGTGGCGACGGTTGGCCGACGAAGGCCTTGTCGCCTGGCCGCGGCGCGACGAGGTGCGGCTGGCGCGCACGGTGCTGCAGCAGCGCCATGCCGACGGCGTGCCCGACATCGGCTGGTTCCAGGAGCGGCTGGCGCAGCACGGCTTCCGCTCGCTGCGCGACGACCGCGGCGCGGCGCTGACGCGGCGCATGCTGATGATGCTGCAGATGCGCTACCGCCCGCGCCGCTGCGACGGCGAGCCCGACGCCGAAACCGCCGCGCTGCTGCTGGCGCTGACCAGCGGCGACTACCCGCTGCGCGCCAACCAGGTGCCCGACGGCCGCGGCCGGCCGCTGCAGGAGGCGATGTACGACGGCGCGAACGCCGCCGAGTGGGAGGCGCTCAGCCCGGCGTGACAGGCGTGACCTGCGCGCGGCTGTTCAGCGCCACCAGCTGCTGCGGCGTGCCGAGGTTGTGCCATTCATGGCCGAGCACTTCGCCGCCCAGGGTGCCGCGCGCTGCGGCCTCGAACAGCAGCGGACCGAGCGGCGCATGCTGGCCCGGCGCGATGGGCTGCACCAGGCGGCGCCGCACCAGCGCATAGTTGGCATAGGTGAACGGGCGCTCACCCTCGCGCCGCACGCGGTCGCCGGCCAGGCCAAAGTCGCCGTTCGGATGGAAGTCCGGGTTCGGCACCAGCCAGAGGCGGGCGTCGTCCGAGCCGGCCGCAAAGCGATGTGCCGCCGCGGCATCGAAGCGGAAGTCCGGCGCATGGATGTCGCCCGAGACGACCCAGAAGCACTCGCCCAGCCACGGCAGCGCCTTGGCGATGCCGCCGGCCGTCTCCAGCGCGCCGCCGTGGTCACGGCCTTCCATCGAGTAGTGGATCGCCAGGCCCCAGCGGCGGCCGTCGCCGAGCGCCACCGGGATCTGCTCCTCCAGCCACGCCGTGTTGATCACCACCTCGCGCACGCCATCGCGCGCCAGCGCCTCGAGGTGCCACTCGATCATCGGCTTGCCGCGCACCGGCAGCAGCGGCTTCGGCATGTGGTCGGTCAGCGGCCGCATGCGTGCGCCGCGGCCGGCGGCGAGGATCAGCGCCTTCAGGTTCGGCGTTGACGACGGTGCCTCGGCCAGGCCGCCGCGCTGCAGCCGGTGCCGTTCGCTGTGCGCCGCGCCAAAGGCGGCTTCCAGGCGTGCCAGCAGCTGCTCTGCGCGTGCCGAGTTGTCCGCACCGAAGTTGCAGACGTAGACATCCAGCGTCACCGCGGCCAGTTCGGGCCAGGTGTGCACCGCCAGGTGCGACTCGGCCAGCAGCACCACGCCGGTGATGCCCGGACCGCCGGCAAAGCGGTGGAACAGCTCGCCCACCGGCGTCAGCCCCGCCTCGGCCACCGCGGCCAGGCACAGCGCACGCAGCGCCTGCGGGTCGGTCATCGGGGTGTTGTCAGCGGAGCAGCCGCGCAGATCGGCGGTGAGGTGCAGGCCTTGCATGTCAGTGGTCCATTGCGCTGCGCGTGTCCGTCAGCGCTTGACGCGCGGCTGTCCGCGACAGTGATCGGCCCGTGGCGGTCGTTCGTTGGTGCGATCTGTCCAAGGGCCTCCGCCTGCCTCCGTGCCGGGTCTCGCCCCGGCGGGCGACCTCCTTTCTTTGCTGGTGCAAAGAAA
>CAZXLI010000247.1:0-10421 GCA_964641795.1 uncultured Bordetella sp. | reverse complement strand
GAGACCTACGGCATCATGGTCTACCAGGAGCAGGTGATGCAGGCCGCGCAGGTGCTGGGCGGCTATTCGCTGGGCGGTGCCGACCTGCTGCGCCGGGCCATGGGCAAGAAGAAGGCCGAGGAGATGGCCAAGCACCGGGCCATCTTCCGCGAGGGCGCGGCCAAGAAGAACATCTCGGAGCAGACGGCCGACGAGGTGTTCGACCTGATGGAAAAGTTCGCGGGCTACGGCTTCAACAAGAGCCATGCCGCCGCGTACTCACTGCTGGCCTACCACACGGCCTGGCTGAAGGTGCATTACACGGCGGAGTTCTACGCCGCGAACATGACCATCGAGATGGACGACACCGACAAGCTCAAGGTGTTGCTCAACGATGCCAAGCTGTTCAACATCGCGTTCGAGCCGCCGGACGTGAACCGTGGCGTCTACCGCTTCGAGCCGGTGAACGACAAGCTGGTGCGCTACGGCCTGGGTGCGGTGAAGGGCACCGGCCAGGGCGCGATCGAGGCCATCGTCGAGGCCCGCAACGAAGGCGGTCTGTTCCGCAGCTTCTTCGACTTCTGCAGCCGCGTCGACCGCAAGCGGGTCAACAAGCGGGTGGTCGAGGCCCTGATCAAGGCCGGCGCGTTCGATGCGCTGCATGCCGATCGCGCGAGTCTCTTGGCCAGCGTCGGCCTGGGCTTCGACTGGGCCGAGACCCAGGTGGTGAATGCTTCGCAAGGCGGCTTGTTCGACGACATCGGCGACGCGCACGGCTCGTCGACGCAGGAGCCCGCCCTGGTGCAGGCCGAGCCGCAGAGCATCCGCGAGCGGCTGATGCTCGAGAAGACCGCGATCGGCTTCTACCTCTCGGGCCACCTGTTCGAGCAGAGCGAGACCGAGGTGCGCCGCTTCTGCAAGCGCCGCATCGCCGATCTCGTCGACAGCCGTGAGCCGCAGTTGCTGGCCGGCATCGTCAGCGACCTGCGCCTGGTCAATGGCCAGCGCGGGCGCGTGGCGATCTTCAAGCTCGACGACAAGAGCGAGACCATCGAGGCGGTGGCCAACGACGAGCTGATCGAGGCCAACAAGGAGCTGCTGAAGGAAGACGAGCTGCTCATCGTGCAGGGCAAGGTGCAGCCCGATCGCTTCTCGGGCGGCCTGCGCCTGAACGTCAGCGCGATCTGGGACCTGGCGTCGGCGCGTGCGCGCTTCGGCCGCTTCATGCAGGTGACGCTGAACGGTGGGCTGGACGGCGAGGTGCGGCCGCTGGCCGAACTGGTTCAGCTGTGGCCCGCCAAGCGCGTGCAGACCGAGCAGGGCGAACTGACCCAGGGCCTGGCGGTGCGGCTGCAGATCCGCAGGCCCACGGCCTGCGCCGAGCTGGACCTGGGCGATGCCGGTCGCTTCTGGCCGTGCGACGAAGCGCTGGCGCGGTGGCGCGCCTTGGCCAGCGAGGGCCAGGCCGCGATCGTCTACGAGGCCTGAAACTGCGTGCACTGTTTTACGCTTGTTCACCGCGCCCAGGACAACCCGGGCACGCCGGTTGCCGTTGACAGGTGGCAACGCAAGAGGAGTGAACCATGAAGCAGGTGTTCGCAGCTTCGATGGCCGCGCTGGCCCTGGCGGGCGGTGCGGGCGGCGCCCAGGCGACCGATGTGGGCGTGTCGATCGGCATCAGCCAGCCCGGTGTCTATGGCCGCATCGACATCGGCCGCTATCCGCAGCCGGTGCTGGTCACGCCGCGGCCCGTGATCGTGGCGCCGGCGCCGGTGGCCGTGCAGCCGGTGTACATGTGGGTGCCACCGGGCCATCGCCGCCATTGGCACAAGCACTGCGCGCAGTACGGGGCCTGCGGCGCGCCGGTGTACTTCGTGCAGGACGGCTGGTACCGGCAGCATGTGGCGCCGCCGCCGCCCCCACCGGTGTACCACCCCGGCCATCGCCATTGAGCAGGGCCGGGATATCCAGGGTCTGCTGAGCGGAAACGGGGCCACAGAATGGCCCCATGTACGAGACCCCGCTCACCGGCTTGGTGCTCACCGGCGGCGGCGCGCGCGCGGCCTACCAGGTGGGCGTGCTGGGCGCGATTGCCAAGCTGCGACGCGAATCGGGCACCGACCTGCGGCGCAACCCGTTCGGCGTGATCTGCGGCACCTCGGCCGGGGCCATCAATGCCGCGGCGCTGGCTTGCCAGGCCGATCGCTTCGACGCCGCGGTGGAGGTCATCTCGCGGGTGTGGCGCGAGTTCCGCGCCGAGCATGTCTACCGCGCCGATTCGATCGGTGTCATCCGCAGCGGCGCGCAGTGGTTGACGATGCTGTCGATCGGCTGGGTGCTGGCGCGCTGGCGCAAGGCGCGGCCGCGCTCGCTGCTGAACAACGAGCCGCTGGCCGAGCTGCTGGCCCGCACCGTGCAGTTCGAGCGCCTGCCCTCGCTGCTGAGCCAGCGCCACCTGCAGGCCCTGGCGATCACCGCCTCCAGCTACAGCAACGGCGAGCACGTCACCTTCTACCAGTCGGCCGCGCCGCTGCAGCCGTGGACCCGCACACAGCGCGTGGCGGTGAGCACCGAGATGACGGTGCCCCACCTGCTGGCCTCGGCCGCGATCCCGTTCGTCTTTCCGGCCACCGAGCTCGAACGTGACAGCCGCAAGGAGTGGTTCGGCGACGGCTCGATGCGCCAGACCGCGCCGATCTCGCCGGCCATCCACCTGGGCGCGCAGCGGCTGGTGATCATCGGTGCCGGCCGCATGCACGAGCCGCCGGGCCGGCGTGTCGAGAACACCGGCTATCCCTCGCTGGCGCAGATCGCCGGGCATGCGCTGTCGGGCATCTTCCTCGACGCGCTGATGCTCGATGTCGAGCGCATGGAGCGCATCAACCGCACGCTGGCGCTGCTGCCCGAGTCGGCGCGGCAGCAGACCCCGTTGCAACCGATCCAGGCCCTGGTGATTGCGCCCTCGCAGCGGCTGGACGACATTGCCGCACGGCACCAGGCGCACCTGCCGGCACCGGTGCGTGCGCTGCTGCGCGGCATGGGCGTCAGCGGCTCCGGCGCAGAAGCGCGCGGCGCGGCGCTGGCGAGCTACCTGCTGTTCGAATCGGGCTACACGCAGGAGCTGATGGCGCTGGGCGCAGCCGACGTGCAGGCGCGGCGCGACGAGGTGCTGGCCTTCTTCGACTGGCACGCCAACAAGCCGCCGGTCCCTTCGCCGGTGCGGGAGCAGGCCGGCTCCTAGTGCCCGAAAGGCGCGGCTGTGCCGGGTGCGTTCAGCGTTTCTGACGCCGTGCCCAGGCCAGGCGTACGCGCAGCCGCCAGGTGCGGCGATCGTTCAGGCCGAGCCGGCGACGGGCATCGACGATCAGCCCTGCCGCTTCCAGTTCGCCCAGCTGGAGCAGGCGCTTGCACAGGTCGTGTGCGTCGAGGCCGCGCATCATCTCGTCAGGCAGCGAGGCCAGCAGCGCCTTCAGCTCGGGCATCGGCATCACGCGCTCGAAGTTGAACAGACCGTGGAAGCCGAAGGTCGGCACCGTCGGGTCGGTTCTTTCGTAGGCAAAGTGGGCGGCCATGGCGCGCGGCGCGAAGCGGATGCCGTGCTGGCGTTCCAAGGCCTCGCGGTGCTGGCGGCAGATGCACAGGTCTTCGGGGTGGGTGGGCTTCAGCGCCGGGTCCTGCAGCGCCTGCAGCAACTTCAGCGAGCGCAGCGAGAAGCCGCCGTTGCCGACCGCGGCATCGCCGTCGACGTCGTGCCAGGGGGCGCCGATGTAGTCGTAGCGCAGGAAGGCGGGATCCCAGGCCGCGGGGTCGAGCACATAGCCATCCCACTGCACCACCAGCAGGTGCGAGCTGTGCACGTAGGGCAGCAAGCCGCGCAGCATGAACTCGGAATACGCCGGCACCGTCGGAATGCGCAGGTCGATCACCTCGATGCCCAGGGGTGCCTGGGGCAGCAGCGCGCGGTCGGTGAACAGCAGCACGCGGGCGAAGTGGATGCCGGCCATGCAGCGGCGCAGCGCGGCCAGCGCAAGCGCGGGCTGGCGCGTGTCGACACAGCACAGCGTGACATCGGGCAGGTCGAGCATGGCCGGCGTGGGATTCATCGGCTGTCCAGAAGTTCGAGGTACAGCGCCAGGTGGGCTTCGGCGCAGCGTTGCCAGCTGAACTGCCGCGCATGACGGCGCAGCGCGTCGGCACGTCCCGGCTCGGCAAGGTGGCGGGCCAGACCTTGCTCGACGACCTTTCGCATCGCCGGACCGTCGAAATCATCGAAGTAGTCCGCCAATGCGCCGCCCACCTCGGGCAGCGAGGTCAGGCGCGACAGGAAGACGGGCTTGCCGAAGTGCATGGCCTCGATCGGCGGCAGGCCGAAGCCTTCGGCCAGCGAGGGGAACAGGAAGCCCTGGCAATGCGCGTACAGCCAGGCCTTCTCGGCTTCGTCGATGTCCAGCCGGAACCGCAGGTTGGCCAGGCCGCGCGCGGCCGCGGCCTGCTGCACTTCGCGGCTGTAGGCGCTGCTGGCACCGGCCAGCACCAGCCGCTGCGTCGGCCAGGCGGCGGCCAGCGCCAGCAGCGCATCGATGTTCTTGGTCGGTGCCAGGCGGCTGATGTGCAGCAGGAAGGGTGTGCCTTCGAGCTCGGCCACTGCACGCTGCGGCGACCCGCTCAGATCGGTGGCGCCGTTGTGGATCACGCGCGGCGTGGACTGCAGCGGTGCGAGCTGCTGCAGGATGTCGCGCGCGACGTAGTGCGTGATGGCGATCGTCGCGTCGGCGCGCAGCAGGCGGCGGCGCGTCCGCTGGCGGTAGCGCTCGATCTTCGCGGCGCTCTTGGTGTGCAGGAAGTTCAGGTCGTGCACGGTCTCGACCAGGCGGCCACGGCCCAGCGGCGCCCGCAGCCGGTTGTGCTGGTGCAGCGTGTGCCACAGCGCGAAGCGGCGGCCGGGCCAGTGCAGCACCCGTTGCAGCGTGTGGGTGTCGAGGTAGCCGACCCGGTCGCCGAACACGCCATGGAACTGGCGTGGCAGGTGGAAATGCAGCTGCAGGCCGTGCGCCGCCCGCAGTGAATCGGCCCGCTCGGCCAGCGCCAGGCCGAGCTGGCGGGAGAACTCGCCCAGGCCATCGTGCCAGTGCGCCAGCCGGCCGATGCCGATGCCGACGTGGCGAACGCGCTCCTGGTCGGCGTGGCCGCTCATTTTGAAAGCTGGGACTGGACCCGTGCGATCACCTCGTCGACTTCCGGCCAATCGGGCCAGCGGCGCACCACCTCGACGGTCGGGCCCCACGGCGCCCACTGCTCGGGCTTGGTCGGGCCCAGCACGCTGATCACCGGGGCGCCCACCGCGGCGGCCAGGTGGGCCGGGCCGGTGTCGTTCGAGATCACCAGCGCCGCACGGCGCAGCAGGCCGCCATAGGCGCCGAGCTTGACGCCGGCCAGCAGCTTCACGCCCGGGTGGTGATCGCGGATGATCGCGTCCTCGCCCGGGCCGGGGCAGGCCACCACGTCGCGGCCGCAGCGCAGCAGCGCCTGCGTGAACGCCGGGAAGTCGGGCCAGGTCTTCTGCTGCGCCTCGAACAGGCCGCCGGCGAAAGGGCAGATCACGACGAACCCATGACGCACATTGTGAGCGGCCAACACCTCGTCGGCCGTGCGCTGGTCGTCGGGGTGCGTGGCCAGGCCGATGGCCGGCGGCGGCGGCACCAGCGGCTGGCGCAGCAGGCGGCAGGCCAGCTCCCAGTAGCTCACCAGCGCATGGCCGCCATAGGTGATCGGCTCGCTGCGCTTGAGCAGCAGGCCGCGCGCTTCCTGCGCATAACCCACCGCCTTCAGGCCGGCCAATCGCATCTCCATCGCGCTGGAGAAGGACGTGGGCAGCACCATCGCGTTCTCGCGCGTGTCGAAGCCGGGGTCGGTTCGGCGGGCCTCCTCGCGCAGCGCGCGCAGCTGGGCCACGCGGTCGCGCAGGCGGGCCTGGGCGCCGGGCCGCACGTGCACCGGCCAGCCCTGGCCCTTCAGCAGCGCCGGCGCCCAGCCGGCGCCCACGAGCTGCAGCGCATAGCCGTGGTCCTGCAGCAGCTGCAGCGCCGGGACGCCGAGGATCACGTCGCCCACCCAGTTGCGCAGGCGAACGATCAAGGGGCGAGGCGTCATGCGGGTCTGGGGGTGGGTACCGGGAAGGGGCGACCCGCGCAAGGTCGATAATTTCGGCTTTGCGATTCTGCCATCCGACCATGCCTTCCACGCTTCCTACCGCGGCCCAGATCATCGCGCTGCACGACCATCTGCTGGCCAGCGCCGGCTGGCCGCAGCAGGAGCCCGCGCCGCGTGACGACGGCCTGTGGCGCTGGGTGCAGACCAACCACCTCTACAACTGCCGCCTCTGGGCCGAGGAAGACCTGGCGCGCCGCACCAAGGTGAGCGATGCCGAGATCGCGAAGAACAAGCGCGCGATCGACGGCTTCAACCAGGCGCGCAACGACGCCACCGAGCGGGTGGACGAGCTGCTGCTGGTGGCGCTGGGCCTGGTCGACCCGGCTTCGGCGCGCACCGATGCGCCGGTGTCCACCGTGCCGGCCGGTGCGCGGCTCAACAGCGAGACGGCCGGCAGCATGGTCGACCGCCTGTCGATCATGGCGCTGAAGGTCAACGCGATGCGCGCACAGACCGAGCGCGCCGATGCCGATGACGAGCACATCGCGGCCAGCCGGGTGAAGCTGGCGCGGCTGGAACAGCAGCGCAGCGACCTGGCCGGCTGCCTGGATGCGCTGCTGGCCGATGCGCAGGCCGGCCGGGCGTACTTCAAGGTCTATCGCCAGTTCAAGATGTACAACGATCCGCGATTCAACCCGGTGCTGGTGGCCGAGTCGCGCCAGCGCTGAAGCAGCGGCCCGCGTGCGCATCCTGATCGTCAAGACCTCGTCGATGGGCGACGTGGTGCATGCCCTGCCCGCCGTCAGCGACATCCGCCGGCACCGGCCCGGCATCACGATCGACTGGCTGGTCGAGGCACCCTTTGCGGCGATTCCGCGGCTGCATCCGGCGGTGTCGAAGGTGATGCCGCTGTCGTGGCGCAAATGGCGCAAGAGCCTGTTCAAGCGCGAGACGCGCGAGGCGATGGCCGCGCTGCGGGCTGATCTGCGCACCGAGTCCTACGACCTGGTGCTGGACCTGCAGGGGCTGCTCAAGAGCGTGATGTGGGGCCTGCAGGCGCGCGGCCCGCTGGTGGGCTACGACCGCGACAGCATTCGCGAGCCGATGGCCGCGCTGTGCTACCAGCGCACGGCCAAGGTGTCGCGCGAACTGCATGCGGTGGAACGCTGCCGGCGCCTGGCCGCCGCGCACCTGGGCTATGTGCTGCCGGTGTCGGCGCCGAGTTTCGACATCACGCCGCCGGTGGGCAGCTGGCGCGCGCCGGTGCTGAGCGCGGCGTTGATCCCCTGCGCCAGCCGGCCCGAGAAGCTGTGGCCCGAGGCGCACTGGATCGCGATCGGCCAGCGCCTGCAGCGCGCGAAGCTCAAACCCGTGGTGATCTGGGGCAGCGACGAGGAGCGCCAGCGCGCCGAGCGCATCGCCGCGGGCTGCGATGGCTTGGTGCCGCCGTTCCTGAGCGTGGCCGACACCGCGGCGGTGCTGGGCCAGGCACGGCAGGTCATCGGGCTGGACACGGGCTTCTCGCACCTGGGAGCGGCCTTCGGTGCGCCGACCATCGGCATCTACTGCGACCATGAGCCTGGCCTGGCAGGCATCACCGGCCCCGGGCGCGTGGCCAGCTTCGGTGGCAAGGGCCAGGTGCCGACGCTCGACGAGGTGATGGCCCAGCTCGAGACCCATCTGCGCCGCTGACGGCTACTGTTCTTCTATTCGCTGAGGCGGGAAGCTGTCCCAGCTGAGGCAGCCGGGGCACTGCCAGAAATGGCGCTGCGCCTCGAAGCCGCAGGCGGCGCAGCGGTAGCGCTGCAGCGGGCGCGCGGCGCGGGCCACGGCATCGCGCACGGCGCTGCGGGCGGCATCGGGCCAGCTGGCGCGCGGCGTGTCCAGCAGTTCGAGCGCGGCCGACAGGCTGGGCTGGTCGCGCAGCAGGTCCATCAGGCGTGGCGAGGCGCCTGGCACCGTGCCCTCCAGCGCGGCCAGCGCGCGCAGCAGGTCGATGCCCGGCATGCGCTCGTACAGCTTGGCCAACGCCTGCGTCGCCGCATCGGTCTGGCCCGCCGCCTGTGCGCAGGCCACGAACTCGTGCGCGACGCGCGCGAACGACTCGGGTGCCCGCTGCCGCAGCTCGGCCCAGGCGGCCATCGCCGCTTCGTGCGCGCCCTGGCGGGCCAGGCGTTGCGCGCGCAGCAGCAACGGCCGCGCGGCGTGCGGCGCGATGTCGATGGCCTTGGCCAGCGCGCTCTCGGCGGCGGCGGCGTCGCCACCGTCGTCGGCTTCCAGGGCCAGCTCGCACTGGTAGTGGGCAATGCGTGTGGCGAACGAGCCGGTGCCGCTCTTCTCCAGTTGCGCGGCCACCTCGGTGGCGGCGCGCCAGTCGCGCGAGCGCTCGTACAGGCCCAGGCGCGCCAGCCGCGCCTCGGTGTCGAACGGCGTGCCCTCGAGCGCGCGGAAGGCTTCCTCGGCGCGGTCGAACAGGCCGGCCTTCATGAAGTCCTGCGCCAGCGCATGCTGCGCGCGCTCGCGCTCGGCGCGCGGCAGGTCGGCGCGCTGCAGCAGGTGCTGGTGCACCCGCACGGCGCGCTCGAATTCGCCGCGTCGGCGGAACAGGTTGCCGAGCGCGAAGTGCAGTTCGCTGGTGTCGGGGTCGGCCTGCACGGCTTCGATGAAGGCGTCGATGGCCTTGTCCGGCTGCTCGTTCAGCAGCAGGTTCAGGCCCTTGAAGTAGGCCTTGGGCGCTTCACGGTCGGCGCGTTTCCACTGCTTCAGATCGAAGCGCGAGGCCATCCATCCGAGCGCAAAGACCGCAGGCAGGCCGATCAGCAGCCAGGTCCAGTCGAAGTCCATCGGCTACAGGCCTTCGCGCGGCGGGTGCTCGGGGCCGAATTCGCTCGGCGCGCTGGTGATCGGGTCCAGCGCCGGCTTGGGCGGCGGCGGCGGCGGCGGGGCATTGCGCCGGGCCACGCGCCGGTGCTTCCACCACGCAGGCACCATGGCCAGCACGCCCAACGCGGCGCCACCGGCAAAGGCCACCAGCACGATGATCACCATCGGCGCGCGCCATTGCGCGCCGAAGAACCAGTGGACGACGGCCTGCTGCTCGTTGTTCAACGCGAACGCGAACAGCGTGAAGAAGATGAAGGCCCGAACGGCCCAGACGAAGAAGCGCATCGCGGGCGCCATTCTACGAACGGGCGCGCATGAAAAAGGGCCCACGTGGGGCCCTTCGAGGGGATGGCGCAACGCCCGCAGGCGTGGCCGCGACCGCTAACCCGCGATGGCCTTGGCACCCTTGGCAGGGGCCGGCTCGTCATCGCGCACCGGCAGCCGGTCGTCCACCGCTTCGCGCAGCGCCTTGCCCGGCTTGAAGTGCGGCACCAGCTTCTCGGGGATCGTCACCTTTTCGCCGCTGCGCGGGTTGCGGCCCACGCGCGGCGGACGACGGTTGATCGAGAAGCTGCCGAAGCCGCGGATCTCGATGCGATGGCCACGCGCCAGCGCGTCGCTCATCGCGTCGAGAATGGTCTTCACCGCGAACTCGGTGTCACGCTGGGTCAGCTGGCCGAAGCGTTCGGCCAGCTTGGCCACGAGGTCGCTGCGCGTCATTGCGGCGGCTTATTCCCGGTTGTCGAGCTTCGCGCGCAGCAGGGCGCCCAGGCTGGTGGTGCCGGCCGTCTCGCGCTCGTTGCTCTGCGCCAGGCGCTGCATCGCTTCCTGCTGGTCGGCGGCGTCCTTGGCCTTGATCGACAGCTGGATCGAGCGTGCCTTGCGGTCGACGTTGACGATCATCACCGAGACCTCGTCGCCTTCCTTCAGCACGTTGCGCGCGTCTTCGACGCGGTCTCGGCTGATTTCGCTGGCACGCAGGTAGCCGGTCACGTCGTCGCTGAGCTGGATCTCGGCGCCGCGCGGGTCGACCGTCTTGACCTTGCCGCTGACCAGCGCGCCACGGTCGTTGACCGAGGTGTAGTTGGCGAACGGATCACCATCGAGCTGCTTGATGCCCAGCGAGATGCGCTCGCGCTCGACATCGATGCCCAGCACCACGGCCTCGACTTCCTGGCCCTTCTTGTAGTTGCGCACGGCCTGCTCGCCGGCTTCGTGCCAGGACAGGTCGGACAGGTGCACCAGGCCGTCGATGCCGGCCGACAGGCCGACGAACACGCCGAAGTCGGTGATCGACTTGATCGGGCCCTTGACCTTGTCGCCACGCTTGACGTTCGACGAGAACTCTTCCCAGGGGTTGGCCTTGCACTGCTTCATGCCCAGGCTGATGCGGCGCTTGTCTTCGTCGA
>CAZXLI010000246.1:0-10560 GCA_964641795.1 uncultured Bordetella sp. | reverse complement strand
GGCCACGGCTGCATCGGCTGCAGCGAGGACGGCTTCTGGGACAAGGGCTCGTTCTACGACCGCCTGACCAACATCCACCAGTTCGGCATCGAGGCCAACGCGGACCAGGTGGGCGCCACCACCGCCGGCGTGGTGGGCGCGGCCGTCGCGGCGCATGCCGCGGTGAGCGTGCTCAAGCGCGTGGCCACCAAGAGTGACAGCACGGCCGAGAAGGCCTAACGGTCAAAAGAGCAGGAGAACGATTCACATGGGCGCTTACGAAACCCAGGGATTCAAGCTCGACGACAGCGGCAAGCGCATCGTCGTCGATCCCGTGACCCGCATCGAGGGTCACATGCGCTGCGAGGTCAACCTCGACAGCAACAACGTGATCCGCAACGCGGTGAGCACCGGCACGATGTGGCGCGGGCTCGAGGTCATCCTGAAGGGCCGCGACCCGCGCGACGCGTGGGCCTTCGTCGAACGCATCTGCGGCGTGTGCACCGGCTGCCATGCGCTGACCAGCGTGCGCGCGGTGGAAGACGCCTTGGGCATCAAGATCCCGAAGAACGCGCACCTCATCCGCGAGATGATGGCCAAGACGCTGCAGGTGCACGACCATGCGGTGCACTTCTACCACCTGCATGCGCTCGACTGGGTGGACGTGGTCTCGGCGCTGAAAGCCGACCCGAAGAAGACCGGCGAGCTGCAGCAACTGGTTTCACCGAGCCACCCGCTCAGTTCGGCGGGCTACTTCCGCGACATTCAGAACCGGCTGAAGAAGTTCGTGGAAAGCGGACAGCTCGGTCCTTTCATGAACGGCTACTGGGGCAACAAGGCCTATGTGCTGCCGCCCGAGGCCAACCTGATGGCGGTGACGCACTACCTGGAGGCGCTGGACCTGCAGAAGGAGTGGGTCAAGATCCACACCATCTTCGGCGGCAAGAACCCGCACCCGAACTACCTGGTGGGCGGCGTGCCCTGCGCCATCAACCTCGACGGCGACGGCGCCGCGGGCGCGCCGCTGAACATGGAGCGGCTGAACTTCGTCAAGGCCCGCATCGACGAGATCATCGAGTTCTACAAGAACGTCTACATCCCCGACGTGCTGGCCATCGGCACGATCTACAAGCAGGCGGGCTGGCTCTACGGCGGCGGGCTCTCGGCCACCAACGTGTCCGACTACGGCGAGTACCCCAAGGTCAACTACGACAAGACCACGGATCAATTGCCCGGCGGCGCCATCCTGAACGGCAACTGGGACGAGATCCACCCGATCGACCCGCGCGATCCGCAGCAGGTGCAGGAGTTCGTGGCCCACAGCTGGTACACCTACGCCGACGAGACCAAGGGCCTGCACCCCTGGGACGGCGTCACCGAGCCGCACTACGAGCTGGGCCCCAAGGCCAAGGGCACCAAGACGCGGCTCGAGCAGATGGACGAAAGCGCCAAGTACAGCTGGATCAAGGCCCCGCGCTGGCGCGGCCATGCGATGGAGGTGGGGCCGCTGTCGCGCTACATCCTGGGCTACGCGCATGCGATGAAGGGCAACAAGTACTGCCAGCGCGTGAAGCAGCAGGTGGACGAATCGGCGGTGGCCATCAACAGCGCCATCCCGAAGGCGCTGGGCCTGCCCGAGACGCAGTATTCGGCCAAGCAGCTGCTGCCCACCACCATCGGCCGCACGCTGGCCCGCGCGCTCGAAGGCCAGTACTGCAGCGAGATGATGGCCGACGACTGGCGCGAGCTGGTGGCCAACATCAAGGCCGGCGATCGGGCCACCGCCAACGTCGAGAAGTGGGACCCGAGCACCTGGCCCAAGGAAGCCAAGGGCGTGGGCACGGTGGCCGCACCGCGCGGCATGCTGGGCCACTGGATTCGCATCAAGGACGGCAAGATCGAGAACTACCAGTGCGTGGTGCCCACCACCTGGAACGGCAGCCCGCGCGATGCCAAGGGCCAGATCGGCGCCTTCGAGGCCAGCCTGATGAACACGCCGATGGCCAACCCCGAGCAGCCGCTGGAGATCCTGCGCACGCTGCACAGCTTCGATCCCTGCCTGGCCTGCTCGACCCACGTGATGAGCCTCGATGGCCAGGAGATGGCCCGCGTGACCGTGCGCTGAGAAACCCACTGGAGACAAGACGATGAACAAGCGTTTCGTGATCGCGGCCGGCCTGCTGCTGGCCGCTGCAGGCAGCGCCTTCGCGCACCCCGGCCACCTGACCTCGGACGGCGCGGCGCCCGCCGGCATCCTGGCGGGCTTCGTGCATCCGCTGGGGCTGGACCACCTGCTGGCGATGATGGCGGTGGGGCTGTGGTCGGCCACGGCCTTGCCGGCCGGCCGGCGGCTGCAGGGGTCCGTCGCCTTCCTGGCCGCGATGCTGGCCGGCGCAGTGCTCGGCCGCGGGCTTGCGCTGCCGGGGCTGATCGAGCCTGCGCTGGCGATCAGCGTGGGGGTGTTCGGCGGGTTGCTCGCGCTGCCGCGTCTCTTGAACGTCAGCAGCGGCCTAGCGCTGGTGCTGCTGGCCGGCGGCCTGCATGGGCTGGCCCATGGCGCCGAGCTGCCGGCCGGCGGCGGCTTCGCGGGCTATGCCTTCGGCTTCGTCGCGACCACCGCGCTGCTGCAGGCGGCCGGCCTGGCGCTCGGCGGCCAGATCCGCCTGCTGCCGCAACGCGTGGCCGGCTGGAGCACCCGCGTGCTGGCCGGCGGCTTCGGCGCGGCCGGCCTCGCGCTGCTGCTGCAGGCCTGAAGCACGAGGAGGGCGACATGAATGCCATCCACACCACCGGCACCGCCGACAGCGCGGCCACCGGCGTCGACGCCGCGGCGGTGGCCGCGGGCCGCAGCATCCGCTCGGTCTACGTGTACGAGGCGCCGGTGCGCGTCTGGCACTGGGTCAACGCGCTGGCCATCACCACGCTGGCCGTCACCGGCTACTTCATCGGCCAGCCGCTGCCCACCACGCCGGGCGAGGCCAGCAGCCAGTACCTGATGGGCTACATCCGCTTCGCGCACTTCGCGGCGGCCTATGTGTTTGCCATCGGGCTGGCCGGGCGGGTGTACTGGGCCATCGTCGGCAACCACCATGCGCGCGAGCTGTTCACGCTGCCGATCCTCACCGGCGCCTACTGGCGCGAGGTGATCACGATGCTGAAGTGGTACGCCTTCCTGATCCCGCGCCCCAGCCAGTACGTCGGCCACAACCCGCTGGCGCGGCTGGCGATGTTCTTCGGCTTCTTCTGGCTTTCGCTGTTCATGGTCTGCACCGGCTTCGCGCTGTACGGCGAAGGGCTGCAGGCCGGCTCGTGGGCCAGCAGGCTGTTCGGCTGGGTGATCCCGCTGTTCGGCCAGAGCCAGGACGTGCACACCTTCCATCGCCTGGGCCTGTGGGCGCTGGTCACCTTCGTGATCCTGCATGTCTATGCCGCGATCCGCGAAGACATCATGGGCCGGCAGAGCATCGTCAGCACGATGATTTCCGGCCATCGCACGTTCAAAGACTGATCATGGCTCCCCCCCGTAACGCCTTCGGCGCTCCCCCCCAGGGGGGCACTGCCAGCGGCCCGGCGGAGCCGGTTCCGCGGCAGCCGCTGGGGACGACGAGCGACCGCGAAGGCTCGATCGTGGTGCTCGGCATCGGCAACCTGCTGTGGGCCGACGAAGGCTTCGGCGTGCGCTGCGTCGAGGCGCTGGCGGCGGGCTGGCGCTTCGCGCCCGACGTGCAGCTGGTCGACGGCGGCACGCAGGGCCTGTACCTGCTGCAGCATGTGCAGGCCGCGAAGCGGCTGCTGATCCTGGACGCCATCGACTACGGCCTGCCGCCCGGCACGCTGAAGCTGGTGGAAGGCGACGAGGTGCCGCAGTTCCTGGGCGCCAAGAAGATGAGCCTGCACCAGACCGGCTTCCAGGAAGTGCTGGCACTGGCCCGCTTCACCGGCCACTGGCCGGAGGAATTGCTGCTGGTCGGCTGCCAGCCGGCAACGCTGGACGACTTCGGCGGCAGCCTGACGGCGCCGGTGAAGGCGGCCATGCCGCGGGCACTGGCCGCCGCGCTCGAGCGCCTGCAGGCCTGGGGCGCTGAACCACAGGCCCGCGAGGCGGCGGACCAGACGCTGCATTTCGACGTCAGCACCGCCGTGCTGGCCATGCCGGCCTACGAACTGGGCCGCCCGTCGGCCGACGCCGCCTGCCGCATCGGCGACGAGCGCTTCCTGGCCGGAGCCGCGCCATGTGCATAGGCTGGCCGATGCAGGTGGTTGCCGTGCGGCCGGGCCATGCCCGGGTGCGCCGTGGCGACGAGCAGCGCGAGGTGCGCACCGCGCTCGTCGGCACCGTGGCGCCGGGCGACTGGCTGCTGGTGTTCCTGGACGATGCGCGCGAGGCGCTGTCGCCCGAACGCGCTGCCGAGGTCGAGGCCACGCTGGCGCTGGTGCAGGCCGCGCTGGCGCACGGCGCTGCCTTCGGCGGCCCCGCGGCCTTCGATCTGCCTTCCGCCACCTGGACGCCCGAACAACTCAAGGCCCTCACATGATCGACCCCACCCCCACCCTGGATCCCGCCACCGACGCCGCGCCGCTGGTGCGCCGGCTGGCTGCATCGCCCGGCGCCCGCTGGGTCGATGCCGCCGAGCTCGACGCCTTCCTCGCCGAACCCGGTGAGCAGGTGCTGTTCTTCCACGGCGACCCGGTGCGCTTTCCCGAGGTGCTGGACGTCGCCGTCGTGCTGCCCGAGCTGCGCCGCCACTTCGAGCGCCGCTTCGGCATCGGCATCGTGCCGCGCGCCGACGAGGACCGGCTGGCCGCTCGCTTTGGCGTGCAGCGCCGACCGGCGCTGGTGTTCCTGCGCGATGGCCGCTATGTCGACTGCGTCAACGGCATGCTCGACTGGCAGGACTACCTCGACCGGCTGCAGCAGGTGTTCGAGCGCCCGGCCTCGCGCCCGCCGATCGCGCTGAGTGCCGCCACGCCGGCTGCCGGCTGCCATTGACCCGGAGCGACCGCGATGAACCATGACCTGTCGACCCGCCGCCCGTTCCCGATTCCCGTCGTTGCGCTGGGGCCCGGCAGCCAGGAAGAGGACGAGGCGCTCGACTACATCAGCATGCCCAGCGGCATGGCCACCTACCGGCCGCCGCTGATACCCGACGACATGAGCGGCCAGCCCGGCGCCCTGCGCGTGCTGCAGGCGGTGCAGGCCGCGCTGGCAGGGGAGGGCCCGGCCCTGGTGCCGCTGGACGACCTGCCGGCAGCCGAGCGCCAGCTGCTGAACCAGGTGCTGGGCGAAGGCGAGGTCAGCGCGCAGTGGCTGCCCTCGGCCGACGGCAGCGACGGCTGCTCGGCGCAGATCCAGGAATCGGTGTTCGCCGGCGTCTGGCGCGTGCTGGCCGACACCGGTGCCGGGGTGCTGCTCGATGCCATCGAGGTCGGCCGCGTGCCGGCCGTGCTGGGCGAAGCGGCGCGCCACGACGGCCTGGCGCCGCCGCACATCGAAGGCAGCGCGCCGCCCGAGGTGCTGAACGCGCACCACGTGCTGGCCGAGCTGGCCCAGCACCGTGCCGCCTGGCGGCCAGGGCAGCCCAACGAGGTGGTGAACCTGACGCTGCTGCCGATGTCGCCGGCCGACATCGCGTGGATGGACCATGTGCTCGGCACCGGCCGCGTGCTGATCCTGTCGCGCGGCTACGGCAACTGCCGCATCCTGAGCACCCGGGTGCCGCACACCTGGCGGGTTGTCTACTACAACTCGCAGGACCATGTGATCCTGAACACGGTGGAGGTCGGCGAGCTGCCGGCGGTGGCCTGCGCGGCGCCCGAGGACCTGGCCGATTCGCACGAGCGCCTGACCGAGGTGATGCAATGGGTGGCGCAGGGGTGAACGGCCTCGGCTTCGAGGGCAGCTACCTGGGCGACCGGCAGCGGCTGCCGGCCGGCGCGCGCCTCGAATGCAAGATCTGCTGGTGGGTGTACGACCCCGCGCTGGGCGACCCCGTGTGGCAGGTGAGCGCCGGCACCGCCTTCACCGAGCTGCCCGCCCACTGGCGTTGCCCGCAATGCGACGGCGCCGCCGAACAATTCATGGTGATCACGTGATGACGCCCCTCCGGAGCGCCTTCGGCGCCTTCCCCCCGGGGTGGCACCGCCAGCAGCCCGGCGAAGCCGGCGCCGCGGCGGTCGCTGGGACAGGCACCACGCTGGCGGACCGGGTTCAGCGCCTGGAAGCGGTGTACCGCGACATCGCGCGCACCCGCATGGCCGGCGTGCCGCTGCTGCACCCGGGCCTCGCCGTGCAGGCCGTGGGCTTTGCGGCGCAGGCCGATGGCACGGCGCTGGGCGTGCTGGTGACGCCCTGGTTCATGAACCTCGTGCGGCTGCCGCTCGTGTCTGATGCCGAGCTGCCGGCGCCGGGCCAGGCCGAAGACCTGGCCATCGGCGGCTGGACCTTCCGCTTCCATGGCCACAGCGAAGCGGGGCTGGGCGCGCATGCCGCTGCGTCGCTGGCCTCGCCGATGCACGAGTTCGCCGACCAGGCCGCGGCGGTGGCCACCGCGCAGGCGCTGCTCGAGCGGCTGCGGCCGGTGCCGGCGCGGCGCGGCTTCCTGCTCGGCCGCAGCGGGGCCGCGCGATGAACGGCCTGCTCGGACGGGTTCTGCTGCGGCCCGGCCGGCCGGATGCGCTGCGGCTGCAGGGGCCCAGCGGCTGGCTGAGCCGGCTGGCCGAAGGGCGCCGGGCCGAGCAGCTGCCCGCGCTGATGGCCAACGTGCACACGCTGTGTGCCCACGGCCATGCGCTGGCCGCGCGGCTGGCGCTGCGCGCCGCGCGGGGCCAGGCGGCGCTGCCGGATGCCGCAGAACGCCAGCGGCTGGCGCTGTCGGTCGCACGCGACCACCTGCTGCGCATGGCCCACGACTGGCCGCGGCTCTTGCCCGAAGGCGGCGGCCATCCACTGCCGCTGCAGGACTGCCCGCCGTGGCAGCCCGCGGGCACCGATGCCGAACGCCTGGCGGCCTTGCCGGCCTGGCTGCAGCAGAACTGGCTGGGCCAGCCCGCGCCGGCGTTGCTGGCCGCGCTGGTCGACGATCCGGTCCAGGCCGCGCAGCGCTGGGCCGGGCGCACCGAGACACCGCTCGCGCGGCTGTTCAGGCGCGAGCTGCCAGCCGCGCTGGCGCTGGCCACGCCGCATCGGCCATTGGCCGTCGCGCCGGTGGCGCTTGAGAATTCGCAAGCGACGGCGTGCTCGGCCGCGCCCGACACCGGCCCGTGGTCGCGCGCCCATGACAGCGCCGCGCACCCCGCCCACAATGCCGGCATGCGCCTGATCGCCCGTCTCACGGACCTGCTGCGCCTCGTCGCGCCGCAGGGCTCCGACTGGCTGCTGGCCGAGGGCCGCGCGTTGGGCGCAGGGCAGGGCGAGGCGCGTGTCGAGGTCGGCCGCGGCCTGCTGTGCTATCGCGTCGGCATCGAGGGTCCGGCGGACCTGGCCACCGTGCAGTCGCTGCAGGTGGTCTCGCCCACCGACTGGAACCTGCACCCCGCCGGCGTGCTGGCCGAGGCCTTGCGCGCAGTGGACGACAGCGCCTCGGCCACGCGGCTGGCCGTGGCCTTCGATCCCTGCATCCCGTTCGACATCGAGACGCCGGAGGTGGCCTGTGCATGAACTGAGCCTGGCCGGCGGCGTGCTGCAGGTGGTGGAAGACGCGGCCGTGCGCGAAGGCTTCGCCCGCGTGCGCCGGCTGACGCTGGAAGCCGGCGCACTCTCGGGCGTCGAGCCGCGTGCGCTGCGCTTCGCCATCGAATCGCTGATGCCCGGCACCTGCCTCGAAGGCGCCGAGCTCGAGATCCAGGAACCCGCGGCCCCCGCGTGGTGCCACGACTGCTGCACGACGGTGGAGATCCGCCACCGCCTCGACGACTGTCCGCGCTGTGGCGGCGCACGCCTGCTGCCCACCGGCGGCCAGGAACTGCGGGTGCGCGAGCTGATCGTGCACGACGACTGACGATGAACCCGACGACACACCAGGAGACCCACGATGTGCGTGGTATGCGGTTGCAGCACGCCGGCTGATGCGCCGGCCCACCAGGGGCATGGCCACGCGCACGACCATGCGCACGATCATGCGCACAGCCACGCGCTCAACCACGCGCACGATCATGCCCACCCGCAGGGCGACCTGCACTATGGCCGGGGCCAGGCCCGCGTCTCGGTGCCGGGCCTCGATGCCGGCCGCGCGATCCAGCTCGAGGCCGACGTGCTGGGCGCCAACCAGCGATTCGCCAACGACAACCGTGCCCACTTCGCCGCGCACGGCGTGGCGGCGTGGAACCTGGTGTCCAGCCCGGGATCGGGCAAGACCACGCTGCTGACCGCGACGATCACGGCCTTGCGCCAACGCGTGCCTTCGCGGCCGATCGGCGTGATCGAAGGCGACCAGCAGACCACCCACGACGCCGACCGCATCCGCGCCACCGGCGTGCCGGCGATCCAGGTCAACACCGGCAAGGGCTGCCACCTCGATGCGCAGATGGTCGGCGAGGCCTTCGCGCGCCTGCCGCTGCACGGCCAGGGTCACGGCGCTGATCACGCGCACGACCCCGCGCAGGGCCACGCGCACGACCCCGCGCTGCTGTTCATCGAGAACGTCGGCAACCTGGTCTGCCCGGCGATGTGGGACCTGGGCGAGCGCGGCAAGATCGCGATCCTCTCGGTCACCGAGGGCGAGGACAAGCCGCTGAAGTACCCCGATATGTTCGCCGCCGCGCGGCTGATGGTGCTGACCAAGGCCGACCTGCTGCCGCATGTGGACTTCGATGTCGAAGCCTGCATCGGCTACGCGCGCCGGGTGAACCCAGGCATCGAGGTGCTGCTGCTGTCGGCGCGCAGCGGTGTCGGCCTGGAGGCCTGGCTCGACTGGCTGCTGGCCGATGCCGCGCAGCCGGCGCCGCCGCCGTCGGCCTTGCCGCAGCAGGTGCCGGCATGCCTGGCCTGACACACCAGACGCTGCGCGCGGCCGCACCGGCCACGGTGCTGGCCACCGGCGCGTTCCTGAAGAACCGCGCGTGCCTGCTGCATGGGCGCGAGCTGCTGTGGTCGCCGCTGCATGGCGACCTGTCCACCGCCGAGGCCTGCGCCGCGATGCACGAGGCGCTGGAGGCACTAACGTCCGAAGCGCGCGGCCGCGGCTGGCGCATCGAGGCGGTCGCCCACGACCTGCACCCGGACTTTCCCAGCACCCGCGCCGCCGAGGCCTGGGCGCCGGGCCTGGGCGTGCCGGCCCGACCGGTGCAGCACCACCATGCCCACCTGGGCGTGGTGATGGCCGAGCAGGGCTGGGACGGCAGCGAGCCGGTGCATGGCCTTGCGCTGGACGGCGTGGGCCTGGGCACCGATGGCCAGGCCTGGGGTGGCGAGTTGCTGGCTGCGCGGGCGGCGGGCTTCGAGCGCCTGGCGCACCTGCCGGCGCTGGCCTTGCCCGGCGGCGACGCGGCGGCGCGCGAGCCCTGGCGTGTGGCGGCCGCAGTGCTGCACCTGCTGGGCCGCGGCGACGAGATCGTGCCGCGCTTCGGGCCGCGCGTCGGGCAGGCCCAGGCCGCCGGCGTCGCCACGCTGCTGCAGCGCGACCTGCGCTGCCCGCGCAGCAGCGCTGCGGGCCGCTGGTTCGACGCCGCGGCCGCCGCGCTCGGTCTTGCGCCGCTGCGGCAGGCCGAGGCCGAGGCGGCCATCGCGCTGGAGCGCGCCGCCACCGACTGGCTGGCGACTTCGCCGATGCCGGCGGTGCCCGCCGCCTGGCAGGACCTGCCGACCCTGCTGGGCACCCTGTTCGATGAAGACGATGCCGGCCGCGGCGCAGCGCGCTTCCATGCCGCGCTGGCCGCCACGCTGGTGCAGTCCGCGCTGCGTCACGGCGCCCAGCGGCTGGCACTGACCGGCGGCTGCTTCCACAACCGGCTGCTGAGCCGCGAGATCGAGGCCGGCTGCCGCGCGCACGGCCTCGTCACCCTGCGCCCGCAGACGGTCGATTGCGGTGATGCGGGGCTGGCCTTGGGTCAGGCCTGGTTGGTCGCACACGCGATCGGCGGCGGGCCTGGGGTCGGCGCTCGGGCTGCCGTGCTGGAGGCTTGTTAGCATGAAGCGCCGATTGCTGATCGCCGCAATGCACCGTGGGCGGCGGGGCTGGCCGGTGAGGGCGGCGACTGGCGCGTTACTTCCGTTGTCGAGTGCGGGGATCGGCGCGCCCGAGCGTCTTGGTCTGCGGGCGCAGCGGGCCGAGTCCGGCGGTCAGCCCTGCGGGCTGACTGCGCTGTGCTCCTCGGGCTGGGGGCGCGCGGTCTACTTTGCTCCGTCCGCTGCGCGGACTGCGCACGGATCCCGCGAGTCAGTTGGGTATGCGCGCACTGCGTGCGCGCCGCCCCCAGCCCTGCGATGGCCCAGGGCCAGCGGCCCTGGTCCTTCGCCAGGCACAAACAGTCCCCCGGACTGTTTGTGTCCGGGCTCAGTGCCGCCTCCCACGGCCCGCCGCACCCGCAGACCAAGCCGCTCTCCTGCTGTGGCGGTGGCATGCGGTTCGTGCCCTGCATCCGCTG
>CAZXLI010000245.1:0-10560 GCA_964641795.1 uncultured Bordetella sp. | reverse complement strand
TGATGCGGCCGTGCGGAATGGCCACGCCATGACCCAGGCCGGTGGAGCCCAGGCGTTCACGGGCGAACAGGTTGTCGGTGACGGTGGCGCGGGCGATCGCGTGCTGGTTCTCGAACAGCAGGCCGGCATGTTCGAACGCTCGCTTCTTGCTCGTTGCGTCGACATTCACCAGCACGTTGCTGGTTGGCAGGATAGCGGCGAGACGGTTCATGACGTTCACCCCGCATCACGGCAGTTGCAAAGCCGGCGCAACGACGGGTCCTGTGACAGAACAATGATTATAGAAATGCCTTGCTGCACTGCACGGTTGACAGGTCCCCCGACTGCGGGATGTTGTCACGGCGCCGCAGCGGCGCGGCGACGACCGCCCAACAAAAACGGCCCCGGAGGGCCGTTGCTGCAGGAATGAGGGGGTTGTGGTGTCAGATCGCCCCAGCGTCCATGCGCTTGGCGGCCTGGTGGTGGTGGTCGTGCAGGCGATCCTTGTGCCGGCAAACCTGGCGGTCGAGCTTGTCCATCAGCTGGTCGATGGCGGCGTACAGGTCCTCGTGGGACTGCTCGACGAAGATGTCCTTGCCCTTGACGTGGAGGGTGACCTCCGCTTTCTGCCTTCGTTCCTTTTCAGTCAGTTTCTCGACCGTCAGCAGCACGTTGATGTCAACCACCTGGTCGAAGTGCCGGGTGACCCGGTCCAACTTTGTGAGCACATACTCGCGCAGAGCCGGTGTCACTTCGAGGTGGTGTCCGCTGATCGTCAGGTTCATTCAGAACCTCCTTTACACGAGAGTTTGGCCAAGATCTGGCAGCGGGCCGAGCCAGCCAAGCGGGTTGGTGACCCGCCCGATGCGAACCCAGTGTGCTCCCGATGACGCGAGCATGACAAGTCCGCCCGCCGGTGTAGCATCCGATGGTTTGCCAAACTTCTGACGCACGATGACAAGTTGCGTCATTGGGCGATGGCGCTTGGTCGCTCCGGGTGCGCGTCAGGCGACAGAAACACGCTAAAGTGCTGAATCCGCAGTCAGCCACGCCGGTGCCCCCATGGGACACGGGTTCCGAGCCACCGTCCCCACGACATAGCCATGCGAAAAAGCGCGGCCAACGCCGATGTGCTGTCCACCCGCGAAGCAGCCGAGCGCTTGGGCGTCGCGTTGCGCACGGTGCAGCTGTGGGTTGAAAGCGGCGTGTTGCCCGCCTGGAAGACCGCGGGAGGGCACCGGCGAATCTCGCGCGTGGCGGTCGAAAAGCTGATTGCCGAGCGAAGCAGCGCCCTGATGGGGCACGGCAATGCCGCGGCCCAGAGCAACGAGCGGCCGCTGCGGGTGCTGGTGGTCGAAGACGACGCCGACATGCTCAAGCTCATCTGCATGGTCATGGAAGGCTGGGACCTGCCCTTGCAACTGCGCACCGCGACCAACGGATTCGAGGCGCTGCTGCGCATCGGTGACGAGAGCCCCGATCTGCTGGTGACCGATCTGAACATGCCGGGCATGGACGGCTTCCGGATGATCGCCGCGCTGCAGGGGCATCAGCAGGGCCGCGAGGCGCTGCGGGTCGTGGTGGTCACCGCGCTGACGCCGGCCGAAATTGCCCAGCGCGGCGGCCTGCCTGCCAGCGTCACGGTGTTCACCAAGCCCTTGCCCTTCGACGACCTCGAAGCGCTGATGCGCGAGCAACTTGCAGCACTGACGGCCGACGCGCTGCCTTGAGCGCGCGGCACCCGCGCCGGGTGCCGATGCCATAATTCCCCGATCCCAACATCGGAGCCATCCGTTGGACCAGAGTCACCCTCGGTGACCGTCCACTCCAGCCGCGAGCGGGGTGAGACGGTGCACCGACCACCCTTGCCCCGACAAGAACGCCGATGCTGCGCGCCGCACCGCTGGCCCGCCGCCATGGCGCTGGAGAAACAGGATGCTCAACGTGTTCGCGCTGGCCAATGGCAGGCTGGTGCAGGAAGAGGTCGACAACCCCGAGGTGCTGGCGCGCACGCAGCCGGTGTGGGTGGACCTCGAGGCGCCGTCGCCGATGGAAAAAGGCTGGATCCGCGCCCGCTTCGGCCTCGCGATTCCCGACGACATCGTCGATGACGACCTCGAGGAATCGGCGCGTTTCTACGAAGAAGACAACGGCGAGTTGCACATTCGCTCGGACTTCCTGATCGACGATGATGTGGCGCCGCGCAATGTGCGCGTGGCCTTCATCCTGAAGGATGGCGTGCTGTTCTCGGTGCATGGCGTCGACCTGCCGGTATTCAGGCTGCTGCGCCTGCGGGCCCGTCGCATTCCGGCGCTGATTGGCGATGCCAAGGACGTGCTGCTGAAGCTCTATGACGCCGATGCCGAGTATTCGGCGGATGCGCTGGAGAGCATCTACGACAGCCTGGAGCGTGTCAGCGCCAGGGTGCTGACCCAGGACGTGGACGATCACGCGGCCGGCGCTGCGCTGTCCGCGATCGCGAAGGAGGAAGACCTCAACGGGCGCATCCGGCGCAATGTGATGGATACCCGGCGCGCGGTGAGCTTCATGATGCGCAGCCGCATGCTCAATGCCGAGCAGTTCGAGGAAGCGCGACAGATCCTGCGCGACATCGATTCGCTCGACTCGCACACCGCCTTCCTGTTCGACAAGATCAACTTCCTGATGGATGCGACGGTCGGCTTCATCAACATCAACCAGAACAAGATCATCAAGATCTTCTCGGTAGCCTCAGTGGCGCTGCTGCCCCCGACGTTGATCGCCAGCATCTACGGCATGAACTTCAGGAGCATTCCGGAGCTCGAGTGGCCCTGGGGCTACCCGTTCGCGCTGGGGCTGATGGTGGCCTCGGTGGCCGCGCCTTTCCTCTACTTCCGGCGCAAGGGCTGGCTTCGCTGATCAGACCCCGACGCCGCGCTGTACCGCCGCGAAGTACAGGCTGTCGGGCAGCCAGCGCAGGGCCTTCAAACCGAGCGTGAAGCGCTTCGGAAAGTGGATCTCGAAGCGGCCCGCCTGCCAGCCCTGAATGATGGCCTGGGCGGCTTGCTCGGGCCGCAACAGCGCCGGCATGTGGAAGCGGTTCTGCGCGGTGAGGGGCGTTTCGACGAAGCCCGGGTTGATCAGCGAGACGCCAATGCCCAGGCGTGCGAGGTCGAGGTACAGGGTCTCGGCCAGGTTGATCAGTGCGGCCTTGGTAGGTCCGTAGGCCAGCGACTGCGGCAGCCCGCGGTAGCCGGCAACGCTCGACACCAGGCTGAGGTGCGCCGGCGTGCCGCGGCCCGCCTGTCGCAGCAACACCGGCAGGACTGCCGCCAGCCAGTTCAGCGCACCGACGTAGTTGACCTGCTGGTGCCGCAGTGCTTCGGCCAGGTCGAAGCTGGTGGCCTGCATCGCGCGATAGTGGCCCACGCAGTACATCGTGAGGTCGATGCGGCCATGGCGTTCCAGCAGCGAGGCTGCGGCACGCTGCGTCGCGTCGGCGTCGGTGGCGTCGAAGGCAATCGCCGAAGCGCCCGGGTGTTCGCCGACGAACTGCTCGAGGGCGGACTGGTTGCGCGCCGAGACGACGACATGCGCGCCCAGCGCGTGCAATGCGCTGGCGGTCGCGCGGCCGATGCCGGTGGAAGCACCGACCAGCCACACCTGCTGGCCTTTCCATTGGCGGATGCGGGGATTCAAGGCCATCGGAAGCTGCCTGTTCTTCACAACCGGCGGAACGACAGCAGCACTTCGCCCACCCGCAGGCCGAACTTGCTGATCACTGCGCGATTGAGCATCACCTGGTCATCGACCAGGAACATCCAGTCATCGAACTGCACGTCGTAGACCTCGCCACCCACCGGCAAGCGCAGCGTGTACTGCCAGTTGAGGGCATTGCCGGCCGCCTGTCCGAGGGCCTCGCCGACCACGTCGGCGGCGCGACCGCGGTAGCGGCCGTCGGGCCCGGCGCTGAGTTGCCAGGTGCGCTGCTCGCGCCGACCGTCGGCATAGCGGAACTGCTCTTCGAGCACGCCTTCGTCGCCTTGCCAGCGGCCTTCGAGGTCGACGGTGAAGCGCTGCAGCACCTTGCCCGCGCGGTCGGTCACGATGCCATGGGCCTGCAACTTGCCGTTGAAGTACTGCTTCAGATCCAGCCGCGGAGTCGCGGCCGCATAGTCCGATGGCTGCGGCGCGGCGCAGCCGCCGAGCGCGAGTCCCCATGCCAGCGCGAGTGCCAGGGCGATCGCGGGAAACCGGGGTGGGCGCTTCACCGTGACCGATGCCGAAGCGTGCAGTTTCATGTTGTTTGACCTTCGAAGTGGGGTCGGGCGCGCCAGAGCGCGGTCGCCGCGATCAGTTTCAGCAGACACGGCAGGACGGCATAACACGCGACGAGCGCGTCCACGCCGGCGCTCGAGCGCTGGCCCGGCTCGTAGCCCAGCCACTGCAGCGCCGGCAGTGACAAGCCGGCCGCCAAGGCCAGGTTGAGCTTGGTCGCACAGCTCCACCAGCCCACGTAGGCGCCCTCGTGGCGCTGGGCATCGCCTGCGCGCTGGATCACGCCGGTCAGCAGGGCCGCCGGGGCCACCAGGTCGGCACCCAGCGCGACGCCGCTGCCCACGCAGACGAGCAGGTAGGGCACCACGTCGCCGGGCCCCAGCGTGGCGGTCCACACGAAGCTGAGCATCGCGAGGCCCATGCCGGTGAGCCAGCTGCGCCGCAGGCCGATGCGTGCCACCAGGCGCACCCATGCCGGCATCGACAGGGCCGCTGCCGCGAAATAGGCCCCCAGAAATGCCGCCTCGAAGCTGGGGGCCGCCAGCCTGTCGCGGATGAAGAACAGCACCAGCGTTGCCGGGATCGCGCTCGAGATGCCGTTGATCACAAAGATGCCGAGGAGGCTGCGGAATGCGGGTTGGCGCCAGGGCGAAGGGCTGCTCGGCGCGTGGGCCGCCCCGCGCGGGGCGGCTCCGCCGCCATAGGGTGCGCGAGACAGTGCGGCCAGACCGATCACCAGTCCCGCCGCGCAGGCCAGCACCAGCGCGCCGAGACCCGCCAGCGACGGCAGCACGCTGGCCACGATGACGCCACCCAGCGCAAGCCCTTCGCGCCAGCCGACGATGCTGGCCTGCTGCCGCGCGTTGCCCCCCAGCCGCGCGCCCCAGGCCTGGTGCAGGACGGTCAGGCCGCTGTAGCCGAGGTATGTGACCAGCAGGCCGGCCGCGCACCAGGCCAGCAGCGACGAGGTCTGCAGGGCCGGCGGAAAGAACAGCGCGCCGAAGCCGGCGGCCAGCAGCACTGCGGCAGCGCCCGCCCAGGCCAGCACGCGCTCGCGCGATCGGGCGAGGCCGCGATCGGCCAGACGACCCAGCCAAGGGTCGATCACGGCGTCGAGGGTGCGGGTGCCCAGCAGCACGGCACCGAGGCCCGCCAACGGCGCGCCCAACTGGCTGGCATAGTGATTGGGCAGCAGGACAAAGAGCGGCAACGCCACAAAGGCCAATGGCGCACCGAGGGCACCGTAGCGCAGGCCAGCCGGCAGCCAGCCTTCCAGGCGCGCAGCGGGCTGGCTCATGGCGTCGTGCCCAGCAGTTGGGCGCGCAGACCTGGTTCGGAGGTGTGGGGCGACAGCCAGATGCCGAAGAACAGCCGGACAAAGGCCGGTTCCGCGATCTCGCCGCGTGGCTGGCCGTTGAAGAAGAAACGCGCGGAATGTCCCGGGCGCTGCACCGCCGTGATCCGGTCGCCGGGCTGGACATCGGGGATCAGCCGCGTCAAGGCCTGCAGCCAGCGCTGGGCCTGGTCATCGGTGAAGGCGCCGAGGCGGCGCATCTCGTCAACCGAACGCTGCGCGATGCGCGGTCCGGCCAGCGCGCGTGCGTAGCGCACCTCGATGGCCAGCAGCTGCTCACCGCCGTCGCCGCTGACCGGTCGCGTACTCCATACCCGTGCGTCGTAGACAGGCAGGCCGAGGAAGCGCATGGTCGCAAGGCCGCCCGGTCGTGCATCGGGCAGTTCGGCGGCCAGCTCGGGCAGGTGCGGCGGCTGGCGCTGCTCATGAGCCGGCACTGGCAGGCTGCAGCCGAGGCCGAGGCAAATCGTTACCAGGCTGCGCATGGGTGGACTCAGGCCGCCTGAAGCGTGAACTGACGCACGTCGGTGTTCCCGGTGGCGAAGGCCGCCTCGCAGTACGCCAGGTAGAACTCCCAGATGCGCAGGAAGCGCGCGTCGAACCCCAGACCCAGCACTTGCCGGTCGTGCCGCAGGAACTGCACCCGCCAGCGCCGCAAGGTTTCGGCATAGTCGGCCCCGAAGGCCAGTTCGTCGACGATCCTCAGGTCATGGCGCGCCACCTCGGCCCTGAAGGCCTGGGCACTGGGCAGCAGGCCCCCGGGGAAGATGTACTGCTGGATGAAGTCGGTGCCGGCGAGATAGCGCTCGAACAGATCGTCCCGGATCGTGATGGTCTGGATGCAGGCCCGGCCACCGGGCTTGAGCTGACGCCGCAGCAGTTCGAAAAACCCGCTCCAGTATTCGCGCCCCACCGCCTCGAACATCTCGATCGAGACGATGGCGTCGAACGGGCCGTCGTTGATGTCGCGGTAGTCCTGGAAACGCAACCTGGCTCGGTCGTGCAAGCCGGCGTCCGTCAGTCGCTGTTGTGCGAAGGCCAGCTGTTCGCTCGACAAGGTGACGCCATCGACCTGCACGCCGAACTCGCGCGCGGCGCACTCGGCCAGTGCACCCCAGCCGCAGCCGATTTCCAGCAGGCGCTGGCCCGGTTGCAGCTGGCACTGCGCGAGCGCCCGACGCATCTTGGACTGCTGGGCCTGGTCCAGAGACTGGGTGGTGTCGCCATCGAACCAGGCGCTCGAGTAGCTCATGCTTTCGTCGAGCCACAGCCGGTAGAACGCATTGCCCAGGTCGTAGTGGGCGTGGATGTTGCGCTGGCTCCCGGCGCGCGAGTTGCGGTTCATCAGGTGCCGAAGGCGGTGGAGCCAGCGACCCCACCAGTGGCCATAAAACATCGCGTCGATCGCGTCGCGGTTCGCAATGAACAGCTTCAGCAGCGCCACCAGGTCGTTGCAGGCCCAGTGGCCATCGATGTAGCTCTCCGCGAAGCCGATGTCGCCCGACCGAAGCGTGGCATGGCACACGTGCCAGTCATGCAGGCGCACGGCCGCCTGCGGCTCGCCGCCGGCGCCGCTGCCAAAGCGCATTTGCTGGCCATCGGGCAGCTGCACGTCGAGCGTCCCGATGCGCAGCCGACGCAACAGCGCGAACACCGCGCGGGCGGCGGCCGGCGCGGTGCCGGGCAGGGTGGTCGCGGGCGGATGGGTGGCGGTGTTCATGCAGCAGTCCGGGGTTCGTCGTTGACCGGCACCGGCCCCGGGGGCCGCTTGCCGAAGAAGGGCACGCGCTTGAGCCACAGCCGCAACGCCTGCCAGTGGATCCGAGTGATCACGCCCAGGCTCAGCATCGGCATGCGCCAGAGGCAGCGCCGCAGCGTGCCGCTGCCGAGCGGCACGAGCGTGCCGCTCACGCTGGTGACCAGCAGAGGTCCGTCGGCATCGTCGTGTTCGATGCGCACCACGGTGCGTGCCTCGGGTCCGGTCGAGTGCAGGAAGCGAAAACGGTAGAGGCCTTCGACCCGGCAGAAAGGCGACACGTGCAATCGCTTCGCGGCGAGTTGTTCGCGGCCAAAGGCGAGGCCCGGTCCGTGCAGCAGATAGGCGTGTCGCTCGCCGAAGGTGCTGTTGACCTCGACCAGGACGGCGGACAGCGAGTTGTCGGCGCGGTGGCAGTACCAGAAGCTCACCGGCTTGAAGGCGTAGCCCAGCACGCGGGGGTAGGTGTGAAGCCAGACTTCGCCGGTGGCGTCGACGATGCCTTCTCGGTGCAACTGCTCGTCAAGCCAGGCCAGGCAGTCGTCGCGGCCGTCGCCATGGTCGGCATCATGGAAGCTGGCCCAGCCGGGCCGATTGCGCGGCAGTGCCATGGCCGGTTGCGCGCGCAGCGTGCGCAGTGGCAGCAACACGAACCAGGTCGGATAGCGGAACTGGTGTGGGGCAGGCCGCAGCCGGCGGTGACGCACCTCGCCAATGCCGATGCACGGCTGGTGCACGGTGCCAATCACGCGGCCTGCTCCTCGGTGCCTGCTGCATCCTGGCGCTGCCAGCGCGCCAGCAGGCCCGCGACCACCTCCTGGGCCGAGCGCAGGCCGTCCTCATGGAAGCCGTAGCGGGTCCAGGCACCGGCAAACCACACATGGGCTCGGCCCTGGATCTCGGGCAGTTGCTGCTGCGCCTCGATCGCGCCTTGGTCGAAGACGGGATGGGCGTAGACGAATTCGCCTTGAACACGAGCCGGATCGGGTTCGCGCGTCGGATTGAGCGACACGATCACTGGCGTGCGCCAGGGCAGGGGCTGCAGCCGGTTGATGAGGTAATGCAGGCAAACCCGCTGCTGCTCTTGCGCCGGCCGGCTCGACCGCTCGTAGTTCCACGCGGCCCAGGCCTTGCGGCGGCGAGGCAACAACGAGGCATCGGTGTGCAGCACCGCGCGGTTGGGCTGGTATCGAATGGCGCCGAGTACGCGCCGTTCGTCAGCGCTCGCGCCGTCGCCGAGCAGCCCCAGGATCTGGTCGCTGTGGCAGGCCAGCACCACTTCGTCGAACCTTTCAACGCGCCCGCCAGCTTCGAGCCAGATGCCGGCGCTGCCCCTGCCGGGAGGGACGCGCCGCACGGCGGTCACCGGTGTGCCGAGGCGGACGTTCGGCAGACGGCTCAACAACCTGCGCACGTACTCGCGCGATCCACCGGCGACCGTGTACCACTGAGGCCGGTCGGTGATGCGGATGAGTCCATGGTTGTGGCAGAAGCGGATCATCGTCAGCACCGGGAACTGCAGCATCTGGCGGGTCGGGCAAGACCAGATGCAGCCGAGCATCGGCAACAGGTAGCCATCGCGGAAATCGCTGCCGAAGCGATGGCTCACCAGGAAATCACCGATCGAAATGCCCCGGAGCTCGTCCGCCGGTTCCCCGGCGTCCAGGCGTTCAGCGATGCGGGTCGTCAGGCGGTTGAAGCGCAGCAGGTCCGCCAGCATGCGTAGAAAGCCCGGCCGCAGGAGGTTGCGGCGTTGCGCGAACACGGTGTCGAGCGAACTGCCGCTCCACTCGAGCCCGCTGTCCGGCAACTGCACGGAGAACGACATGTCCGATGGTGCGGTGGCGACGCCGAGTGCGTCGAACAACGCCAGCAGTTGCGGGTAGGTGGCCCGGTTGAAGACCAGGAAGCCAGTGTCCACACCGTGGGTGATGCCTTCAATGCTCACATCCACCGTGTGGGCATGGCCACCGGCACGCGCATCTGACTCGAAAAGCACGACGTCAGCCTGCGCGGGGCCGCGGCCTGCACCGGCCAGATGCCAGGCCGTTGCCAACCCGGCAATGCCGGCGCCGACAACCGCCACCCTGGGCAGAGGGGCCATGGTCGTCATGCCCGCCTGCCGCCGCGGTGATCATCACCGCGGTAGAAGGAAGAAGCCGTGCAGCGCCCTGATGCGAACGAGGGAGGGAGGGAGGAGGAGGAGAAGCGCCTCAGGATTGCTGTCCGGTTGCCCGGCAGGCTGCACGGCTGAAAGCAGCGCGGGGTCTGCGCCTCGAATCCCTCTCGCCGAGGCCCCGATGCGTTGTTGACACGACTCTGCCAAAAGAGTTCCATGTCGGCGCGACGCTGAGCGTTCATTGGCTGTAACCCCTTGACTTGAACCAATCAGTCTTTCAATGACCGAACGGTATCACTTTGCCTCGATCGGTATGTGTATCCCATGACGCGTACCGGGTCTTGTCGCCGGTGCCGCGGTGGTCATTCCGAGTCGCTACGCGGCGGGCCGGGGGGCGGATGCGCCCAGCGTGCGCGGTCTGCTGACAGTGCGGTGGTGCACCATTTGTCACCGGCTCCCGCCTAGAATGGCCGGTTGACCAAGGAACCGTGATGCTCTACCCGGAACTCTTCAAGCAACTCGAATCTGTTCGCTGGAACATGGATTCGGACATTGCCTGGGATCGCTTCGACGCTTCGCTGCTCAGCGAAGAGCAGGCGCAGACGGTGAAGATGAATGCCATCACCGAGTGGGCTGCGTTGCCGGCCACCGAGATGTTCCTGCGCGACAACCGCGACGACAGCGACTTCTCGGCCTTCATGAGCGTGTGGTTCTTCGAGGAGCAGAAGCACTCGCTGGTGCTGATGGAGTACCTGCGGCGCTTCCGGCCCGACCTGGTGCCCACCGAGGAGGAACTGCACCAGGTGCGTTTCGAGTTCGACCCCGCGCCGGCACTGGAAACGCTGATGCTGCACTTCTGCGGCGAGGTGCGGCTCAACCACTGGTACCGCCGTGCGGCCGAATGGCACACCGAGCCGGTGATCAAGCAGATCTATGAAACGCTGGCCAAGGACGAGGCCCGCCACGGCGGCGCCTACCTGCGCTACATGAAGCGGGCGTTGACCAAGTTCGGCGACGAGGCCCGGGCCGCCTTCGCCAAGGTGGGCGTGCTGATGGCCAGCGCGCGGCGCACGGCGCAGGCGCTGCACCCGACCA
>CAZXLI010000244.1:0-10608 GCA_964641795.1 uncultured Bordetella sp. | reverse complement strand
GTGCGCGGGCTGGCGCTGAACCGTGACGACCTGCTGCGCCGCGCGGTGATCATGGCGCTGATGTGCCAGGGCCGCGTCGAGTACGAGTCGATCGAGCTCGCCCACCTGATCAACTTCGCCGACTACTTCCGCAACGAGCTGAGCCAGCTGGCGCCGATGGTCGAGATGGGCCTGGTGACGCTGGAGCCCCAGGCGATCCAGCTCACCGCCCGCGGCTGGTACTTCGTGCGGGCGGTGGCCATGGTCTTCGACCGTTATCTGCAGGCCGACGAAAACCGCGGGCGGTTCTCGCGCATCCTGTAGCAGGCAGCGTCGACATCAGGATGTCTTCGCGGCATCCTCCACCAGCTCGCGCGCCTTCAGTGTGCTCATCAACGCGAGCAGCGTGCCGAAGGCATTGCCCTCTGCGCCGCTGCCCAGCTGCACCTGCGGCACCAGCGGCACCCTGGCGGTCTCGAAGGCCTCGGCCAGGCGCAGCATCACGGTCTGCGTCAGCTGCTTGTCGGCGCCCTCGCCTTTCAAGGCCTCCGACTTGGCTTCGATCGCCGCCGCCTCGGCTTCGCCGATGGCCTTGATCGCCGAGGCCCGCCCTGCACCTTCGTTTTCCTGCTTGAAGCGTTCGGCCTGCGCCAGCAGCGCCACTTCCTCGCGCTTGCGCTCGGCCGCCTTCACGGCGGCGGCACCCTGGTTGTCCTTGATCGACACGTCCACCAGCGAGGCGGTGAGCTCGCTCTGCTTCTCGGCGCGCTTCTGCGCTTCGTTCAGCTCGCGCTGCTTGTCGGCCGCGATCTGCTTCTGCGCATAGGTCTCGACCTGCTCGCGCGCGATCTGCCGGTCGCGCAGCTGCGACATGATGTTCTCGATCTGCGTGTCGCCGGCCTGCGGCTTGGGCGTGCCGATCAGCACCTCCTGGAACTCCAGCGAATAGGCCAGGAAGCGCTCGCGCATGTCGATCGAGGCATTGGCCTGCAGCTCGCTGCGCGACTGGATCAGCTCGATGAAGGTGTGGGTCTGCGACACGTTCTTGAAGTACGAGGACACCATCGGATCGAGCGTCTGCTCGACCAGCTGGCGCACGTTGCCGAAGCGCTGCACCACCAATGGCGCCTTCTTGTAGTCGATGTGCACCACCACGCTCAGCGGCAGCAGCGGCTCGAAGGCGTCCTTGGTGATCAGCGTGATCTCGCGCAGGTTCGAATCGAAGCTCGAGCCGCTGGCGCCCGATTGCCACATCAGCACGAAGTTGGTGGTGGGCACCAGTTCGATCTTGCCCGCATAGGTGTTGAAGGCGTACTTGCCCGGCATCAGCGGGTCGCGCCAGACGCCGCGGCAGCCGGTCTCGACCAGTTCGCCATGGGTGTAGTCCTGGCCCGAGACATCGGCGCCCTTGCCGCCGGTGTACGACACCACCACGCCGACGAAGCCGACCGGGATCACGGTCTTGCGGATCAGCTCCACCGTGGCGAACAGGCGGTTGATGAAGTAGGTGCCCTCGACCAGCACCCGCTCCTGCCGCCCGCGCAGGCCGCCGGCGGCCAGGAAGGCCTCGGGCTCCTGGAACGAATGCGGGTCGCTCACATCGGGCGCCAGCAGTTCGTTGCGCGGCAGTGCGGGACCATCGTGCACCGTCACCACCGCCAGCAGGTCGGCGTCGCTGGCATCGGCGCCACCGCGGATGACCACCGGCGTGAAGCCATGGCGCTGGTCCAGCAGCTCGCGCATCTTGTCGTAGTAGCCGCGCTCGTGCTCGTCGAGTTCGAGCGAATAGGTCGCCTCCTCGGTCATCACGACGAACAGCGCCGGGTTGATCACATGCGTGCCTTCGCGCAGCACCTTGCGCTGCGGGCCCTTCTGGCCACCGCCGGCGAGAAAGCCGCGGCAGTCCAGGAAGTCGGCGATGCGCGCGTTGTCGGCCAGGGTCTGGCCGGCCGGCAGGTCGCGGCCGTCGCGGGCGAACACGTAGCCGAGCTTGCCCTGCGTCACCGACACCATGCTGCGGATGTGCACGCGGTACTGGAACGGCCGGAAGAAGTGGAAGCCGCCGCGCAGCAGCTCGGGCTGGAAGCCCGCCTCGCCGTTGAGCGCCAGCAGCCCGCCTTGCACCGAGCCGCTGGAGCTCCACAGCTTCTCGACAACGCCGATGCGGGCATTGGGGATGTAGCGCACCGCGCCGGAGCTGAAGGCCAGCAACACCAGCACGAACAGCACGAGCACGGTGCCGAACAGGAATGCAACGCTGGGCAGTGCCCAGAGGTCAGCCAACATGATGGATCCTTGTAGCAATGAAGGACGTGGCCTGCGCCACGCAAGGCCGCACGCGCGGACGATGCAGCACCCGCGGTGCTAGCACGCGAACGACGCGTCTCGGCGGACGATGCTCCACCGCGCGCACGTCGGTGCGCGCAGGGAAGCCCGGGAAAGGAAAGGGAGGTTGCGGCCGAAGCCGTCAGGGCAGGCGCCGCCGTCGCGGCAGGCGCAGCGTGACAGCTGCCACGCAGGAAGCAGGCCGTTGCCGGCGGCCGGAAGAACTGGCGATGGCGGCGCCTGTGGCGCCCCCTTCACGAGCAATGTTCACGAAGGTCTCACTCGTCTGCGCCCAGCATGGGTGCGACGGGCGTGATCCTGCTCCTGTGCGGCGCGCGCGTCAAGCGGGGGGGGTCGAGGAGGCTTGGCGCAATGGCCGCGTCAATCAGCCGCTATCACTTCGCAGGCGCGGCGTGCTCCATGCGGTCCATCATCATCTGCATCATGGTTTCCATCATCTCCATGCGCTTTTCCATCGCCTGGTGATGCGAGGCCTTGGCCTCGGCGGCCATGCCTTTCATGCCGCGCATCATGCCCATGCCTTCGTGCATCAGCTTCATGTGCTCGGCCATCAGCTGCTGACGCTCTTCCGGCGTGCGCGCCGCGCGCAGTTTGTCGTGCATCTCGCGCATCGCCCTCATCTTGGCGTCCATGCCAGCCATCGCGCCACCGGCCGGGGCTGAAGGCCCCGCTGCAGCGCCATGCTCATGGCCGCCGGTCTGCGCCGTGGCGGCACCATGGTCATGGGCCGACGCGGCAGCGGGCGGCGTTTGCGCGCAGCCTGCCAGCCACAGGGCGGCGGCGGCCAGGGCCAGGCGGGAGATCGTCGGCGACATGGTTCTCACTCCAGCGGCGCGCTCGGCGCCTTGATGCCGGTTCATTGTGGACAAGCGTGCGGCGCGCGCGTTGACGGCCGTCAATCGCGGCATCGGCCGGCGTGGGCCTGCTCTTATCATCGGGCGCCGCGCGCCTCTGCCTGCGTCCATGCTGATCTTCCACAACCCAGACCACGGGCTGCATGCCGGCCGGCACGAGATGTTCCGTGGCCGCCTGGTGGCCTGCCATGAAACACCGGCGCGGCTGGACCATGTGCTCGGCGAGTTGCAGCGCCGCCCCCTCGGCACGCTGCGAACGCCGGGCCCACCGGACCGTGCGCTGATCGAGCGCATCCACACGCCCCGCTACCTCGACTTTCTGGCCCGCGCCTGGGACGACTGGATCGCACTCGACCCGGCGCATGCCGAGCTCGACATCCTGCCCTCGGTGTGGCCGAACCCGGGGCTGCGGCACGACGTGGCGCCGCTGAACTTCTCGGCCCAGGTGGGCCTGTTCACCTTCGACGCCGGCAGCCCGATCACCGCCGGCACCTGGGCCGCAGCGCAGGCCGGCGCGGCCTGCGCCATCGATGCGGCGCGCGCGGTGGCATCCGGCGGCTCCGGGCCGCGTGCCGCGATGGCCTTGACGCGCCCGCCCGGCCACCATGCCGGCGCCGATTTCTACGGCGGCTACTGCTTCCTGAACAACAGCGCGCTGGCCGCGCAGGCGCTGCGTGAGGCCGGCGCGGCACGCGTGGCGGTGGTCGATGTCGACTACCACCATGGCAACGGCACGCAAAGCATCTTCTACGACCGGGCCGACGTGTTCACCACCTCGATCCACGGCGACCCGCGCACCGAGTACCCGTTCTACCTGGGCTATGCCGACGAGCGCGGCCGTGGCGCGGGCGAAGGCGCGAACCTGAACCTGCCGCTGGCGGCCGGCACCGGCTACGACGAGTGGTCCGCCGCACTGCAGCAGGCGCTGGCCGCGGTGCAGCGACATGGCACGCAGGCGCTGGTGGTCGCGCTGGGCGTCGACACCTTCGAAGGCGACCCGATTTCCCGCTTCCGCTTGCGCAGCGGCGACTACCTGCGCATCGGCGCGGCCCTCGCCGCCCTGCGCCTGCCAGCGGTGTTCGTGATGGAAGGCGGCTACGCGGTGGCCGAGGTCGGCATCAACGTGGCCAACGTGCTGCAAGGCTTCCTGGAGGCGGCATGACGACCGCGCTGCTGGCGGTGTGGACCACGGTGGCGACGCGCGAAGACGCGCAACGCATCGCCGAGACCTGCGTGCGCGAACGGCTGGCCGCCTGCGTGCAGTTGTCTCCGATCGACAGCGTGTACGAATGGCAGGGCGCGCTGCAGCAGGAAGCCGAAGTACGGCTGCTGCTGAAGACCACCGCCGGGCGCTACCCGGCGCTCGCGCAGCGGCTGCGCCAGCTGCATCCCTACGAACTGCCGGCGATCTTCGCGCTGCCGGTGGCCGAGGCCGCCTCCGATTACATTGCCTGGGTCGAAGCGCAGACCTGCGCCCCGTCGTGAAGATCCCGTCCCGCCGGAGTTGATGCGATGAAGATGCCAAACTTTCCGCGCCGCGGCCTGCTGCAGACGGCACTGGCGATGCTCGCCGCCGGCGTTGTGCCCGCCCGGGCTGCCGATGCCGACGAGGAGGTGCAGCGCATCCTCGCCGCCCAGGTGGCTGCCTGGAATGCCGGCGACGCCAAGGCATTGGCCCAGGACTTTGCGCGCGACGGCGAGATGGTGAACCTGCTGGGCACCCACTGCCAGGGCAGGGACGACATCGAGCGCCGCCATGCCCAGCTGTTCGCCACGCTGTTCAAGGGCAGCCGCCTGGAACTGCTGAAGAGCCACGTCCGATCGGCCAGCCGCGCCAGCGTGGTGGTCGAGACCGAACACCTGCTGATCGGCTTCAAGAGCCTGCCGCCGGACTTTCCGGCCGTCGACACCAAGGACGGCCTGCGCACGACGCTGAAGTACGTCTTCATCCGCGAGCACGAGAAGTGGAAGGTGATCTCGGCGCGCTTCACGTCGGCCAATGGCGTGGCACTGCCGAACTGACGCACGCACACCTGCGGGACACACGCGCGCAACACGCCCGCGCCTAATCTTCGCCAGCGTCCGGCGCCCCATTGGCGCCGTTCCTTGCCGGAGGTCCACACGATGCTGCAACGCCGCATGCTGCTCACCGGCACCCCTGCCGCAGCGCTGCTGCTGCACCGACTGCCGACCCATGCCGCCGCCCGGGACGGCAACCTCAGCGCCGACCAGCGCGCCGCCCACCTGCTGAACCGGCTGGGCTACGGCCCGCGGCCGGGCGACATTGCCGCCGTCGCCCAGGACCCGGAGGCCTGGATCGCACAGCAGCTGCAGCCCGCGCGGCTGGCTCTGCCCGAGACGCTGACCCAGAAGCTGGCCGACGAGCCGAAGCTGGCCGACGGCGACCCGATCGTGGCGGTGCGCGACTACCTGGTGCTGCTGCAGCGCAACCGGCAGCCGGCTCGTGCGATGGAGCCGCCACCGGCCGCGGACGCGATGACGCCGATGCCGGTGACGCCCGAGCCCGACCGCGGTCCGATCGTCGAGTTGCTGCGCAGCCACCAGCGCCCGGCGCTGGCCTCGCGGCTGTACCGCGCGCTGGAAAGCCCGCGCCAGCTCGAGGAGGTGATGGTCGACTTCTGGTTCAACCACTTCAACGTCTACCAGAACAAGAACTGGATGCGCGTGCTGGTCGGCGCCTACGAGCACCAGGCCATCCGGCCGCATGCGCTGGGGCGCTTCCGCGACCTGCTGGGCGCCACTGCGCACCATCCGGCCATGCTGTACTACCTGGACAACTGGCAGAGCGTCGGCGGCCGCGCGGCCGGCAGCCGCGGCCTGAACGAGAACTACGCGCGCGAGCTGATGGAGCTGCACACCTTGGGCGTGGATGGCGGCTACACGCAGCAGGACGTGACGCAGCTGGCGCGCATGCTGACCGGCTGGACCCTCGTGCCGCCGCGGGTGCGCGAGGCCCAGGTAGAGCTCGGTGCGCCCAGCGGCACCGCGCCCGGCCGCGGCGATGCGATGCCCGGCTTCTGGTTCAACGCCCGCCTGCACGACCGCAGCGACAAGCAGTGGCTGGGTCGCCATGTGGCGGGCGCCGGCCAGGCCGAAGGCGAACAGGCGCTGGACCTGCTGGCCGCGCATCCGGCCACGGCCCGCCACATCGCGGCCAAGCTGGCCACCTACTTCGTCAGCGACCGGCCGCCGCCAGCGCTGGTCGACCAGCTGGCGCGTGTGTTCCTGGCCGAGGACGGCCAGATCGTGCCGGTGCTGCGCACGCTGTTCGCGAGCGATGCCTTCTGGTCGGCCGACGCGCTGGGCGCGAAGTTCAAGACGCCCTACCACTACGCGCTGTCCGCGCTGCGCGCCGGCGGCTACACGCTGGCCGACGTGCGGCCGCTGGCCGGCGCGCTGGCCGCGCAGGGCATGCCCCTGTTCGGTTGCCAGACGCCGGACGGCTACAAGAACACCGAGGGCGCCTGGCTCAACCCGGACGGCATGAGCAAGCGCATCAACTTCGCGACCCAGCTGGCAATGGGCCGGCTGGCCAACGAGCCGCTCGGAGGCGGGCTGGATGCGGATGCGCTGCAGCAGCAACTGGGGCCGCTGGTGACGCCGGCCACGCGCACGCTGGCCGAACGCCATCGGCAGGATCCGCTGCTGGCATCGGCCCTGGTCCTCGCCGGCCCCGGCATGATGCGCCGGTGACCATGGCCCACCCCCGTAGCACCTTCGGCGCCTCCCCCTCCAGGGGGCCGAGCCCGGACACCGGAGGTCCAGTGGAGCTCCCGTGCCTGGCGAGGAGCCGGGCCGCTGGCCCGGCGCGGTCTGCAAAGACACGCCAGCGGCCCGGCAAAGCCGGTTCCGCGGCGTCCGCCGGGTTTGGACGCGCCTTTTAGATGTTAGGAGCATTGCGATGAACTCCCTGCTTCTCACACGTCGCCGCCTGTTGACGCGCGCCGCTGCCGGCGCGCTGCTGAGCGTCGGCGGCATCCGGCTGGCCTGGGCGCAGTCGCCGGCCAAGGCGCCGCCGGCGCGGCTGGTGGTGGTGATGCTGCGCGGCGCGGTCGACGGGCTGTCGCTGCTGGCACCTTATGGCGATGCGGCCTACTACGAGGCGCGGCCGAGCATTGCGATCGCCCGGCCCGGCGAAGCCGACGGCCTGCTGCCGCTGGACAAGCTGTTCGGCCTGCACCCGGCGCTGGCGCCGATGCTGCCGTACTGGCAGCGCCAGCAGCTGGCCTTCGTGCAGGCCAGCGGCTCGCCGGACCCGACGCGCTCGCACTTCGATGCGCAGGACTACATGGAGTCCGCGACGCCGGGCCGCAAGACCACGCCCGACGGCTGGCTCAACCGCCTGGCCACCGTGCTGGTGGGCGACCATGCCACGCCGGCCGCGCAGCGGCTGCAGGCGCTGAACCTCGGGCCGGTGATGCCGCGCATCTTCAGCGGCGACGCCACCGTCGCGTCACTGGCCAGCGGCCAGGCCGCGGTGACCAAGGGCGTGCTCGACCGGCCCCGCTTCGCCGGCGCCTTCGCCGAGCTGTACAGCGGCGACGACCGCATCAGCCAGGCGGTGCGCGAGGCCAGCGCCACCCGCGCGGAAATCATGGACCGACTGGCCAGCGACGACCCCAAGGCCGACCAGGGCGCGCTGTCACTGAATGGCCTGCCGCGCGACACCGCGCGCCTGGGCCAGCTGATGGCGCGCGACGCGCGCGTGCGCCTGGCCTTCGTGCCGGTGGGCGGCTGGGACACGCATGCCAACCAGGGCAACGGCCGCGGCCAGTTGGCCAACCGACTCGCGTTGCTGGCGCAATCGCTCGATGCATTGGCGCAGGGCCTGGGCGACCGCCTGAACGAGACCAGCATCCTGGTGCTCTCGGAATTCGGCCGCACGCTCAAGCAGAACGGCACCGGCGGCACCGACCACGGGCACGGCAACGTCGCCTGGCTGATTGGCGGCGGCGTGCGTGGCGGCCGGGTGCACGGCCGCTGGCCCGGCCTGGACACTGCGGCGCTCTACGAGGGCCGCGACCTCGCGGTCACCACCGATTTCCGCGACATCGTGGCCGACGTGCTGGAGCAGCGCTTCCGCCTCGGCGATGCCGCGCTGGCCCAGGTGCTGCCCGGCATGGACCGGCGCCGGCCGGTGGGGCTGTTCGCCGACCGCGCGGCGGGCTGAACGAGACCCCGCAGGCCCTAGACGCCGGCGGCGGCGCGCACCTGCGCGGGATCGACCCCCAGCGCGGCCGCCGCGGCCAGGATCTCCTGCCAGGTGGTGGCGTCGACCGGTACGCCATTGGCCGCTCGCTTGGCGCGATAGGCCCGCTCCGGATCGCCCGCCACGCACACCGGGTCGAAGCCCTCGCGCGCCGGCGAGGCCTTGACCCAGTCGACGAAGGCCAGCGCCTCCTGCTCGAAGGCCCCACGCTCGGCCACCGCGGCCGGATCGAGCAGCACGCTGAACATGCCGTTGAGCACGCGTCGCTTGCTGCTGTCGTGATCACGTTGTGTGATGCCGGAGGCCAACGCGCCGCCGAGCAGTTCGCACATCAGCGCCATGCCATAGCCCTTGTGCGCACCGAAGGTCAGCAGCGCGCCCCAGGGCGGGATCACGGTGTAGCGCGGATCGGTCGTGGCACGGCCCTGGTCGTCGATCAGGCAATCCGGCGGCACCGCCTCGCCCTTGTTGTGCGCCACGCGGGTCTTGCCCTGCGCGATCATGCTGGTGGCGAAATCCAGGATCACCGGCTCGCGGCCCGGCAGCGGCACGCCGACGCAGAACGGGTTGGTGCCGAAGCGCGCATCCGCCCCGCCGTGCGGCGCGACGATGGCGCGAGAGATCACGTTGACGAAGTGGATCGAGATCAGGCCCGCGGCGGCGGCCTGTTCCGCCCAGGCGCCGATGCGGCCGAGGTGGTGCGAGTTGCCGAGCGCGACGATGCAGCTGCCCTGCGCGCGGGCGCGCTCGATGCCGAGTGCCATCGCCTCCTGCCCGATCACCTGGCCGAAGCCGGCGTTGCCGTCCAGCCGCAGCAGCGCACCGCCGTCCATCACGGTGCTGACATGCGCGTTGGGCTTCAGGCCGCCTTCGCGGAACGCATCCGCATAGCGCGGCAGCATGCCGATGCCATGCGAATCGTGGCCGCGCAGATTGGCCTCTATCAGGTTGTCGACGACCGCGTCGACCTCCTCGGGCCGGCTGCCGAAGCCGCGCACGACCCGCTGCATCGCGGCCCGCAGCGGGGCCAGCGGGATGGTCAGGGTGTCGACGTGGCTCATAGCTTGGGAATGCGGATGCGGCTGATCATCAGCGAACCGGACACCGCGAACATCAGCACCAGCGGATGCAGCGTGTAGCCGACCAGCTTGAACTGTCCGAACCACAGCTGCGCACCCAGCGCATCCTGCGCCGCGGCGGCCGACATCACGGCCACCAGCAGGATCGACGTGGGGATGGGCGTGCCCTCGAAGTACTTGACCTTGCCGGTGCCCTCGGACAGGGCTTCGGCCGTGACGTTGAAACGCGCCAGCCGCGACACGCCGCAGGCCACGAAGTAGCCGAGCACGATGCGGTCGTACAGGCCCTGCATGCCGCAGCCGTAGGCGATCATCGCCGGCGCCACGCCGAACGAGATCACGTCGGCCAGCGAATCGAGCTCGCGGCCCAGCGCCGAGCTGGCCTGGCGCCAGCGCGCGATGCGGCCGTCGAGCACGTCGAACACCAGCGCGGCGAGCACCAGTGCACAGGCGAAGTGGATGTGGTGCGGTGCCAGCGTCTGCAGGTAGGTCATCACCGAGAAGATGGCCCCGGTGCCGCAGATCGCATTACCCAGCGTGAACCAGTCCGCGAGGTGGAACTCGCGGATCATCTGAAAAGGTTTGCGCCCTGTAGACATCCGCGGGAGTTTAAGTCCCCCCCGGAGCGCCTGCGGCGCTTCCCCCCAAGGGGGCGACACCGGCGGCCCGGCAGAGCCGGTTCCGCGGTGTCTGCTTGGGGATTCAGTCCGGTGCCACGGTATGGTGCGCCATCAGCTCCAGCGCCTTGACCAATGCCGAATGGTCAAGCTGGTCCCAGCCCTGCGCGGCGGCGGCCTGCATCAGCTGCGCGGCGCTGGCCGTCTGCGGCAGCGCAACGCCGATGGCCTTGGCGCCGGCCAGCGCCAGGTTCAGGTCCTTCTGGTGCAGCGCGATGCGGAAGCCCGGGTTGAAGGTGCGCTTGATCATCCGTTCGCCGTGCACCTCGAGGATGCGGCTGGCGGCAAAGCCGCCCATCAGCGCCTGGCGCACCTTGGCCGGGTCGGCGCCGGCCTTGCTGGCGAACAGCAGCGCCTCGCCCACCGCGGCGATGTTCAGCGCCACGATGATCTGATTGGCGACCTTGGTGGTCTGGCCGTCGCCGTTGCCGCCGACCAGCGTG
>CAZXLI010000243.1:0-10613 GCA_964641795.1 uncultured Bordetella sp. | reverse complement strand
CACCGGCATGGGCTTCGTCTCGATGAGCTCGCTGACCGCGGGCTGGGTGCTGTCCGGGGCCTCGTCGCAATGGAAGGGCGCACGGCCGGGCAAGGTGTTCGAAACCCTGGTCGACGGCCAGTACGCGAACCCGGTGATGGTGGTCGACGAGATCGACAAGGCACGCGGCGAGCATGCCTACGATCCCCTGGGCGCGCTGTACAGCCTGCTCGAGCACGACACGGCCCGCAGCTTCATCGACGAGTTCGCCGAGGTGGCGGTCGACGCCAGCCAGGTGATCTGGGTCGCCACCGCGAACGACGAGCGCGCCATCCCCGATCCGATCCTCAATCGGGTGAATGTCTACGAGGTGCAGATGCCCGACCGCGATGCGGCGCGCACCATTGCGCTGCGGCTGTACACCGGCATCCGCGGCCAGCACGACTGGGGCCGCCGTTTCCTGCCCGAGCCGGCCGAGAGCGTGCTCGACCGCATGGCCGAACTGGCGCCGCGCGAGATGCGCCGCGCCTGGATGACGGCCTTCGGCAATGCCCGGCTCGACGGCCGCGACCAGGTCGAGCTGCGCGACCTGCCGGAAGCGCACGGCAAGCGCGCGCCGATCGGCTTCGTGCAGTAGCGGCGGCGCCCTCGGCGCCCAGCGGTCGGTCAGGGCGCCGGCCGCACCTTGACATAGCGGCCGTCGAAGGCCGTCGTCCACTGGCGCCCGCCGTCGGTGGACTGCTCCCACAGCTGGCGCACCGCGCCGTCGGGCAGCGGCGTCCAGCTGATGCGTTCGAGCCGCCGCTGCGAACCTTCGACCGTCTCGCCGCTCAGCACCATCCGGCCGCCTTGCCAGCCGCCACTGAGCTGCAGCAGGCTGCCGCTGGAATCGACCCACCATTGCTGCCAGCGCGCGCTGGCCGGGTCGTAGCGGTTCAGGCTGTGGCCGGTGAAGCCGCCGCGGCCCTGCCAGTGCTCCAGCAGCGCGCAGCCGCCGGCGACCGCCTCGATGCGGTTGCCGCCGGCGCGCGAGCCGTCGGGCAGGAACACGTCCCACTGGCCGAGCCAGAAGTCGAACTGGCGCGCCGGCCCTTCCTGGCAGGGCGCGGCCGGGGCCTGGGCGCCGGCGGGCAGCGGGATGGCGGTGGCGAGCATCGAGATCGCCAGCATCAGGGGTCGCTTCATCGGCCGCAGGCTAGCGGCGGCCCTCCGCGCGCGGCGTGCGGATCTTGCGCAAATCGCTGCAGCGCCCGCTGCAGGGCCCAGCGGGTGCCGAAGCCGCAGCGCTGCGCGATCGACTCGCGGTCGGTCTCGCCACCGGCCAGCAGGCGCTGCGCGACCCGCGCCCGCTTCGCGCACAGCGCCGCATACGGCGGCAGGCCGTGCAGCTGCGCGAAGAAGCGCACGAAGTGGTAGCGCGACAGGCACGCGGTGGCGGCCAGGTCGTCCAGCGTCAGCGGCTCGTCGTAGCGCGTCTCGATGGCATCGGCGGCCCGCTGCAGCCGGCGCGCCAGATCGCGCCGTGTCGACGGGCGCGCCACGGCCAGCCGGCTCAGCGCGCGCTCGGCATCGGCTTCGTCGTCCAGCATCGCCGCGGCCAGCAACAGCAGCTGTTGCTCCAGCCAGTCTTCGCTGCGCTCGCCGGCCAGCACCTCGTCGCGCAGGCGGTCCAGCCGCAGGGCGAGCCGCGTGCCGCGCGGGCGCAGGTGCTCGGCAAAGGCGAAATCATCGCGGGCCTCCGGCGCGGGCTGCTCCAGCAGCGCCGCGGGCGTTTGCAGGCGCGCGGCGCGCACCTGCGCCAGCAGGCCGGGTCGAAAGAACACCGCGAAGCTTTCGGCCGGCCGCGACCCTTCGAGCAGGCTGCCATAGCGGCGACCCTGGTTCAGGATCAGCAGGCTGTCGTCGTCGACCCGCAGCGCCCGATCGGGCAGCAGGTAGCGTTCGGCGCCGCCGCGGGCCATCTTGATCGACAGCGCCTGCGTGAGGCTGCTGTATTCGGCCCGCGCGGCCCGGCCGCAGACGATGGCGTTCTCGCGGCCCCAGCGGGCGTAGAACGCGCGGCGAAAGGCCGCGTTGGCAGCCGTCTCGGGCCGCGGCGGCAGGTCGGGCAGCGCGGTCAGGATCATCAGGCTGCCTATCATGCGCCCATGCCCGCTGCATTGGCCGACCGCCTGGTGATCGCGCTGTCCTCGCGCGCCTTGTTCGACTTCGAGGAAGAGAACCGTGTCTTCGAGGCGCGCGACGACCATGCCTACATGCAGCTGCAGCTGGCGCGGCTGGACCAGCCGGCGCGGCCCGGCGTGGCCTTCTCGCTGGTGCAGAAGCTGCTGCGCTTCAACCGGCCCGGCACGCCGCAGGTGGAGGTCGTGATCCTGTCGCGCAACGACCCGGTGTCGGGCCTGCGCGTGTTCCGCTCCTGCCAGCACTACGGGCTGGCCATCGAGCGCGGTGTGTTCACCCGCGGCGCCGCGCCCTGGCGCTACCTGCGGCCGCTGGCGGCACAGCTGTTCCTCTCGGCCAACGAAGCCGACGTGCGCCCCGCACTCGAGGCCGGCGTGCCCGCCGCCCGCGTGCTACCGCACAGCGCACGGGCGTCGGACGCGCATCCGGACGAACTGCGCATCGCCTTCGACGGCGACGCGGTGCTGTTCTCCGACGAGGCCGAACGCATCTACCAGCGCGAGGGCCTGGCGGCCTTCCAGCAGCACGAGACGCACCAGGCCGCGCGGCCCCTGCCGGCCGGACCGTTCAAGCCGCTGCTGGCTGCCCTGCAGCAGCTGCGCCGCGCGGCCGACCCCGCCGGCATGCGCATCCGCACCGCGCTGGTCACGGCGCGCAGCGCGCCGGCGCACGAACGCGCGATCCGCACGCTGATGGACTGGCACATCGAGGTCGACGAGGCGATGTTCCTCGGCGGCCTGCCCAAGGGCGAGTTCCTGCGCGAGTTCGAACCCGACTTCTTCTTCGACGACCAGACGCGCCATGTCGACGGCGCCGCCGCGCACGTGCCGGCGGGGCATGTGGCGGCTGGTGTCGCCAACGATGCCCATGCCCGCTGAAACACCCGTGATGCCCATGCCGACCCCTGCCCTTCGCCGCCGGCTCGCGCGCAGCCTGCTGGCGCTGTCGATGATCGCGTCGCTGCCCGCCCTGGCGCAGCCGGCTGCCGGCTTCTACCGCTTCCCGGCGCTGCACCCGCAGGGCGTGTGGTTCACCGCCGAGGGCGACCTGTGGCGCGTGGGCCTGGACGGCGGCCGCGCCGAACGCGTCACCACCCACCCCGGCTACGAGACGCATCCGGCCGTGTCGCCCGATGGCCGCTGGCTGGCCTTCGTCGGCGCCTACGAGGGCGCGCCCGACGTGTACGTGATGCCCACCGCCGGCGGGCCACCGCGGCGGCTGAGCTGGTTCGGCCGACAGGTGCAGGTGTGGGGCTGGACGCCCGGCGGCGAGGTGCTCGCCACGGCGCCGTCGGACAGCGGCGCGCCGACCACGCAACTGCATGCCTTCGACCCGCAGACCGGCCACCAGCGCACGCTGCCGCTGGGCCAGGCCAGCGACGGCGCGGTGAGTGCCGACGGCCGCACGCTGTACTTCACGCGCGGCGGGCTGCGCGGCGACAATGCGCGGCGCTACCGCGGCGGCGCTACCGCCCGGCTGTGGCAGCTGAACCTGGCCGACGGCGCGGCCGAGGCGCGGCCGCTGATCGAGCACGAGGCCAACCACCTGCGGCCGATGCCCTACGGCAGCGGCGCGGGCGCGCGCATCGCCTTCCTCAGCGATCGGGACGGCCGCTTCAACCTCTGGTCGGTGAATGCTGCCGGTGGCGACCTGCGCCAGCACACGCGCCACCAGGATTTCGACATCCGTTTCGCCGCGATCGACGGCAGCCGCGTCATTTACACGCTAGGCGCCGACCTCTTCGTGCACGACCTCGCCAGCGACAGCGACCGCAGGCTCGAGATCGCGCTCGGTGGCGACTTCGATCACCAGCGCACCCGCTGGCTGGCCCGGCCGCAGCAGTTCCTGAGCGAAGTGGCGCTGGCACCCGATGGCGAGCGGGTGGCCCTCACGGTGCGCGGACGCATTGCCACCGTCGGCCCGGCCGGCCTGCGCCGCGCCGAGGCGCCGCTGCCGCCGGAAGCGCGCTGCCGCGAAGGCCAGTTCAGCCACGACAGCCGCCATGTCTACGCCCTGTGCGACCTGTCGCCGCAGCAGGAAGTGGAAATCTGGCGCCTGCCGGCCAACGGCATCGGCACCCCGCTGCAGATCACCCACGGTGCGACGACGCAGCGGCTGCGCCTGTGGCCTTCGCCGGACGGCAAGTGGCTGGCGCACCTGGACAAGGAAGAGAAGCTCTGGCTCACCGCCCTCACGCCGCAGGGCGCCGGCGCGACGCGGCTGGTCGATGGCCGCGGCGGGCTTTCGCGCGATGCGATGGTGGTCTGGTCGCCCGACGGCAAGCTGCTGGCCTATGCCCGCCCAACGCTGCCGAACATCCATGAGCAGCTGTACCTGCACCAGCTGGGCGAGGGCAGCGCGCCCGGCCGTACCGAGGTGCTGACCAGCGACCGCTACGACGTGCGCTCGCCCGCCTTCACGCCCGACGGGCAATGGCTGTACTTCATCTCCGATCGCCACTTCGAGGCCGCGGTGCACCACCCGTGGGGCGACCGCGACATGGGTCCGTTCTTCGACAAGCGAGGCCGCGTCTACGCACTGGCCTTGCGACCCGGCGCGCGCTTCCCGTTCCTGCCGCGCACCGAGCTCGATGCTCCGGCCGCAGCCGCACCGGCAGCACCGGCAGCACCGGCAGCGTCGGCGGCGTCCGTGGCGGCCACGGCGCCCACGGCGTCTGCCGCCTCCGCACCGGCGGCCAAGGCCAGTGCGCCCAAGCCGCCGGCGGTGCTGGAGGGCCTGGCGCGGCGGCTGTTCGAGGTGCCGCTGCCGCCGGGCAACTACACCGAGCTGCACACCGACGGCAAGCGCCTGTACCTGCTGGAGCGCGAAGGTCCCGGCGAGGCCAAGACCAGCCTGCGCACGCTGGCGATCGAGAACACCGATCCCAAGCCCGAGCTGTTCGCGGCCGACATCAAGCGCATGGCGCTCACGCCCGACGGCAAGAAACTGCTGGTGCAGCGCGGCAACGACGAGATCCTGCTGCTCGAGCCGGGCGCACGCATGGCCTCGGACACCTCGCGCGCGACGGTGCGCTGGACCGACTGGCCGATTGCCGTGGAGCCCCGTGCCGAGTGGCGCCAGATGTTCGCCGATGCCTGGCGCCTGCACCGCGACCACGTCTACGACCCCAGGCTGCACGGTGTCGACTGGGCCGCGTTGCGGCGTCGCTACGAACCCCTGGTCGAGCGCGTGACCGACCGCGCCGAACTCAACGAGCTGCTGGCGCAGATGGTCGGCGAGATCGGCCTGCTGCACAGCCAGGTCTACACGCCGGACCTGCGGGCCGGGCCGGACCGCATCGGCCTGGCCGCGCTGGGGGCGCGCTTCGAGCCGGTGGAACAGGGCCTGCGCGTCGCCTCGATCTACCGCGGCGACCCCGAGCTGCCGGACCAGGCCGCGCCGCTGGCCGCGCCGGGCGTGGACGTGCGCATCGGCGACATCATCACCGCGGTGGACGGCCGCAGCACGCGCGGCCAGCCCTCGCTGGCGCCCCTGCTGCGCGGCCTGGCCGGACGCCAGGTGCTGCTGAGCCTGCAGCGCCCCGATGGCAGCAAGCCCCAGGCCATCGTCACGCCGGTGGACGCCCGGCGCGACATGGCGCTGCGCTACGGCGACTGGGAGACCGGGCGCGCCGAACGCACGCTGCAGGCCAGCAACGGCCGCATCGGCTACCTGCACCTGCGCGCGATGGGCGCCGAGGACATTGCCAGCTTCGCGCGCGAGTTCTACGCGCACATCCAGCGCGAAGGCCTGATCATCGACGTGCGCGGCAACAACGGCGGCAACATCGACAGCTGGATCATCGAGAAGCTGCTGCGCCGCGTCTGGGCCTACTGGCAGCCGCGCTCGCCCGCCGGCGCACCGCCGTACAGCAACATGCAGCACGCCTTCCGCGGCCACCTCGCGGTGCTGATCGACGAGCAGACCTATTCCGACGGCGAGACCTTCGCCGCAGGCATCCAGCGGCTGAAGCTGGGCACGCTGATCGGCCGGCGCACCTCGGGTGCCGGCGTCTGGCTCAGCGACAGCAACGGCCTGCTCGACAACGGCCTGGCCCGCGCCGCCGAGTCGGGGCAGTTCACGCCCGAGGGCGAGTGGCTGATCGAAGGCCGCGGCGTCAGCCCCGACGTCGAGGTCGACAACCCGCCGCGCGCCAGCTTCGACGGCGGCGACGCCCAGCTCGATGCGGCCATCCAGCACCTGCTGCAGCGGCTGCGTGAAGCCCCGCTGCCGGCACCGAAGCTGCCGGACTATCCGGTGCGGCGCTGAGGCAGCGTGCGGCTCGTCCCTCCCTGATCGGGGGGTGCGCCGCGGCATGGAACCTGCTCACGGTGGCCGCACCGGATGGCCGTCAGCATGGCCCCCGCGAATGAGGGGGCGCTGCGGGCAAACGTGAAGGCGGCCGATCCGGCGCGTCACATAGCTTTCATCCCCTCGTTCGACAGTGTCGGGTCGATCTCGACCTCATGCCAACCCCCCATCTCCGAGGAGCCTTCGTGGCCATTTCGCTGACCGGATCCACCTACACGCAGAACTTCGACAGCCTCGCCAGCAGTGGCACCAGCAGCAGCATGCCGGCGGGCTGGCTGTTCTCGGAAACTGGCAACAACGCCAACACCACCTACACCGCCGGCACCGGCAGTGGCAATGCCGGCGACACCTACAGCTTCGGCGCCTCGGGCAGCGGTGAACGCGCCCTCGGCATGCTGCGCTCGGGCAGCCTGGTGCCCACCATCGGCACCAGCTTCACCAACGACACCGGCGCGACCATCACCTCGCTGACGATCTCGTACACCGGCGAGCAGTGGCGACTGGGCGCCACGCCGCGCGCCGCTGCCGATCGCCTGGACTTCCAGGCCAGCCTGGACGCCACCTCGCTGCTCAGCGGTACCTGGAGCGATGTCGATGCGCTCGACTTCAGCGCGCCCATCACCAGCGGCACCGTCGGCGCGCTGAACGGCAATGCCGCCGCCAACAGCGCGACGATCACGACGACGATCAGCAACCTCTCGATCGCCCCGGGCGCCACGTTCTGGATCCGCTGGTCCGACTTCGACGTGCCCAGCTCCGACGACGGCCTGGCGATCGACAACTTCTCGATCAGCGCGGGCACCGTCGCGCCGGCCACCACGGTGAGCCTGTCGGTCAGCACGGGCACGGCCTTCGAAGTCACCGGCAACCTGGTCACCGTCACCGCGACCGCCAGCGCGCCGGTGCTGACCGACCAGACCGTGCAGCTGGCCGTCAGCGGCAGCCACATCGACGCCAGCGACTACCAGCTGTCGTCGACGACCATCACGATCCCGGCCGGCAGCGCGGTCGGCAGCGTCACCTTCAAGGCGCTGGACGACGGTGCCACCGAGGGCCCCGAAACCGCGGTGCTGACGATCTCCAACCCCTCGTCGGGCCTGCAGCTGGGCACGCCGGTGACGCAGCAGGTCAACATCGTCGACAACTCGATCGGCATCCGCATCGCGGCGATCCAGGGCGCCGCGCACATCTCGCCGCTGCTGGCCTCGGCCAGCGGCAGCGCGCCGGTGCAGAACGTGCCTGGCATCGTCACCGTGGTGGCACCCAACGGGTTCTACATGCAGGACCCGACGCCGGACGCGGACGACCGCAGCTCGGAGGCCATCTTCGTCTTCACCAATACCGCGCCGACCGTCGCGGTGGGCGATCCGGTGCTGGTCTCGGGCACGGTGGTGGAATTCCGCCCCGGCGGTGGGACCACCAACCTGACCACCACCGAGATCACCAACAACAACGCGGTGCAGCCGCTGAGCGTGGTGCCCTGGGTTGGCGCACCCAGCGGCGGCATTGCGCCGGTGGTGCTCGGCACCGACCGCAGCGCACCGACCGAGGCCATCAACAACGACTTCAGCGCCGGCAGCAGCGGCAATGTCGAGACCGCCGGCGACTTCGATCCGACGACCGAAGGGATCGACTTCTGGGAAAGCCTCGAAGGCATGCTGGTGACGGCGCCGAACACCGTGGCGGTCTCGCCCACCGCGCACTTCGGCACCTCGGAAGAGATCTGGGTGCTGCCCAACGGCGGCGCCGGCGCCACCGGCCTCACCGCGCGCGGCGGCATCGCCATCAGCCCCGGCGATTCGAACCCCGAGCGCCTGCAGCTCGACGACCTGAACAGCAGCACCACGCTGCCCGATGTCGACGTCGGCGCCGGCCTCGGCGACGTGACCGGCGTGATCGGCTACTCCTTCGGCAACTACGAGCTGCTGCTGCCCAGCGCGCCGACCGTCGTGGCGCCTTCGACGCTGCAGCGCGAGACCACCGCGCTGGACGGCACCGCCAATGCGCTGACGGTGGCCACCTTCAACGTCGAGAACCTCGACCCGGGCGACACCACCTTCGCCGCCCTGGGTGCGGCGATCGCCAACAACCTGAAGTCGCCCGACATCGTGTGCCTGGAGGAGATGCAGGACAACAGCGGCCCCACCGACAACGGCGTGGTCGATGCCGACATCACCTTCCAGAAGCTGATCGACGCGATCGTGGCCGCTGGCGGTCCGCGTTATGAGTACCGGCAGATCAACCCGGCCAATGACCAGGACGGCGGCGAGCCCGGCGGCAACATCCGCATCGGCTTCCTGTTCGACCCGACGCGGGTCGGCTTCGTCGAAGGCTCGCTGCAGCGCCTGACCGACACCAACCTGGCCGATGGCGACGCCTTCGCCAGCAGCCGCAAGCCGCTGGTGGGCCAGTTCACCTTCAATGGCGAGACGGTCACGGTCGTCGGCAATCACTTCAACTCGAAGGGTGGGGACCAGCCGGTGTACGGCGTCACGCAACCGCCGGTGCTGTCCAGCGAGACGCAGCGCATGCAACAGGCCACCATCGTCGCCAACTATGTCGACGGCCTGCTCGATGCCAATGCCTCTGCCAAGGTCATCGTGCTCGGCGACCTGAACGACTTCCAGTTCTCGAACCCGGTGGGCGTGCTCAAGGGCGTGGGCCTGAGCTCACTGGTCGAGACGCTGCCGGCCAACGAGCGCTACAGCTACGATTTCGAGGGCAATGCGCAGGTGCTCGATCACATCATGGTCAGCCCCTCGATGCTGGCCGCGAACTCGGGCTTCGACGTGGTGCACATCAACTCCGAGTTCGCCTCGCAGCTGAGCGACCACGACCCCTCGGTGGCGCGCTTCGCGATCGCCGCGCCGCTGGTGCTGACCGGCACTGCCGGCACCGACACGCTGACCGGCGGCGCGGGCAAGGACACCCTCACCGGTCTGGGCGGCCGCGACGTGCTGACCGGCGGTGCCGATGCCGACCGTTTCGTCTACACCAAGGCGCTCGACGCGGGCGACCGCATCATGGACTTCCAGCCCGGCCTGGACCGCCTCGACGTGGCGCAGTTGCTCACCAGCATCGGCTACCACGGCAGCGACCCGATCGCCGACGGCACGCTGTCGCTCGCGGTGCAGTCCGGCCGCACCTACGCGATGTTCGATGTCGACGGCAGCGCCGGCGCCGGCGTGGCACGCCCGCTGGTCGAGCTGGTCGGCGTCGCGCTGTCCGCACTGACCGGCGTCACAGTGTTCGACACCGGCATCCAGGTCGGGACCTGATGCGCGCGCACCCCCTTCACCGACTTCACAAGATCAGAAAGCCCATCATGACAATGTCAATGTCCTCCACCCTGTGCCGTGCCGGCGCGATCCTGGCCGCCGTTGGGGCCTTGGGCGTGTCGCCCGCCCAGGCCACGCTCGTGAGCTACACCGTCGACCTGACGATCGACAGCGGCCCGCGCAACGGCGAGCACTACATCGGCAACTTCAGCTTCGACGATGCGCAGACGCCGGGCACCAATGCCTTCGGCGACACGACCTACGCGCTGAGCTCGTTCAGCTTCAGCTTCGGCGGCCAGGGCTACACGCTGGCCGACGTGGCCGCCGGCAGCGAGCTGCTGTGGACGATTCCGGCGCTGGGCGGCACTTCGGCGCTCGAAGGCGTGTTCGACCTGTTCGCCTTCGTGCCCGACACCGGGTTCGGCCCGTTCTTCAGCTATGACGAAGGCAATGGCAACGCCGGCACCGGTGCGCTGACCTATACGCCGCGCCAGGTCGGCACCGTGCCGGAACCGGCGGGCCTGGCGCTGGTGGGCCTGGCGCTGGCCGGCCTGGCCGCGGCCCGGCGCCGGGCCACGCGCGCCTGACGCTCACTTCGGCGTGTAGGTGCGCAGGCCATCCAGGTCCAGCACCCGCACGCCGCCGTATTCCACGCGGATCAGCCCCTGCGCCTGCAGCGCGCTGACCGCCTGGTTCACCCGCTGGCGCGACAGGCCCACCAGGTAGGCCAGTTCCTGCTGCGTGATGCGCAGCAGCTGCCCGACCCCCGGGTAGAGCACCGGGTGGAACATCGCCGCCAGGTTGCGTGCCACGCGCGCATCGGGCTGGCTCTGGCGGTCGATCTCGCGCGCGGCGATGAACTGG
>CAZXLI010000242.1:0-10629 GCA_964641795.1 uncultured Bordetella sp. | reverse complement strand
CCACCTTCTGGCACGTGCTGCGCGGCACGCACGCCACCAGCGACGGCGGCCCTTCGCACCACACGCAGGGCCCCGAGGCCGACCTCTACCTCGAAGGCCACGACCAGCACCGCGGCTGGTTCCATTCGTCGCTGCTGATCGCCTGCGCGCTGGAGGGCCGCGCGCCGTACCGCGGCCTGCTGACCCATGGCTTCACCGTCGACAGCCAGGGCCGCAAGATGAGCAAGAGCCTGGGCAACGGCATCGAGCCGCAGGCGGTGAGCCAGAAGCTGGGTGCCGAGATCATCCGCCTGTGGGTGGCCGCCAGCGACTACTCGGGCGACATCGCCGGCGACGACAAGATCCTGGCCCGCGTCGTCGATGCCTACCGCCGCATCCGCAACACCTTGCGCTTCCTATTGGCCAATGTGAGCGACTTCGACCACGCCGCCGATGCCGTGCCGCTCGAGCAGATGCTCGAGGTCGACCGCTGGGCGCTGGCGCGCACCGCGCAGTTCCAGGCCGAGGTGCTGGCCCACTACCACGTGTACGAGTTCCACCCGGTGGTGGCCAAGCTGCAGGTGTTCTGTTCGGAGGACCTGGGCGCCTTCTACCTCGACGTGCTGAAGGACCGGCTCTACACCACCGCGCCGAAGAGCCTGGCACGGCGCAGCGCGCAGACGGCGCTGTGGCACATCACGCAGGCCATGTTGCGCTGGATGGCGCCGTTCCTGAGCTTCACCGCCGAGGAAGCCTGGGGCGTGTTCCAGAACGGCGGCAAGAGCATCTTCGTCGAGACCTACTGGCCGCTGGCCACGCCGGACGAAGCGCTGCTCGCCCGCTGGGCGCGCATCCGGGAGGTGCGCGAGGCGGTCAACAAGGCGATCGAGGACGTGCGCGCCACCGGTGGCGTCGGATCGTCCTTGCAGGCCAACGTCAAGGTGACGGCGGGTGAGGAGACGCATGCGTTGCTGGCCTCGCTGGGCGAGGACCTGAAGTTCGTGTTCATCACCTCGGCCGCCGTGCTCGAAAGCGGCGATGCGCTGGCCGTCGAGGTCACGCCGTCCACCGCCACCAAGTGCGAGCGCTGCTGGCACTGGCGCGAAGACGTCGGCCACGATGCCGCGCACCCCGGCCTGTGCCGGCGCTGCACCGACAACCTGTACGGCAGCGGCGAGATCCGGCAAGCCGCCTGACCCTGCAGCGACCGATGCAGCCTGCCCGACGCCCCTCGATGCTCGACCGCGTCGCGGGCGAGCTGGGGCTGGCGCTGGCGCTCACGCCAGCGCTGCGCGCGCGAGTGGGCCACGAGCAACTGCGGCTGGTGCTCACCCACACGCGGCTGGGCACCCTGGCGGCCACCGTGTTCGCCGCGTTGATGGCCTGGCACTACCGCGGCGTGGTGCCGGCTGCGCAGGTGGACGTCTGGATCAGCATCAAGCTCGCGCTGGCCCTCGGCCGCATCGCGCTGGCCCATGCCTACCAGCGCCACAGCGAACGCCATGGCGACACGCTCGACGGCGCCGATGGCATCGTCCAATGGCAGCGCTGGACCTTGGCGCTGATGGCACTCGATGGCCTGGTGCTCGGCATCGGCGCGCACCGCATGATGGACGAGCCGATCGTCACCACCGCGCTGGTGGTGGCGGTGGTTGACGCGATGAGCTGCGTGGCCACCTTCGGGCTGCAGGTGCACGTGGCCTACACCGCCGCCTACGTCACGCCGATGCTGCTGCTGACCGCGCTGGGCCTGGCCTTCCGGCCGGAAGAGGTGGCGGCCCTCACCGCGATCGGCCAGCTGCTGCTGCTGGCACTGCTGCTGTCGACGGCGCGGGCCACCTCCGGCCGCCTGACCGCCGGCATGCTGCTGCGGCTGCAGGCCCAGGCGCTGGTCGCCGAGAAGGATGCGGCGCTGCAGCTGGCGCAGCAGCAGATCGCGCTGCGGGTGCAGTTCCTCGCCAAGGTCAGCCACGAGCTGCGCACGCCGCTGCACGGCATCCTCGGGCTGTCGCGCCTGCTGCACCTGGAATCACGCGATCCCGGCGTCACGCGCCAGGTCGAGCTGATCGAGTTCTCCGGCACGCACCTGCTCGGGCTGATCAACGACCTGCTCGATGTCTCGCGCACCGAGGCGGGCCGCTTCGCGTTGCACGACGAACGCTTCGAGCTGGTGGCGCAGGTCGAGCAGGTGGCCGAGGTGTTCGCGCTGCGCGCGGCCGACCGCGGGCTGGCGTTCCACTGGCAATGCAGCGTGAACAAGCCCCGCTGGGTGCGCGGTGATGCCGTGCGCCTGCGCCAGGTGCTGCACAACCTGCTCGGCAACGCGATCAAGTTCACGCCCCAAGGCGAGGTGCGCCTGAGCCTGATGGCCGAGGGTGCCCAGGTGCAGCTGCAGGTGCAGGACACCGGCCCGGGCATCGGTCCGGCCGAGCGCACGCGCATCTTCCAGGCCTTCCACCAGGCCGAGCGCGCGGGCGAAGGGCCGACCGATGGCGTGGGCCTGGGCCTGACCATCGCGCGCGAGATCGCGCAGGCCATGGGCGGCGACATCCAGGTGCACAGCGAGCCGGGTCACGGCGCGACCTTCGTCTTCACCGCGCAGCTGCCGCTCGACGACGGGCAGGCGCCGTCGCTGAACGGCTTCACCGTGCCCCCCGGCACCCTGCCCGGCCGCGTGCTGGTGGCCGAGGACGACGACGTCAATGCGCTGATCGTCTGCGGCTACCTCGACAAGCTCGGCGTCTCGCACGAACGCGTGGCCGATGGCAAGCAGGCGGTCAGCCGCGCGCTGCGCGAGACCCAGCGGCCGCAGCTGGTGCTGATGGACTGCCGCATGCCGGTGCTCGACGGTCTGGCCGCCACGCGCGAGATCCGCGCCCAGGAGCGCACGCTGGCGCTGCCGCGGGTGCCGGTGATCGCCCTCACCGCCACCGCCGCGACAGCCGACCTGGCCGAATGCCTGGAAGCCGGCATGGACGCCGTGGTGGCCAAGCCCTTCACGCTGGAACAACTGGCGCAGGCCTTGCGTCAGGGGCACTGATTGGCCCAACCCCCGGAGCGCCTGCGGCGCTTCCCCCTCGAGGGGGCCACGCCGGCGGACCGGCGGCGCCGGATCCGCGGCGTGTGCCTGGCTCAGGCCGCGGCGCGGCGTTGGCGCTGGGGCGGGCCGCCGAACAGCTGGATGTCGGGGTGGAAGGTCTCGACCATCAACGAGTACAGGTCATGCTGGCAGCCATGCCAGCTGCGTTCGGCGGCCACCACGTCGAACACCAGGATGCGGTGCTGCAGCCCGCCGGCATGGGCCAGCGGCACGGTCTGGTCGGCGGCGAGCACGTCGATGAAGCCCAGGCGGCGGTAGATGCGCACCAGCGCATCGCTGCGCGCGCCGATCACCAGCCAGCGGATCTGGTTGGCCACGCAGTACAGGTAGCTGGCCTTCATCAGCATCGGCCGCACCAGCGGGTCGGCCCCCGGGCGGATGGCCAGGCGGGTGATCTCGGCCCGCGGCCGCGCGGCCAGCCATTCGGGCAGTTGAACGCTGGCCTCGAGCTGCACCGCCGCCTGCGGTCCGGCGCGCTGGATGCGCGCGGTGCCGATGTACTCACCGGTGCTCTTGTCCTGGCACAGCAGCACGGCAGTGCCCGGCTGGTGATCGAGCTCGTCGGGTTCTGCCAGCGCCTTCTTCAGTTGCGGCAGGTGGTGGCCATAGGCCGCTGCGCGCACCGCGCAGGCTTCGCGCAGGTCCTGCGCATCATGCGCCACCCGCAGGTCGAAGCTGAGCCAGGATGTCGTCATTGCCCGTGTGTTGATCGCGCGCCTCGATTCGCGCCCCGATGGTGGTTGCCGCAGACCCGGGCGCTACAGTAGCGCCCGATCCTTTCACTGCCGTCCGGTATTTCCCCTCGATGCCTTCATCCAAATCTTCTGCCAGCCCGCTTGCCCTGTGGCTGGGCCTGGCGCTGGTGGTGATCCTGCTGGACCAGTTCACCAAGGTACTGATCCTCGGCGATTTTCGATTGCACGACACGCGTGAGGTCACCTCCTTCTTCAACCTGGTGCGCGCCCACAACACCGGCGCGGCCTTCAACTTCCTGGCCGACGCCGCGGGCTGGCAGCGCTGGTTCTTCGTCGGCCTGGGCGCCGTGGCCTCGGCCTTCATCGTCTGGATGCTGCGCCGCCACCCGGAGCAGCGCTTGTTCTGCTTCGCGGTGTCGATGATCCTCGGCGGCGCCCTCGGCAACGTGATCGACCGCCTGCTGCACGGCTACGTGGTCGATTTCCTGCAGTTCCACTGGCGCTTCCTGGCACCGATGTTCCCGGGCGGTTACTTCCCGTCCTTCAACCTGGCCGACAGTGCCATCACGCTCGGCGCGATCTGCCTGGTGATCGACGAATTGCGCCGCGTGCGCCGTTCCTGATGACGGCGCTGCAGGCCCTGCTGAACACGCGCGACCTGGGCCGGCTGCGCCACATCGCCGGCGTGTTCGTGCGCCATGGCCTGGGCGACCTGGTGCACCGGCTGGGCTGGACCGAGGCACTGGACAAGGCCGGGCATGCACTGCGAATGGAGCATGCCGCCGACCTGGCACGCCTGAGCCCGCCCGAGCAGCTGCGCCGCGCCCTCGAGGAGCTCGGCCCCACCTTCGTCAAGCTCGGCCAGGTCATGGCCGGCCGGGCCGACCTGCTGGGCCCGGCCTGGATCGCCGAGCTCGAGAAGCTGCACAGCAGTGCGCCGCCGGTGGACATCGGCCTGCTGCGCGCCCAACTGACCGAAGACCTCGGCGCGCCGCCCGAGGAAGTGTTCGCGCAGTGGGACGACACGCCGCTGGCCGCCGCCTCGATCGCCCAGGTGCATGCCGCCCGCCTGAGCGACGGCACCGAGGTGGTCGTGAAGATCCGCCGCCCCGGCATCGAGTCGACGATCGAGGCCGACCTGCGCCTGCTCGAGCGCCTGGCCGGCACTGCCGAGCGCCAGTGGCCCGAGCTGCGACCCTACCGGCCGGTGGAGCTGGCGCGCCAGCTGGCGCGCTCGCTGCGGCGCGAGCTCGACCTGGCCAGCGAATGCCGGCATGCCGAGCGCATTGCGCAGGCCTTTGCCGAGCAGCCCGAGATCGTGATTCCGAAGGTGTACTGGCAGCACACCGGCCCGCGCGTCAACGTGCAGCAGCGCATCCGCGGCGTGCCGGCCGAAGACCAGGCCGGCATCGACGCTGCCGCGCTGGACCGGCGCCTGATCGCGCAGCGCGGCGCCAACGCGGTGCTGAAGATGGTGGTGCGCGACGGCTTCTTCCATGCCGACCCGCATCCGGGCAACCTGTTCTTCCTGCCGGGCGAGCGCATTGCGTTCATCGATTTCGGCATGGTCGGGCGGATCTCGGCGCAACGCCGCGACGAACTGCTGACGCTGATGCTGGGCCTGGTGCAGCGCGACCCGATGTCGGTGGCCGACGTGCTGATCGACTGGGCCGGCAACGACTCGACGGTGGACGACAGCGCGCTGCACATCGACATCGAGGCCTTCGTCGACCAGTACCACGGCGTGCCGCTGGCCAACCTGAGCCTGGCCGCGATGCTGGGCGACGTGACGGGCATCCTGCGCCAGCACAAGCTGGCGCTGCCCTCCGACCTGGCGCTGCTGATCAAGGTGTTCATCACGCTGGAGGGCCTGGGCCGCAGCCTCGACCCCGGCTTCCACATGGCCGGCGAGGCGCTGCCGCTGCTGCGCCAGGCGGTGCGCGAGCGCTACCAGCCGCAGCAGCTGGCCCAGCGCGGCTGGCAGACGCTGCGCCAGCTCGGCCAGTTGCTGGGCGGCCTGCCGCGCGACCTGTCGCGCCTGCTGCGCACGGCGCGGCGCGGCCGCATCCAGATGCAGATCGACGTGACCGACCTGCATCCGGTGGCCGACCAGCTCGAGCGCGCAGCGCAGCGCATCGCGGTGAGCCTGGTGATTGCCGCGCTGATCATCGGCTCGTCGATCGTGATGACCGTCGGCGGCGGACCCAAGCTGTTCGGCCTGCCGGCGTTCGGGTTGCTGGGCTTCGTCGGCGCCGTGCTCGGCGCGCTGTGGGTCGTGTTCGGCGGCCGGCCGCCGCGGCGCTGAGGCCCGCCGCCCCGGGACAGCCCGGGTGGACGCCGCTCGCCTGGCCGCCTAGGCTAGCCGCCGATGAACGCCGCAGACACCCCGCAGGTCCCGCCCGTGTCGCCCGCCGGCGGCGCATCCCCCGAACCCGTCGCTGAAGCCGCACCGGCGCCCTGGCTGCCGGCGCTGCGGCCGCTGTCGCTCGCCGACCCGCTGCGCTGGCTGGCCGCCGGCTGGCGCGACTTCCGCCGCTGCCCCGGCCTGGGCCTGTTCTACGGCGCCTGTTTCATGGCGATGGGCTGGCTGCTGGTCAAGGTGTTCGAGCATGCGCCGGCCTGGGTGCTGGCGCTGTCGGCCGGCTTCCTGCTGATGGGGCCGTTCCTGTGCCTCGGGCTGTACCAGGCCAGCCGCCACCTCGAACGCGGCGAAGCCACCGACCTGGGCGAATCGCTGCTGGCCTGGGAAGCGCGCGTCGGCACGCTGGCGGTGTTCGGCTTCGTGCTGCTGGTGCTCGAGATGCTGTGGGGCCGCGCGTCGCTGGTGGTGTTCGCCGTCAGCTTCGACGGCATGCCCGACTTCAAGGGTTCGCTGCTCGCGCTGCTGAACCCGGAGAACCTGGGCTTCATCGTCGCCTACGTCTGCGTCGGCGGGCTGTTCGCCGGGCTGATCTTCGCGGTCAGCGTGATCTCGATCCCGATGATCCTCGACCGGCCGGTGGACGCCATCAGTGCCGGGCTCACCAGCCTGCGCCTGGTGCTGGGCCAGCCCGGCGTGATGCTGGTGTGGGGCGCGCTGATCACTGTGCTGGTGCTGCTGGCAATGCTGCCGGCCTTTGCCGGGCTGCTGATCGTCGGGCCGGTGCTGGGCCATGCCTCGTGGCATGCCTACCGGGCGGCGGTGGCCGACTGAGCGGCGCAGCGGGCACGGCATGTTCGAAAGCGCCGACCCTGCCCCGATGCTGGACTTCAGCGACCTGCCGCACTACGAATGGCTGCATGTGCCGGTGTGGGTGTTCGACGCCGAGCGTCCGCGCATCCTGTGGGCGAACACCGCCGCGCTGGATTTCTGGCGTGCGGCCGACCTGCCCGAGCTGATGGCGCGCGACTACTCCGACATCTCACCTGCCGCGCATGCCCGGCTGCTGACCAGCATGCAGCAGCATGCGCAGGGACGTCTGGTGCGCGAGCCGTGGACGCTGTACCCGCGCGACGAGCCGATGACCACCGAGCTGCTGTCGCGCGGCATCCGCCTGCGCGATGGCCGGCAGGCCATCCTGTTCGCTTCCGAGCCGCTGGCCGCCAGCTATGACGCCACCGTGCTGCGTGGCATCGAGGCCATGCGACACACCCCCGTGCGCGTGGCGATGCACCGCATCGACGGCGGTCCGGCCGTGATGCGCAACCCGGCCGCCACCCAGGCCTTCGGTCCGGTCGAAGCCGAAGGCGGCGAGCCTTTCGCCGAGCTGTTCAGCGATCCGGCGCTGGCCGAAGCCATCGTCGCCACCGTGCGTGCCGGCCGCGGCCATGCCGGCGAAGCCCTGCTGCGCACGCGCCAGGGCGAACGCTGGCATGCCGTGGACGCGCGCGCCGTGCGCGACCCGGTGACCGGCAGTGCGATGCTGCAGTTCAACGCGCGCGACATCAGCGACCTGAAGGCTGCGCTCGCCGCGCTGGAAGCCGCGCGCGACGCGGCCGAGGCCGCCGACCGCGCGAAGAGCAGCTTCCTGGCCAACATGAGCCATGAGCTGCGCACGCCGATGAACGGCGTGATCGGGCTGACGCGGCTGCTGCTGGACAGTGAACTCGGCGAGCGCCAGCGCCACTACCTGGGCCTGGTGCTGGGTTCGGCGCAGGGACTGATGCAGATCCTCGACGACGTGCTCGACCTCTCCAAGGTCGAGGCCGGCAAGCTGCAGCTGCAGGCGGCGCCGATGTCGCTGCTGGACACGCTGCACCAGGCCTTGGCGCCGTTGCAGGTGCAGGCGCTCCAGCGCGGCCTGGGCTTCGACTGGACCATCGCCGCCGACGTGCCCGACCCGGTGGTGGCCGACGCCGTCCGCTGGCGCCAGCTGCTGCTGAACCTGGCCGGCAACGCACTGAAGTTCACCGAACAGGGCAGCGTGCGGGTGCACATCGAACGCCTGCAGGACCAGGACGAGCGCCACGCATTGCTGGCCTGCAGCGTGCGCGACACCGGCATCGGCATGACACCGGAGCAGCAGGCCATCGTGTTCGAGCCGTTCACGCAGGCCGATGGCAGCGTCACGCGCCGCTACGGCGGCACCGGGCTGGGCCTGGCCATCGTGCGCCGGCTGGTGCAGCTGATGGGCGGACGCGTCGAGGTGCAGAGCCAGGCGGGCGAAGGCAGCTGCTTCCGCTTCATCGTGCCCGTGGCGCTGCCGGCGCTGGACGACAGCGGGGCCGGCGCCCTGGACGCTCAGATCACCCGCTAGCGGCAAGCCCGCGTCAAGGTGCGCTGATCTCGATCAAGCCGTTCGCGCCGCCATTGCGCGCGCCGGTCAGCACGGTCAGCCCGCTGTTCTGCATCACGTAGATGCGCGCCTGGTCGCCGCCGCGCAGGCCGGTGCGCAGGCCGATCGGGCCGCTGTTCACGACGCCCAGCGAGATCGTGTCGGTGAAGGCCGTACCGCTGGCACTGGTGCCGCTGACCGCGTAGGTCTGCGGGCTCAGCGTCACCGTGTCCCAGCTGCCCTGGTTGCTGGCGCCGAACGAGGTGCCACCGGCCAGGCCGTTCGGCGTGTCGGGCAGCGCGATGCGGAAGGTGCCCGAGGTGGCGCCACCGGCATCGCCGGCGCTGAGGTAGATGAAGTTGTTGCCCGAGCGCGCGACATAGAAGCTCAGCATGTCGCCGTGGGTCGCATCGACGCCGGTGAAGATGCCGTTGTCGACGCTGAGCGTGTAGGTGAACAGGCTGGCGGCGGGACAGGTGGCCACCGAGAAGATCTGCGTCGAATCGGTGCACAACTGGTAGCCGCTGGTGCCGAACTGCGACGCCATCACCCGCGACGAGGGCGTGCTGTCGACCGGCACCGTGAGCGAGGCCACGTTGTAGGCGCCGGCCAGGTCGGACACCGCCGACGCGAAGCGCCGCGCGGCGACGAAGGGCTTGACGCCGTCGCCGAAATCGAAGCCGCCGGTGATCAGGTCTTCGGCAACGCGGAAGCGCTGGTTGCCGCCGATCGTGAAGCCGCCGCCCGTGGCGTCCGCGCTGAAGCTGCCGGTGAGCGTGCTGCCATGGCCGGCCACCGAGTAGCTGCCGGCGTCGAAGTCGATCGTCAGTCCGTACTGCCGGCCGTTGGTGGCGAAGACCTTGTAGCCGCCGTTGCGCGGGTCTTCGGCGATCACGGTGGCCTGGGCGGTGTTGTTGCTGGTGTCCGAATCGCCATCGGCCGTGGCCGTCCACAGGGCATCGATCGGGCCGCGTGCATTGGACGGTATCGCCACGGGAATCGTGAAGGCCAGCTTGGCACCCACCGGCAGCGAGGCCACGGTCATCTGCGGGCCGGTGGTGTCCGGGCAGGCCGCCAGCGCCGAAGCGGTGCACGAGATGGTGCCGGCGGTATAGCCCGTGGGCAGCGTGTGCACCAGCACGATGTTGGTGGCCAGGCTCGGGCCGGCATTGGCCACCGTCGCGGTGAAGAACGCGGTCTTGCCCGCAGCCACGCGCTCGGCCACGGTCTGCGAGACGCCCAGGTTCGCGCTGGTGGACTGCGCCGCGGCGGTGGCCGTGTTGTTGCCGGGCTTGGCGTCGCCCGCGGCAGACACTGTCATCGTGTTGCTGACGCGGCCCACCACGCCGGCGGTGATGGTGTCCTGCACCGTGAACACCAGGCTGCCGTTGGCCGGAATCAACGCGGCGCTCATCGTCGCACCCAGTTCGCTCGGGCAGACGGCACCGCCGGTGGCACTGCAGCTGATACGGGACAGCGTCAGGTTCTCGTCGACCGTGTTGGTGATGGCGACGTCCTGCGCCGCATCCGGGCCGAGGTTGGTCACCGTCATCGTGAAGCTGGCGATGCCGCCGGCCTTCACCGAGGTGGAGGGCGGACTGCCCTTGACCTGCAGGTCGGCCGCGAAGGTGGCAGCCGTGGCGGTGAAGAGGTTGTTGCTCTTGTCCGGATCGTCGGACAGGATGGCCGACATCGTGTTCTTGATCGTGCCGGACCCGGCGCCCGCGGCCACATTGGCCGAGACGGTGAAGTTCAGCACCCCGCCCACCGGAATCGTCGTCAGCTGCATCGACGGGCCCAGCGCCGTCGGGCAGGTGGCGCTGCCGGAGGCGTCGCAGGTGATGCCGGTGAGGATGGCCCCGGCACCGACCGAATTGATCAGGTTCACCGTCTTCGAGGCCTGCGGCCCGGCATTGCTGACCGTCATCACGAAGGTGGCGACGCCGCCGGCGGCCACCGGCGCGGCCGGCCCGGTGCCGGTGATCGCGACGTTGCTGCCGGACAGGTTGGCACTGTCGGCGATGCCGGTGGCGCTGAAGATGTTGTTGGTCTTGTCCGGGTCCTTGGCCACCGTGGCCTGCATCGTGTTGTTCAGCGTGCC
>CAZXLI010000241.1:0-10709 GCA_964641795.1 uncultured Bordetella sp. | reverse complement strand
CGCACCGGCACGCGTGCGAAGAAATCGAGCGCCGGCTACGACCTGACGCGGCTGATGGTGGGCAGCGAAGGGACGCTGGGCATCATCACCGAGGTCACGCTGAAGCTGTTCCCGCAGCCCGAATCGGTGTCGGCCGCCGTGTGCCAGTTCCCGAGCATCGCCGCCGCGGTGGCCACGACGATCCAGGTCATCCAGCTCGGCGTGCCGATCGCGCGCTGCGAGCTGCTCGATGCCAACGCGGTACGCGCCGTGAACCGGCACGACAAGCTGAGCCTGCGCGAAGCACCGATGCTGCTGATGGAATTCCACGGCAGCGAGGCCGGCGTGCAGGAGCAGGCCGGCATCGTGCAGGAGGTGGCACGCGACAACGGCGGCCAGGACTTCGAATGGGCCACCACGCCCGAAGAACGCACGCGGCTGTGGACCGCGCGCCACCATGCCTACTTCGCGGCGCTGCAGCTGAAGCCCGGCTGCCGCACCGTGACCACCGACACCTGTGTGCCGATCTCGCGCCTGGCCGAATGCATCGCGCTGGCGGTCGACGAAGCCGAGGCCGCGGGGCTGCTGTATTACATCGTCGGCCATGTCGGCGACGGCAACTTCCACATCGCCTACCTGATCGACCCGACGATTCCCGCCGAACGCGAACTGGCCGAGCGCCTGAACAACCAGCTGGTGCAGCATGCGCTGAAGCTGGAAGGCACCTGCACCGGCGAGCACGGCATCGGCCTGCACAAGCAGGGCTTCCTGGTCGACGAGGCCGGCGCCGGCACGGTGGAGATGATGCGCGTGCTCAAGCGTGCGCTGGACCCGAAGAACATCCTGAACCCAGGGAAGATCTTCGCGCTGTAGCGAAGCAGACCTAGCGCCCGAAAGACGCGGCGCCAGGCCAAGACCCCATTGGCACTCGGGTTGATCGCCCTGCCGCTCCGGCAGCGGCGGGGCCGACGCACACTCGCCGGTTTCGCCCACCCCCCAAGAAACCATGCCCACCACCTTCAAGCTCAATGGCAAGCCGGTGACGGTGAACGTCGACCCGGCCACCCCGATCCTCTGGACCCTGCGCGACACGCTCGGCATGACCGGCACCAAGTTCGGCTGCGGCGCCGCGCTGTGTGGTGCCTGCACCGTGCACCTGAACGGCCAGGCCACCCGCTCCTGCGTGACCCCGATCTCGGCCGCCGCCGGCGGCGAGCTGCGCACCATCGAAGCCCAGGACACCGACCGCGTCGGCCGCGCGGTGGTCGAGGCCTGGGTCAAGCACGATGTCGCACAGTGCGGCTACTGCCAAAGCGGGCAGGTCATGAGCGCCGTCGCGCTGCTCAAGGCCAACCGCAAGCCCAGCGACGCCGACATCGACGGCGCGATGGCCGGCAACATCTGCCGCTGCGGCACCTATCAGCGCATCCGCGCGGCCGTGCACGACGCCGCGCGGGCGCTGGCTTGAGAGGGAGCGCATCACCATGATCATCCCCACCCTCGCCGAGCGCATCGCCGCCCAATTGCCGCGCGCCGAACTGAGCCGCCGCCGCTTCGTCACGATGAGCCTGGGCGGCAGCCTCGGCCTCGCGCTGCTGCCCCCGCTGGCCAGCGCACAGGACGCCGCCAAGCCCAAGCCGGGCCAGGCGCCCACCGAGCAGCCCAGCGCCTTCGTGACCATCGGCCGCGACGGCATCACCACCATCACCTGCAACCGCATGGACATGGGCCAGGGCATCGAGACCGCGCTGGCGATGATCTGCGCCGAGGAGCTCGGCGTGCCCTGGGACAGCGTGCGCACCGGCTTCGGCAATGCGGCGCCGAACTACGTCGATCCGTTCATGGGCCTGCACCTCACCGGTGGCTCGAACTCGGTGAAGAACAGCTACCAGCAGTACCGCGAGCTCGGCGCCCGCACCCGCGCGATGCTGGTGGCCGCGGCCGCGCAGCAGTGGCAGGTGCCGGTGGCATCGGTCAGCGCCGACAACGGCGTGCTGAAGGCCGGGGCCAAGTCCGCGCCCTACGGCCTGCTGTTCGAATCCGCGATGCAGCAGCCGGTGCCCGAGCAGGTGACCTTGAAGGACCCGAAGGCCTTCAAGCTGATCGGCAAGCCCACCGGGCTGAAGGTCTCGCGCGCCAAGGCCACCGGTCGCCAGACCTATGGCATGGACATCAAGCTGCCCGGCATGAAGGTGGCAGTGATCGCGCACCCGCCGGTGTTCGGCGCCGGCTTCAGCGGCTTCGACGCCGATGCGGCGAAGAAGGTGCCCGGCGTGCAGGCCGTGCTGCCCGTCGCGCTGGACCGCGGCGCGCGCGGTATCGCGATCGTGGCCGACGGCTACTGGCCGGCCAAGACCGCGCGCGAAGCGCTGAAGGTGCAGTGGGACACGAGCCAGGTCGCCAAGCCGGACACGGCGCAGCAACTGGCGCAGTACCGCACCCTGGCGCAGACCGAGGGCAAGCTGGCGCCCGGCGCGCAGTTCCGCGCCGACGTCGCGCCGGCGCTCGCCGCAGCGCCGAAGAAGCTGAGCGCCGAGTTCGTGTTCCCGTACCTGAACCACGCGCAGATGGAGCCGCTGGCCTGCACGGTGGACCTGAAGGCCGACCGCTGCGATGTCTACACCGCCTCGCAGATGCCGGGCGTCGACACGATGGCGATCGCCAAGACGGCCGGGCTGAAGCCCGAGCAGGTGGCCATCCACGTGCAGATGGGCGGCGGCGGCTTCGGCCGGCGCGCGGTGCCGACCTCGGAGTACCTGGTTGAATCGGTATCGGTGGCCAAGGCCCTGGCCGAAGCCGGCCAGCGCGCGCCGGTGAAGGTGATCTGGAGCCGCGAGGACGACATGCGCGCGGGCTACTACCGCCCGTTCACGCTGCACCGCGCCGAGATCGCCTTCGACGCGCAGGGCAACATCAGCGGCTGGGACCACCGCATCGTCAGCCAGAGCATCGTCGGCGGCACACCGTTCGAGGCCTTCATGGTGAAGGAAGGTGTCGATGCCACGACGGTCGAAGGCATGCGTGACCCGTACCAGGTGCCGATGCGGCTGTCCGTCCACCACCCGCAGGTCAACGTGCCGGTGCTGTGGTGGCGCTCGGTCGGCTCGACCCACACCGCGTTCGTGATGGAGACGCTGATCGACGAGATCGCCCAGGCGACGCAGCAGGACCCGGTGGCCTACCGGCTGAAGCTGATGGGCAGCGAGCACGCGCGCCACCGCGCCGCACTGCAACTGGCCGCTGACAAGGCGGGTTATGGCAAGAAGCAGCTGCCCGCCGGCATGCAGTGGGGTGTGGCGGTGCACGAGAGCTTTGAATCGGTGGTGGCCTATGTGCTGGAAGCCGGCGTGAAGGACGGCAAGCCGGTGATCGGCGCGGTCACGGCCGGCGTGCACTGCAACCTGTGCGTGAACCCGCGCACGGTGGAAGCGCAGGTGATGGGCGCCGCGGTGATGGCGCTGTCGACCACGCTGCCCGGCGCGGCCATCACCTTCAAGGACGGCGCGGTCGAGCAGAGCAACTTCGGCGACTACCCGGTCGCGCGCATCACCGATGCGCCGAAGATCGCGGTGCACATCGTGCCCAGCAGCGATCCGCCCAAGGGCATGGGCGAGCCCGGGCTGCCGCCGTTTGCGCCGGCGCTGGCCAATGCCTTGCGTCGCGCCACCGGCAAGCCGCTGCGCGAGCTGCCGTTCAAGCTGGCCTGAACGCGAAGGGTCGGAGCGATCCGGGTTGGGCCGATCCTCTCGGGGGACCGCTCCGAAGGGCCGTCGGGGCGGCGCACTCAGGCGGCGGCCTGGACTGGCGCGTTGCGGCGCGCCAGCCAGGTCGCTGCGTCTTCCGCGGTGAGCGGCCGGCTGTACAGGAAGCCCTGGCCGCGGCCGCAGTGCAGCTGCTGCAGCAGCCGCGCCTGGCCGATCGTTTCGATGCCTTCGGCGACCGTCGCCATGCCCAGCGATTGCGCAACACGGATCGTCGCCTCGATCAGCGCACGGTGGTACTCGCTGGTTTCGGCATGGCTCACGAACGAGCGGTCGATCTTCACCGTGTCCACCGGCAACTGGTGCAGGCAGGCCAGCGACGAGTAGCCCGTGCCGAAGTCGTCGAGCGCGAGTCCGAGGTGCAGCGCCTTGAGCTCGTGCAGGCGCTCGCGCGCCAATGCGTCCTGCGCCGCGATGCTCTCGGTCACCTCCAGCTGCAGCCGCCGCGCGGGCATGCCGGTGCGGTGCAGGCAGTCCTGCACTTCGCCGATGAAGCCGGGCTGTCGCAGCTGCATCGTCGAGAGGTTCACCGCCATCAGCGCCGGCGCCAGCGCGCCCAGTTGCTGCTGCCAGGCGACGAACTGGCGGCAGGCGGTTTCCAGCACGAAGCGGCCGACCTCGACGATCAGGCCCGATTCCTCGGCCACCGGAATGAACTCGGCCGGCGACACCAGCCCGCGCTGCGGATGCTGCCAGCGCACCAGGGCCTCGACACCGCAAGCGAGTGGATCGGCGAACTCGATCACTGGTTGATAGACCACGAACAGCTCGCCCCGCTGCAGTGCCAGGCGCAGATCGTTCTCCAACCCCAGGGTGTGCGCGACGCGCTCGTGCATCGATGGGTCGAACACCACGTAACGGCCGCGACCGCCGCGCTTGGCCTCGTACATCGCGGTGTCGGCGTCACGCATCACGGTGTTCGCGTCGTTGGCCGCCTGCTCGGACGTGACGATGCCGATGCTGGCGGTGGAGTGCACGACGTGCGGGCCGATCTGGTACGGCTCGGCCAGCGCCTCGAGCAAGCGCGCGGCCACCGCGCAGGCATGGTCGCGGCTGGGCACCGATTCGAGCACGACGACGAACTCGTCGCCGCCGATGCGGCCCGCCGTGTGCTCGTAGCGCGCGTTGCGACCGATGACATCGCCGGCGCGCAGCGTGCTGCGCAGGCGCTGGGCAATCTGACGCAGCAGCTCGTCGCCCACGGCATGGCCCAAGGTGTCGTTCACCTGCTTGAAGCGGTCGAAGTCCATGAACAGCACCGCATAGCCGAAGCCCGGCCGCTCGATGGCCCGCTGCAGCGCCTGCTGCACGCGGTCGAACACCGCGGCGCGGTTGGGCAGCTGCGTCAGGCCGTCGGTCCGCGCGGCATGCCGCAGCATGGCCTGCATCTGCATCTGTTCAGTCATGTCGAAGTGGATGCCGGCCATGCGGCGCGGCCGGCCGGCTTCGGTGCGCTCGATCACCGTGCCACAGCTCAACACGGTGGCCCAATCGCCATCGGGCCGACGCAGTCGCTGCTCGAAGCGGAACGGAACCTCGGGGTTCTCCAGGTGCTGCCGCAGCGCTTCACGGCGCGGTGCTTCGTCATCGGGATGGCTCAGCGCGTCCATGGTCAGGCCGTCGAGCGGCATGCTGCCGGCGGGGTAGCCCAGCATCGTCATCAGGCGCTCGTTGCAGCTGTAGACGTTGCTGTGCATGTCCCACTGCCAGGTGCCCACGCCGGCGGCGGCCACCGTCATCTCCAGCAGCACCCGCTGGTTGCGCGGCTCGGTCACGTCGGTCAGGCAGGACACCGCGCCGATCACATGGCCGAACGGGTCGGTCACCGGCTCGGCATTCACCAACAGCCAGCGCAGCGAGCCGTCTTCGGCGGCCACGCCCATGGTCTCGCCGCGCAGGCCGCGGCCGCTGCGCAGCGCGCGACCGCCGGGGCTGTCTTCGCGCGCCAGCGTGCTCAGGTCTTCGCGCACCAGCTTCCAGTGCGGCGGCCGCGAGGCCACGTCGACCAGCTGCGCACGGCTCAGGCCCAGCACCTGTTCAGCAGCGCGGTTGCATTCGATCACCTCGCCGTCGGGGCCCTGCACCACCACGCCGGTGGGCAGCGCGGCCAGCATGGCTTCGGTCTTCAGGGCTTGTGTCACGCGCTCGGTGATGTCGTTGGCCACGCCGACGAATCCGCTGAGCGCACCGGCCTCGTCGTGCAGCGGCTGCACGTCCATGTCGAGCCAGGACTCGCGGCCATCGGCGCTACGGATCGGCAGCTCGGCACGCACGCCGCAGCCCTGCTCGAGCGCCTGCCGGATCGGCGCGATGCGTTGCGGGTCGGTGCTGGCCGCCTGCAGCATGCGCACCGTGTGATGGCCCTGGATCAGGCTGGCCTGGTAGCCGGTGATGCGCGCGAAGGCATCGTTGGCCCACACGGTGCAGCCATGGGCGTCGGTGATGATCACCGCATGGTGCGTGCGTTCGGCCACCAGCGCCAGGCGCGCCAGCTCCTCGGCCTGCGCGGCCAGCTGGCTGGCCTGGCGGCGCACCGCGCGCACCGTGGGTTCGGCCACGCCCAGCACCAACAGCAGCAACAGCACAGCGACCGACACCGCACCGCTGCGCAGATCGAGCAGCGCTTCGTCACTGCGCGCGCGGGCGGCCTGGCTCGAGCCTTCGGCCAGCGCTTGCGTGGCAGACAGGGCAGGCTCGACCTCGTCCTGCAGCGCGACCACTGCAGCGCGCAGGAACTGGTAGTGCTCGTTCTGGCCCAGGCTGCGCAGCACGTTCTCGGCGCGGTACCACAGGCGCTCGCGCGCCGCATGCCAGCGCGCCATCGCCAACTGCAGCACCGCGGCCGCGGCGGGCGACGCGCCGGCCTGGGCTTCGACCAGCGCGTCCAGGCGCAGGGCTTCGCGCTGCGAGGCGCTCACCGCCTGCTGCAGCGCGCGGTCGGCGGCCTCGCGGTCCTGCGCGTGCGCGCCGCTGTGCAGCAGCATGGCCTGACGCGCGATCTGCTCGCTCCACATCGCCTGCCGGCCCGCGAGGCCGATGATCTCGGTGTCGTCGCGGCGCTGGCGTTCCAGCCGTTCGCCGCGCTGCTGCATGAAGGCCACCACCGCAGCCACCAGCAGCAGCACCGCCAGCATGGCCCAGCGCACACGCTGATGCATGTGGCCGGTGGGCATGCGGCGGATCGTTCGGCGCTGGTGCGGCGCAGCGGGCAAGAGGTGTCTCCGGTCAATGGCGCGGCCGGGGCGTCGGAGGCCCCAGCTTCACTTTTGTCGTATCGACCGAAAGACGCGGGAACTTGAGCCGGGCGCCAGCGCGCGCCGCGGCCGCCGTGCGGCTTACTGCTGCGGTGCGCCGACCGACCAGCGCTTGGTCACGTCACCGCGGCTGTTGGCGCTTTCCAGGTGCACGCCGAAGCCCCAGAGCCGCGCCACATGCTTCAGCACCTCTTGCGCGCCGTCATCGAGCGGCCGGTCGTTGTGCTGGAAGTGGCGCAGGGTGAGTGAACGGTCGCCGCGCAGGTTGACGTTCCACACCTGGATGTTGGGCTCGCGCGAGCCCAGGTCGTACTGGCGCGACAGCGCTTCGCGCACGCGCTTGTAGCCGGTGTCGTCGTGGATCGCGCTGACTTCGAGCTCGCTTTGCTTCTCGTCGTCGGTGATCGCGAACAGGCGGAAGTCGCGCATCAGCTTCGGGCTGAGGAACTGGCCGACGAAGCTTTCGTCCTTGTAGTTGCGCATCGCCTGGTCGAGCGTCGGCACCCAGGGCGCGCCGGCGATCTCGGGGAACCAGTGCCGGTCTTCTTCGGTGGGTTCTTCGCAGATGCGCTTCAAGTCGGTGTACATCGCGAAGCCGAGCGCATACGGATTGATGCCCGAGTAGCCGCGATCGGTGACGCGCGGCTGGTAGACCACGTTGGTGTGCGACTTCAGCCACTCGATCATCACGCCGTCGGTCAGGTAGCCGTCGTCGTACATCGTGTTCAGCAGCCGGTGGTGCCAGAAGGTGGCCCAGCCTTCGTTCATCACCTGCGTCTGGCGCTGCGGATAGAAGTACTGCGCCACCTTGCGCACGATGCGCACGATCTCGCGCTGCCAGGGCTCGAGCAGCGGCGCGTTCTTCTCGATGAAGTAGAGCAGGTTCTCCTGCGGCTCTTCCGGGAAACGACGCGCTTCAGCCGGCTCACCGGCCTTGTCGGCCCGCTTGGGCAGCGTGCGCCACAGGTCGTTGATCTGGCGTTGCGCGTAGGCTTCGCGATCCTTGCGGTCGGCCAGCTCCTGCGCCAGCGACTTGCGCTGCGGCCGGCGGTAGCGGTCAACGCCATGGTTCTGCAGCGCATGGCAGGAGTCGAGGAACTCCTCCACCGTCTCCATGCCATGGCGTTCTTCGCACTCGGCGACGTAGTTCTTGGCATAGACCAGGTAGTCGATGATCGACGACGCATCGGTCCACATGCGGAACAGGTAGTTGCCCTTGAAGAAGCTGTTGTGGCCGTAGGCGGCATGCGCGATCACCAGCGCCTGCATCGCCATCGTGTTCTCCTCCATCAGGTAGCTGATGCAGGGATTGGAGTTGATGACGATCTCGTAGGCCAGGCCCATGTGGCCGCGCTTGTAGTTCTTCTCGGTGGAGATGAACTCCTTGCCATAGCTCCAGTGCCGGTAGTTCACCGGCATGCCGACGCTGGCGTAGGCGTCCATCATCTGCTCGGCCGTGATGATCTCGAGCTGGTTCGGGTAGGTGTCCAGGCCATAGCGCTCGGCGGTCTGCCGGATGACGTCGTGGTACTGGTTGATCAGGTCGAAGGACCAGTCGCTGGGCCCCTCCAGGCGCTCGACTGTCCGGTTCAGCGGCAGCGGACCGCGGCCCGGCTTGGCCGCGGCAGGCGACAGGATGGCGCTCATATCGTCCGTTAGGCGGCCTGAGCCGCCCCCTCCTTCTTGAACAGATCGCGGAACACCGGGTAGATCTGCGAGGCCTCGGTGGCCTTGCGCATCGCGAAGTGCGGCTGCGATTCACAGAGCTGGCTGTACTCTTCCCACAGGTTCTGCTCTTCCTCGGCCACCTGCACATAGGCGAAGTAGCGGCACAGCGGCAGCAGCTTCTCGGCCAGCAGCTCGCGGCATCGGCCCGAATCGTGGTGCCAGTTGTCGCCGTCGCTCGCCTGCGCGCCGTAGATGTTCCACTCGCTCGGGTTGTAGCGGGCGCGGATGATCTCCTCCATCAGCACCAGCGCGCTGGACACCACCGTGCCGCCGGTCTCGCGCGCGTGGAAGAAGTTCTCCTCGTCCACCTCCTGCGCCTGCGTGTGGTGGCGGATGAAGACGATGTCGATCTTCTCGTAGTGGCGCGTCAGGAACAGGTACAAGAGGATGAAGAAGCGCTTGGACAAGTCCTTGCGCGCCTCGTCCATCGACCCCGAGACGTCCATCAGGCAGAACATCACCGCCTTGCTGGTGGGCACCGGCACCCTCACCCGGTTGCGGAAGCGCAGGTCGATCGGGTCGAGGAAGGGGATGCGGTCGAGCCGTGCCCGCAAGGCCGCGATCTCGTCTTCCAGCGCCTTGATCTCGGCCTGCTTGGCGGCGTCGTCGGCCGCTGCATGCAGCTTCAGCTCGGCCAGGCGCTCCTGCAGCTCGCGCAGGTCGCGCCGCGAGCCCGAGCCGATGGCCAGCCGGCGGCCGATGGCGCCGCGCATCGAGCGCACCACGTGCAGGTTGTTCGGCGTGCCGTCGCTGGTGTAGCCCGCACGGTGGCTCTTCCACTCCGGCGTCTCGGCCAGCTGCGTGCGGATCAGGTGCGGCAAGGCCAGGTCCTCGAAGAAGACCTGCATGAACTCTTCCTTGCTCAGGGCGAAGGTGAAGTCGTCCTCGCCCTCCCCCTGGTCACTGGCCTGACCCTTGCCGGAGCCGCCGCCCTGGCCGCCCTTGGGCCGCTCGATGCGGTCGCCGCGCACGTATTCCTGGTTGCCCGGGTGCACGACCTCGCGCACCCCGCCCTGCCCATGGTGGAACACCGGCTCGGACAAGTCCTTCTTCGGGATGCGCACCTCTTCACCGCGCTCGAGGTCGCGGATGCCGCGGCCATCGACCGCGCGCTTGACCGCTTCCTTGATCTGGTCCTTGTACCGGCGCATGAAGCGCTCGCGGTTCCCGATCGACTTGTTCTTGCCGGCCAGCCGCCGGTCGATGATCTGTTGAAGCATCAGGATCTCTCCCCCCCGTAGCGGGCAAAGCCCGCCTCCCCCCAAAGGGGGCGCCCCCAGCGGCCCGGCAAAGCCGGTTCCGCGGCGGCCGCTTGGAAAGCCATCACGCCCACGGCAGGCCCTCCGTCAGCTCGACTTGCGGACACGCAGGTACCACTCGCACAGCAGCCTCACCTGCTTCTGCGTGTAGCCCTTGGCAACCATGCGGGTGACGAAGTCCTCGTGCTTCTTGGCTTCGTCGGCGCTGGCCTTGGCATTGAAGCTGATCACCGGCAGCAGTTCTTCGGTGTTCGAGAACATCTTCTTCTCGATCACGGTGCGCAGCTTCTCGTAGCTGGTCCACACCGGATTGCGGCCCTGGTTGTTGGCGCGGGCGCGCAGCACGAAGTTGACGATCTCGTTGCGGAAGTCCTTCGGGTTCGCGATGCCGGCGGGCTTCTCGATCTTCTCGAGCTCGGCGTTCAGCGCGCCGCGGTCGAACACCTCGCCGGTGTCGGTGTCGCGGTACTCGTGGTCCTGGATCCAGTAGTCGGCATAGGTGACGTAGCGATCGAAGATGTTCTGACCGTACTCCGAGTAACTTTCGAGGTAGGCGGTCTGGATCTCCTTGCCGATGAACTCCGCATAACGCGGCGCCAGCTGCTCCTTGATGAAGCCGATGTACTTCTGCTCGAGCTCCTGCGGGAACTGCTCGCGCTCGATCTGCTGCTCGAGCACGTACATCAGGTGCACCGGATTCGCGGCCACTTCCTGGCTGTCGAAGTTGA
>CAZXLI010000240.1:0-10751 GCA_964641795.1 uncultured Bordetella sp. | reverse complement strand
GCCGCCGACGGTTTCCGCGAAGGCGCGCACCACGGCATCGACGACTACGTCGAGGTCAAGTACCTGTGCCTGGGGGACATCCAGAAATAGGTGGCGGGGCAGCGCGGCGTCAGCCGCGCGGCGCCTCGAAGTTCAGCCGCGAGCCCACGGTCTCGAAGCCGCAGCGGAACATGTTGGCCAGCGACGGGTTCGGCTCGTCGCCCATCGGCTCGCCGGTTTCGGTGAACACGCGGGTGCAACCGGCGGCCAGCGCGTCGCCGATGCGGCGCGCCATCAGTGCCCCCTGCCCGCCGCGGCGGCGGTGGCTGGGCAGTACCGCCCCCATGCCAAGCCAGGCGGCGTCGCCTTCGATGAACAGGCAGCCGCCGCCGACCACCGTGGCCGCGTCTTTCACGGCATAGATCCGCCAGCGCGGCCGGCCCTGCAGCGCCGCCAGCCAGGCCGGCATGAACGGCGGCATGCCGAACGACTGGGTGATGGATTCGGTGATCGCGGCCAGCGTGCCGGCCTCGGACGGCTCGATCTGCAGATCGGTGGCGATCGTCGGTACCGGTTGCGGCCCTCGCATCACCTTGGCCCAGCTGCGGCGTGCCGGCAAGGTGAAACCGGCGGCCTGCAGGATGCCGACGAAGTCCGCCGGCGCGGCTTCGGGTGTCCAGTGCAGCCACCAGGGGGACGCTGCGTATTCGCGATAGGTGGCGAGCAGCGTCTGCAAGTCTTGCGCCGTGGCCGGGCGCTGGTGCCCGAGGCCGATCACGCGGTTGAACATCGCGCTCGGCAGTGCAGGCGCCAGCAAGAGCGTCGCGCCGGCCTGCTCGCGCACCTGCAGGCCCAGGCGCTGCTGCAGGGCCGGCGGCGCGGCCGCGTACAGGTCGGCGAAGGCGGCGGCCTCGATGGCATCGGCGCGCAGCACGTTGGCGCGGCGCTCGGCGGGTGCGGTATCGGTCGTCATGGTGTGCGCTCAGGCCGGGTTGTCCTGCACACGCTCGGTGCCACGGCTGCCGGCACCGTACAGCGGCAGGTTCGCATCCTGGCCGCGCAGCAGCGGCGCCCATCGGGTGGCCTGCTCGCCTTCGAAGCCGACTTCGCCATTGAACGCCTTCGGATTGCGGAAGGTGCCCCACAGCAGGTCCCAGATCGGCAGATCCGAATAGTTGTAGGCATGCAGGCCGCGACGATGGTGCACCGCGTGCGATTCAGGCCGCTGGATCAGGTAGCCCAGCCACTGCGGCGTGCCGATGTTGAAGTGCTGAAACAGGCCGTAGAACACCGAGACATAACCGACGATGGCCGCCGCCACCGGATCGAGCCCGAGGCCGAACACCACCACCGCCTGGAACACCGCGATGTTGAGCACCACCTCGTAGGGCGTGAACATCACCGCGCTGGCCATGTCCACCCGGTGCGGCGCGTGGTGCAGCTGGTGCACCCAGCGCCACAGCAGGTCGTAGCGGTGGTAGGCACGGTGCAAGGTGGCGGTGGCCAGCGACAGCAGCGCGTAGCCGGCAACCACCTGCAACACCAGCGGCCAGCGCGCCAGACTCAACAGCGCATGCGCGCGCCAGCTCTCGGGCAACAGCGCGGGCAGCACGCCGTTCAGCGTCATCAGCATCACGAAGAAGGCCACGCCCTGCGTGCGCCACAGCCGCTGCTGCGGCCAGGCACGGCCGCTGGCCAGCGCCTCGATGCCCATCATCACCAGCCAGGTCACGGGGATCAGCAGTCCCACCACGTCGTCAGCCGTCATCGAGCGCTCCTTGCTGGCCTTACGGTGTAAGGTCAGCTTAGTAAGCTTACGGTGTAAAGTCAAGCATGGCCACCCGCAAGTCCGCCTCCATGCCCGTGCGCCGCGAAAGCCTGACGCGCGAGGCCATCGCCGAAGCGGCCCTGGCGATGATCGATGCCCAGGGCCTGGAAGCGCTGTCGATGCGCAGGCTCGGCGAGGCGCTCGGCGTCGAAGCCATGGCGCTCTACCACCACTATCCGAACAAAGGGCAGCTTCTGGATGCAGTGATGGACCGCCTGGTCGATGAAATCGACCGCCCCGCTCCGCCGCGCGCCACGCCGCTGCAGAAGCTGCGCCGCTACGTCAGCGACTACCGCGGCATCGCCCTGACGCATCCGCGCGCCTTCCTGCTGCTGACCACGCGCCGCTTCAACAGCACGCGCAGCTTCGCGCTGTACGAGCGCCTGCTGTCGACCTTTGCCGAGGCTGGCCTGCCCCCTGAGCGTGCGGCGCTGTGGTTCCGGCTGCTGGGCGGCTTCGTCAGCGGCGCCGGCATGGCCGATGTCGCCAGCCGGGAGCTGACGCCGGATGCCACCCCGCTGCAGCTGGAACGCGCACCGGACAGCGTGCCGTTTCCCCATGTGCGCGCGGTGGCGCCGTTTCTTCGGGTCGAACGGCTCGACGGCGTGTTCGCCTTCGGGCTCGATGTGCTGTTCGCGGCGCTGCAGCGCGAACTGGACGGCGATCCGATCGTCCTGCCGGCTGCCCCGGCGAAGCGCCCGCGCCGGGCTGGCTGATCAGCCTTCGTCGTTCGCAGCGCCGCCCAGGCGCTCGCTGCGCTGGGCCATCGCCGCATGGCCGCTGGCCGCCATGCCGGCCGCCTGCGCCAGCGCCTTGCGCAGCAGCGCATCGGCCTCCTTGCCATGCGCCGGATACTGGCCGACACCAATGCTGACACCCAGCGAGAGCTCGTGGCCGGCCAGCGAAAACGGGCGCCGCAGCGAATGGGCGAGCTTGCTGGCCACGCCGTCGGAGGCGGCCTGGTCGTCGATCCAGGCCAGCAGCACCGCGAAACTGTCGCCGCCCAGCGAAGCGACCACGTCGCTTGCCCGCAGGCCCGAACGCAGCCGCACGGCGGCCTTGCGGCGCAGCACGTTCGCCGCCTCGGTGCCCCAGCGCTGCTCGGCCGCGCCCAGGCCTTCCAGCCGCACCACCAGCAGCGCCATCGCCGCCGGCTCGCGTTCGCGCAAGGCCAGCAGGTGCGTCATGTGCTCCATCAGCTGCGCATGGTTGGGCAGGCCGGTTGAAAGATCGGTGGCGTAGGCCTTGCGCGCCGCACGCTCGACGCGCTTGCGCTCCACCGCCAGCCGCGTCACCCGGGCCACCGCATCGGCGCTGGCCTCGCGCCGCGGCAGCACGTCCTGCAGGCCGAGCTGCAGCAGGCGCAGCGCATCGCCGGCCCCGGGTTCGGGCGTGATCAGCAGCACGGCCGCATCGAGCACCGCACGCGACAGCCCGGCCCAGCTGCCCAGCGTGGCAGCGCCATCGGGCGCATCGAGCTGCAGCACGATGGCATCGCACGACTGGCGCTCCAGCGCCTGGGTCAGTTCGTCGATGCCGGCCAGTGCGGTCACGACGAAGGGACCATAGGCCGAGGTGCTCAGGTCGGGCGGCTCGGCACCGACATACAGCAATTGGATCGGGGCATTCATGGCCCGGGCATCATGCCGCAGCGCAACAGCCCGCGGCAGGCGGATCAACCCGAGCGCGCCGGCACGACACGCGCGCGGTCTCCAAACGAAAAAGGCCCCGAAGGGCCTTTGTCAGATGTCTTGCGCTGGAGCGGGTGAAGGGAATCGAACCCTCGTATGAAGCTTGGGAAGCTGCCGTTCTACCATTGAACTACACCCGCCACGCGGCGGCGATTATCACCCAAGGCTCAACCGTTGCGCGCCACCCATTCGATCAATCCGTCCAGGCTGGGCAACGCGCGCGTGGCTTCCGGATGGTTCACCAGCGCAGCCACGGCGTAGGTCTTGCCGCTGCCGGCCTTCACATAGCCGGCCAGTGCGCGGGTGTCGAGCAGCGTGCCGGTCTTCAGGAAGGCCGCCCCGGTGGCCCGGCCGCTGGTCATGCGGTGGGCCAGCGTGCCGTCGACACCGGCGATCGGCAGTGAGTCGATGAAGGCCTGCGCCTGCTGCGAGGCCCAGGCATTGCGCAGCAGCTGCACCATCGCGCGCGGCTTGCCGCGCTCGGCGCGCGACAGGCCGGAGCCGTTCTCCAGCGCAATGTCGCCGGGTTGCAGACCCTGGCGGCGCAGCCAGCTGTCGACACGCTGCCGGGCCTCGGCCAGCGTCGCCGCGCGCGCCGGGAAGCCGCGCACCAGCGACAGCATCAGGTTGCGCGCCGCCATGTTGTCGCTGGTCTTGTTGATCTCGCGGATCACCAGCGGCAACGGGTCGGACAGGTGCACCGAGAACGGCAGCTGCGGCTCGCCGTCCGGCCCCAGCGGCAGCAACTGATCGCGGTCAGGCGCGCGCTTGTCCAGCACCTTGCCGCGCAGGCGGCCACCGGCCTCGCGCCACAGGCCCTCGACCGCACGCACGGTGAACTCCTCGTGCGACATTGGCGCCAGCACGATCTCGCGCGAGCCGCAGCCGGCGCCCCATTGGCCGCGCACCGCCAGCACCTGGGTGCCGGGCTCGGACTTTGCCGGCGCCGAAGCCGGCTGCGCCCATACCGCACAGCCGCCGGCCCCCAGTTCATTCAGCACCGTCACGCCCGCCAGTGGCGGCACCAGGCTGACCACCGGCTTGCCGCGGGCACCGCTTTGCACCACCACCTGCAACTGCCCCTCGTCAAGCGTGAAGGCATCGGGCCGCGAATGGTGCGGCCGGTCGATCGCCGGCGGGGGTGTGTTGGCGAAGTCGTCGTCGCGCAGGCGGAAGGCGAAGCGGTCGAGCACGATGTTGCCCCACACCTCGCGCAGCCCTTCCTGCTGCATGCGCAGGAACCAGCCGTGCAGGTCGGCGCTGCTCAGGCGCGCGTTGCCGCCGCCGACGATCAGCAGATCGCCCAGCAGCCGGCCATTGCTGAGCACGCCCGTGGTGAAGGCATAGGTGCGCCAGCGGTAGTTGGCGCCGAGCAGGTCCAGTGCCGCCAGTGCCGTGACCACCTTGGCGGTGGACGCCAGCTGGTAGGGCAGCTCGGGGTTCAGTGCGGCCAGCAACCGGCTGCGGCCATCGACCTCCTGCACCTGGACACCGATGCAGTGGGCCGGCAATCCGCTGCCGGCCAGCACCGGCCGCAAGGGCTGCGGCACCGCGCTCCAGTCCACCGGCGCGGGGCCGGACGCGGCCTTCGGCGCCGGCAGCGCGGTGGCCTTTGGCGCGGCAGGGGGCGCGACGGCCAGCGCCTCCAGACCCAGCCCAAGGCCCACGCAACCGGCGGCCGCACGCAGCCAGCGGCGGCGCTGGACATCGGTGTCGGCGGCCGGGTCGAAGGGCAGGCTTCGGGCAGAATCTTGCACCCTGCCAGCCTAGTGCCTTGGTGCGCGCAGCATCAAATGAACAAAGGCATATGCCCTCCCCAGTTGAACCGATGACCGCCGACTCGCCCGCCGAGCTGCCCGAGGATGCGGCGGCACCGCAGCCGCCACGCCGTGCCATTCGCAGCTTCGTCCTGCGAGGCGGGCGCCTCGGGCCCGGCCAGCAGCGCGCGCTCGACCAGCTGGGGCCGCGCTACAGGCTGCCGTTCCAGGCGCAGGCGCTGGACAGCGCAAGCGCCTTCGGCCGCACGGCGCCGCTGGTGCTGGAGATCGGCTTCGGCATGGGCGACGCCACCGCGCAGATCGCCGCGGCGCAGCCGCAGACCGATTTCCTGGCTGTCGAGGTGCATGAGGCCGGCGTCGGCGCGCTGTTGAAGCTGATCGGCGAGCGCGGCCTGAGCAACATCCGCATCGTGCAGCACGACGCGGTCGAGGTGCTGCAGCAGATGCTGCTGCCGGACTCGCTGGCCGGCGTGCACATCTTCTTCCCCGACCCGTGGCACAAGAAGCGCCACCACAAGCGGCGCTTGATCCAGCCGCCGCTGGTGGCCCTGCTGGCTTCGCGCCTGCAGCCCGGCGGCTACCTGCATTGCGCCACCGATTGGCAGGACTACGCGGTGCAGATGCTGGAGGTGCTAAGCGCCGAGCCCCTGCTGCAGAACACCGCCGAAGGCTACGCGCCGCGGCCCGAGCACCGGCCGCTGACGAAGTTCGAAGCCCGTGGCCAGCGGCTGGGCCACGGCGTATGGGACCTGGTGTTCAGGCGGCGCTGATTCAGTCTGCCCAGACCACCCAGCCGGTGAAATGGGTCAGCAGCACCAGCGCACCGAAGCCGATGCGGTACCACGCGAACGGGGTGAAGGTGTGCGTCGCGATGTAGCGCAGCAGCCAGCGGACGCACAGCCACGCGAACAGGAACGAGAACACGAAGCCGACCGAGAACATCGGCGCATCGGCCATCGACAGATGGCCGCGCTCCTTGTACAGGCTGTAGACGCCGGCGCCGATCAGCGTCGGGATCGCGAGGAAGAAGCTGAACTCGGTGGCCGCCTGGCGCGACAGGCCCAGCAGCATGCCGCCGATGATCGTCGCGCCCGAACGGCTGGTGCCGGGAATCATGCCGAGGCACTGCACCAGCCCGACCTTCAGCGCATCCAGCGGCGTCATCGCGTCGACCGTCACGATGCGGGCCGCGGCATGGTCCCGCCGCTCGGCCCACAGGATGATCAGCCCGCCGACGATGAACGAGGTGGCCACCACCGGCCCGTTGAACAGGTAGGCCTTGATCGCCTTGTAGACCAGCACGCCCAGCACGGCGGCCGGCAGGAAGCCGATCAGCACGTTGGCGACGAAGCGCCGCGCCGCCGCGCTGCTGCCCAGGCTGCCGGCCACGTTGACCAGCCGCTGCCAGTACACCAGCACCACCGCGATGATTGCGCCGGTCTGGATGGCGATGTCGAACACCTTGGCCTTGGCATCGGCCAGGCCCAGCAGCGAGCCGGCGAGGATCAGGTGGCCGGTCGACGAGATCGGCAGGAACTCGGTCAAACCCTCGACCACGCCCATGATCGCGGCCTTGATCAGCAATACCAGGTCCACCGTGCTCCCCTCGCCCGTGCATGGGCGCAAAGCCGCGGATGATAGCGGCGCGAGGTGAAGCAAGCTGTCCGGAGCCGGGCTACATCGCTACCGATCGAGAGAGTGTGATTCCCGAGGGCAGCATGCCATCGGCGCGCAGCCGCTCGAGCATCTGGCGCCCGATGTCGTTGGCCACGGTCTCATCGAACTTGCCAAAGCCCAGCGTCGCCATGCGGATGTCCGCCTTCCACAGCGGCTTGCCGGGCTTCAGCGGATCGATGAGCTGCGCCTGCACCACGAGCGCCTGGCCTGATTGGTTGCTGTAGGAAGCCGAGACGGGCACCACCTGAAGCACCTTTTCGCCGGCCTCGACCCGCAACGGCATCCCGGGGAGGGCCGATTCGTCGCCTGTTTGCCGTGCCGGCAGTCCGCCCTCGGCCAGCACGACCGGCAGCCGTCTGTTCAACACGGGCAAGAGGCTGTCCAGGTTGCGCTGTCCCAGCGTGGCGGCCACGTTGGACTGCTTGAAGCTCCCGCTGCGGACGACGACCACGACGCGCTCGAGTCGTCCGGCGTTCGGCGTGACCACCGAGCTGGTCACCCGGGTCGATACGCAGCCGGTTCCGAGCGCGACGGCCGCCCCGGCCAGCGCCAGTGCAAGACCACGACGCGTGATGAGACCCCCCATGATCGAACGCTCCCTCTGTTTGATGTCGACTCCGCTCATTTCGGCAGTCAGGCCCTGCGCTTGAGACGCCGGCCGCAGGCGAGCGAGACCATCCACAGTGCTTGACCCCTCGTCAAGCCTCGAAAAGTTGACGATCGAACGTCACAGCCGCTACATTACTGACCAGTCAGTCAGTAACCATGAACGCACCCGACCCTTCCCTTCGTCGCCGCCGCAAGGAGGCGCGCCCGCAGGAGCTGCTCGATGCAGCGTTGTCCCTGTTCGTCGAGAAGGGCTTTGCCGCCTCGCGCGCCGAAGAAGTGGCGGCGCGCGCCGGCGTGTCCAAGGGCACGCTGTACCTGTACTTCCCCAGCAAGGAAGAGCTGCTCAAGGCGGTGATCGCGAACTGCCTCTCGGAGCGCATTGCCGAAGGCGCCGCCAAGGCCGCCGACTTCACCGGCCCCGCCGCAGAACTGCTGCGCGATCTGCTGGCGCAATGGTGGGAGCATGCCTACGACAGCCCGGCCGGCGCGGTGTTCAAGCTGGTAATGACCGAGGTCCGCAATTTTCCTGACATCGCCGAGTTCTATGTTCACGAAGTGATCGGCCCGGCGCAGGAGCTGTTGGCCGGCATCCTGCGGCGCGGCATCCAAGATGGCGAGTTCCGCGACGTGGACCTGAGCGTCGCGGTGCATTCGCTGGTGCTGCCGCTGATCATGGTGTGCGTGCACAAGTACTCGATCGGCGCGTGCAAGGTCGACGGGCAATGGCCCTTCGACGGCCGTGCCTTCATCCGACAGCACATCGACCTGGTGCTGCAAGGCCTGCTGCGCCACCCCGCTGCCTGACACTCCGTCACCGACGTCCCGTTCGTCCCGACCATCATGACCTCACGCTCACTTCGCTGGCTATTGGCAATCGTCGCGCTGCTGCTGCTCGGATTCGGCGTCGCCCGCGCGATCCAGGCCCGCAAGGCAGCCTCCGCGGCGGTGCCGGTGGCGGCATCGTCGGCGGTCTCGCAGATCGAGCTGGCGCCCCAGGACCTGGTGACGCTGTCGCGCCAGCCGCTGGCACGCGGCATCGACGTCTCGGGCAGCCTGAAGGCGGTCAATACCGCCGTGGTGAAGGCCAAGGTGGCAGCCGAACTGCAGGCCGTCCACGTGCGCGAAGGCGACACGGTGCGCGCAGGCCAGGTGCTGGCCCAGCTCGACACCACCGAGTTCGACTGGAAGCTGCGCCAGGCCGAACAGCAGGCCGCAGCCGCCAGGTCGCAGCTCGAGATCGCGCAGCGCCAGCTCACCAACAACAAGGCGCTGGTGGCCCAGGGCTTCATCTCGCCGACCGCGCTGGAAACCTCGGTGTCCACCGAAAGCGGCGCGCAGGCCACCTTGCAGGCGGCGATGGCCGCGGTGGAGCTGGCACGCAAGGCGCGGGCCGACGCCACGGTGGTGGCGCCGATCGCCGGCCTGGTATCGCAGCGCCTGGCCCAGGCCGGCGAGCGCGTGGCGGTGGATGCCAAGCTGATCGAGATCGTCGACCTGTCGCAACTGGAAGTCGAAGCGGCCATTCCGCCCGAGGACGCGGCCTCGCTGCGCGTGGGCAATGCGGCCCGGCTGATGGTCGATGGCAGCGCCGAGCCGCTGCCGGCCAGGGTGGTGCGCATCAACCCCAGCGCGCAGGCCGGTTCGCGCGTGGTGCCGGCCTACCTGGCCGTGCAGCCGCACCCCAGCCTGCGCCAGGGCCTGTTCGTGCGCGGCTGGGTCGAGCTGGAACGCCACGACGCACTGGTGATCCCGGCCTCGGCGGTACGCACCGATCAGGCCCAGCCCTATGCCATCCGCGTGGCCGGCGGCCGCACCGAGCGCCGCACGCTGCAGCTGGGCATGCGCGGCCGCATCGAGGGCGTGGACGTGGTCGAAGTGCTCGGCGGTCTGGTCGAAGGTGACCAGGTGCTGGGCGCCGCGGCCGGCCTTGTGGCCAGCGGTGTCACGGTGCGCATGGCGGCCACGGTGGCGGCGCCCACCCCGTCGGCTTCCACCGCAGCCTCCACCACCACCGCATCACGCTAACTCACGAGGCAAGCGGCCATGTGGTTCACGCGCGTTTCGATCGCCAACCCCGTGATGGCGGTGATGGTGATGCTGGCTTTCGTGGTGCTGGGCTTGTTCAGCTACCAGCGCCTGAAGGTCGACCAGTTCCCGGACATCGACTTCCCCACCGTCGTGGTGCAGATCGACTATCCCGGCGCCTCGCCCGAGATCGTCGAATCGGAGGTGACCAAGAAGGTCGAGGAGGCGGTCAACACCATCGCCGGCATCAACCAGCTGTTCTCGCGCAGCTACGAGGGCACCTCGGTCGTCATCGTGCAGTTCAACCTCGACGTCAACGGCCGCAAGGCCGCCGACGACGTGCGCGAGAAACTCTCCGTCATCAAGGCCGGTTTCCGCGACGAGGTCAAGGAGGCCCGCGTCTCGCGCTTCGACCCCGCCTCGCGGCCGATCTTCTCGCTCGCCCTCACCTCGCCCGACGGCTCGCGCAGCGTGCAGGAGCTGACCACCTACGCCGACCAGATCGTCAAGAAGAAGCTCGAGGTGGTGCCCGGCGTCGGCTCGGTCACGCTGGTGGGCGGCGTCAAGCGCGAGATCAACATCTACCTGAAGCCGCAGGCGATGGAGGCCTTCGGCGTCGGCGTGGACACCGTGATGAGCGCGGTGCGCACCGAGAACCAGGACCTGCCGGCCGGTGCGCTGCGCTCGAAGGAATCCGAGCGCAGCGTGCAGATCCAGGGCCGGGTCAAGGATCCGCAGGACCTGAAGAACATCATCGTCGCCCGCCGCAATGCGCAACCGGTGCGCCTGTCGCAGATCGCCGACATCGTCGACGGCCCCGAAGAGATCGAGACGCTGGCGCTCTACAACGGCCAGCGCACGCTCGCGCTCGAGGTGCAGAAGAGCCAGGGCGAGAACACGATCGAGGTGGTCGACGGCCTGCTCGCGGTGAGCGCCAAGCTGAAGGAACAGCTGCCCAAGGGCATGGCCGCCGAGGTGGTGCGCGACAACTCGCGCGCCATCCGCGTCTCGGTGGCGAACGTCAAGCGCACGCTGATCGAAGGGGCGCTGCTCACCATCGGCATCGTCTTCCTGTTCCTCAACAGCTGGCGTTCCACCGTCATCACCGGGCTGACGCTGCCGATCGCGCTGATCGGCACCTTCCTGTTCATGTACGCCTTCGGC
>CAZXLI010000239.1:0-10775 GCA_964641795.1 uncultured Bordetella sp. | reverse complement strand
CGCAGTTCTGCAGCAGCTTCTGGATGATGTTCTCGACGTCCTCGCCGACGTAGCCCGCCTCGGTCAGCGTCGTGGCATCAGCGATCACGAAGGGCACGTTCAGCAGCTTGGCCAAGGTCTGCGCCAGCAGCGTCTTGCCGGAGCCGGTGGGCCCGATCAGCAGGATGTTGCTCTTGGTGAGCTCGACCTCTTCCTTGCCGCCCGCGCCCATGTGCTTCAGGCGCTTGTAGTGGTTGTAGACCGCCACCGCCAGCGTGCGCTTGGCCGTGTCCTGGCCGATCACGTACTGGTCGAGGATGTTCTTGATCTCGGTCGGCGCCGGCAACTCGGAGCGCGCTGTCTTCGCGGCGCTGCCTTCGGCGGGCGCCTCATCACGAATGATGTCGTTGCACAACTCGATGCATTCATCGCAGATGAACACCGAGGGGCCCGCGATGAGCTTCTTCACCTCGTGCTGGCTCTTGCCGCAGAAGCTGCAGTACAGGACTTTCTCGCCGGAGGCGCCCTTCTTGTCGGCCATGGATGTGCTGCGTCAGTGCGCGGAATGCAAAAAGTGTCGGATCAATGATAGTCCAAGCAGGTCGGACCGCTTCGACCGAATAGGCATGGGTTTTGGCACCCTGGCGAGCCCTTGGCGCCCTAGGCGCGCTTCTCCAGCACCTGATCGATCAGGCCGTAGGCCTTGGCTTCGTCGGGTGACATGTAGAAATCGCGCTCCATGTCGGCCGAGATCTTTTCCAGGGTCTGGCCGGTTCGCTCGGCATAGATGCGGTTGAGCTGCTCGCGCGTCTTCAGGATCTCGCGCGCGTGGATCTCGATGTCGGTGGCCTGTCCCTGCGCGCCGCCGGACGGCTGATGGATCATGATCTTCGAATTCGGCAGCGCCAGGCGCTTGCCCTTGGCGCCGGCCATCAGCAGGAACGAGCCCATGCTGGCCGCCATGCCCATGCACATCGTCGACACGTCGGGCTTGATGAACTGCATCGTGTCGTAGATCGACAGGCCGGCGCTCACGCTGCCGCCGGGCGAGTTGATGTACAGGAAGATGTCCTTGTCGGGGTTCTCGCTCTCGAGGAACAGCATCTGCGCCACCACCAGATTGGCCGTGGCATCGTTCACCGGCCCGACCAGGAACACGATGCGCTCGCGCAGCAGCCGGCTGTAGATGTCATAGGCCCGCTCACCGCGGCCAGATTGTTCGATGACGATGGGCACCATGCCCAGCGCCTGCGTCTCCGATGCGCTCATGAAGTTCCTTGGAAGGTAGGGGTTTGGCTGATTATGTCCCGGCGCCCAAGGCCACACAGCGCATGAAAAAGGGCGTCGCAGGACGCCCTTTTCAGCGGTGCGGCGGCTGCCGCGATCAGGCCGTCATCAGTTCGTCGAACGGCACGGCCTTGTCGCTGACCTTGGCCTTCTCGAGGACGAACTGGGTGACGTTGTTCTCGATCACCACCGCTTCGACTTCGGCCATCCGCTGGCGATCCGACAGATACCAGCGCATCACTTCGGCGGGCTTCTCGTAGCTCTGCGACAGCTCTTCGATATGGGCCTGCAGTTGTTCGGGCTTGGCCTGCAGGTTGTTGGCGCGCACCAGCTCTGCCACCACCAGGCCAAGCCGCACGCGGCGCTCGGCCTGCGGGCGGAACAGCTGCAGCATGTCGGGCGTCAGCGGCATCTTGTCGGCGTCCTTGATGCCCCGCTGCTTCATGTCCTCGCGCGCGGCCTCACCCATGCGCTCGACCTCGGAGTCGACCAGCGCCTTCGGCACGTCCAGTTCGGCGACCTTGACCAGCGCGTCCATCGCCGCGCCCTTGTTGCGGGCCAGCACGCGGAACTTGACCTCGCGCTCGAGGTTCTTCTTGACGTCGGCGCGCATCGCCTCGATCGTGCCGTCACCGATGCCCAGCGACTTGACGAATGCCTCGTCGACCTCGGGCAGGTGCTGGGCCTCGATCTTCTTCATCGTCACCAGGAAGTCGGCCTCCTTGCCGGCCACCTCCTTGCCGTGATAGTCGGCCGGGAACTGCAGCGGGAAGGTCTTGGATTCACCAACCTTCATGCCGCGAACAGCCTTGTCGAACTGCTCCAGCATCTGGCCTTCACCGATGAGGAACTGGAAGGCGTCGGCCTTGCCACCAGAGAAAGGCTCACCGTCGATCTTGCCTTCGAAGTCGATCGTCACGCGGTCCCCTTCGGCGGCGCCCTCGGCAGCGGGACGCTGGGCAAACGTGCGGCGCTGCTTGCGCAGGATTTCGACCGTGCGGTCGATCGCGGCGTCGGTCACCTCGCTGGTGATGCGCTCGACCTCGACGGTGGCCAGGTCACCCAGCTTGACTTCGGGATAGACCTCGAAGGTGGCATCGAAGGCGAGTTGGCCATCGGGCGCTTCTTCCTTCTGCGTGATCTTGGGCACGCCAGCCACGCGCAGCTGAGCTTCATTGGCCGCGCTGCTGAAGGCCTGGCCGACCTTGTCGTTCATCACCTCGTACTGGACCGAGTAGCCATAGCGCTGAGCCACCACGGACATCGGCACCTTGCCGGGACGGAACCCATCGGCCTTGACGGTGCGAGACAGCTTCTTCAGCCGGCTTTCGACTTCGGAATTGATGTCGCTGGCCGCAATGGTCAGGACGATGCGGCGTTCGAGCTTTTCGAGGGTTTCAACAGTCACGGCCATGATGGAACTCGTCTAAGAAATGATCTGGTGCGCGGGGCGGGACTCGAACCCGCACGCCCGTGAAGGCGTCAGGACCTAAACCTGGTGCGTCTACCAATTTCGCCACCCGCGCCACGCATTCGTCTGCTCAAGAAATGGCTTGGGGGAGCCGGTGACCCGGCTCCCCCTCGGCGATCCGGTAAACCGGCGATTCTAGCTGTGTGCGAGACGGGCATCCCCCGTCACCGGCCGGCGAACGCGGAACCAAGCCGCATACATGGCCGGCAGGGCCAGCAGCGTCAGCGCCGTGGCGACGATCAGGCCGCCCATGATGGCCACCGCCATCGGACCCCAGAACACGCTGCGCGACAGCGGGATCATCGCCAGCACGGCGGCCGCAGCCGTCAAGACGATGGGGCGGAAGCGCCGCACGGCCGCTTCGACGATCGCATCCCATGCCGGCAAGCCACGCGCCCGATCCTGCTCGATCTGGTCGATCAGGATGACGGAGTTGCGCATGATCATGCCCATCAGCGCAATCACGCCCAGCAGCGCCACGAAGCCGAAGGGCCGGTTCAGCAGCAGCAACGCACCCGCGATGCCCGCCAGGCCCAGTGGTCCCGTCAGGAACACCAGCATCGCCCGCGAGAAGCTCTGCAACTGCAGCATCAGCAGCGTGAAGATGATGAACAGCATCACTGGCACGCCTGCTGCAATCGAGCCCTGGCCCTTGCTGCTCTCCTCGACCGCGCCGGCGATCTGGATCGTGTACTCCGCAGGCATCCGCTTGCGCAGTTCGTCCAGCTGCGGCCAGACCTGCTTCGTCACGGTTGGCCCCTGCATGCCCTCGATCACGTCCCCTTGCACCGTCACCGCATACTTGCGGCCTTCGCGCCACAGCACGCCGGGCTCCCAGACCAGGCCGACCTTGGCAATCTGCATCAGGGGGATTGCCTTCCCGCTGGCTGTCGGCAGGTAGGAGTTGCCAATGTCGGTGATCACGTTCCGCTCCTCGAGCGGCTGGCGCAAGACGATGTCGACCAGCTTGTCGTCCTCGCGGTACTGGCCCACCGTGATGCCCGACAGCATGGTTCGAGACGACTGGGCGATGGCCTGGCTGGTGACGCCCAGCGCACGGGCCTTGTCCTGGTCCACTTCCAGGCGCAGGGCCTTGATCTGCTCGTTCCAGTTGTCGTTGACGCCGCGCATGTTCGCGTTGGCGCGCAGGATCTCCTTGGCCTGGTCGGCCCACTGGCGAACGGTGGCCGCATCGGTACCGATCACCCGGAACATCACCGGGTAAGCGACCGGCGGCCCGTTCGGCAGCAGCTTCACACGGGAGCGGACTTCGGGGAACTCCGCGGCCATCATGGATGGCAACTGCTTGCGAATGCGCTCGCGCGCCACCAGGTCCTTCGGCAACAGGATCGCCTGACTCACGTTGCTCTGCGGGAAGATCTGATCCAGTGGCAAGTAGAAGCGCGGCACGCCGCTGCCGACCCACGTGCTGACGGTCTCGATGCCCGGCTCTTTCATCAACCGAGCCTCGAAGCGCTTGGCCACGGCCTCGGTCTCGCGCAATGTCGAGCCCTCGGGCAGCCACAAGTCGACCAGGATTTCCGGTCGGCTCGAGTCAGGAAAGAACTGCTGCTGCACCTTGCCCATGCCCACCAGTCCCAGCGCGAACAAGCCGACGGTCAGCCCGATCGTCACCCAGCGATGCTGCACACACCAGTTCACCAGGTGGCGGAAGCGGTTGTAGAACGGCGTGTCGAACAACTCGTGCGCCTCGCCGTCGACCTTGCTGCGCGTGTGCAGCAGCCAGGCGCCCAGGTAGGGCACGAAGTAGACGGAAACGATCCACGAGATGATCAGCGCCGCCGACGTCACTGCAAAGATCGCGAAGGTGTACTCGCCCGTCACCGACTTGGCCAGGCCGATCGGCAGGAAACCGGCCGCAGTGATCAGCGTACCCGTAAGCATCGGCATCGAGGTCACGTCGTAGGCGAACGTGGCGGCCCGCATCTTGTCGTAGCCCTCCTCGAGCTTGCGCACCATCATCTCGACCGCAATGATCGCGTCGTCCACCAGCAGGCCGAGCGCAATGATCAGCGAGCCCAGCGAGATCTTGTGCAGGCCCACGCCCCAGTAGTACATCGTCACGAAGGTGATCGCCAGCACCAGCGGAATCGTGATGCCGACCACCAGGCCCGGCCACACGTCGATGCGGAACGGCCGCGTATGCAGGCCCAGGCTGATGAAGCTGACCGCCAGCACCACGATCACCGCCTCCATCAACACGCGGACGAACTCGCCAACCGAGCGGGACACCGCCTGCGGCTGATCCTGGATCTGGTAGAGCTCGATACCCGCCGGCACCTCCTGCTTGATGGTGTCGATCCTCGCGCGCAAGGCCTTCCCCAACGCGATGATGTCGCCCCCCTTGGCCATGGAGATGCCCAGCGCGATCACCTGCTTGCCCTGGTAGCGCACCTTGGTCGTCGGCGGATCGGCGTAGCCGCGGCGGATCTCGGCGATGTCCGACAGCTGAATCGTGCTCGCCGTGCCGGCGCTGGCGTTCACGCCTCGGATCGGAAATCGCTTGAGCTCGTCGATGGACTTGAACGCACCGGCCACGCGAATCTGCAGGTTCTGGCTGCCGGCATCGAGCACCCCAGCGCCTTCCACTGCATTCTGAGCCGCCAGCTGACCGAGCACCTGGTTCATGTCGAGGCCCAGCTGCGCCAGACGCTTCTGCGAGACCTCGACGAACACCTTTTCGGGCTGTGCGCCGAAAACATCGACCTTCGCGACGTCGGTCACGCGCAGCAGTTGGGAGCGGATGCGCTCGGCAAACACCCGCAATTCCTCGTCGCTGAAGCCGTCGGCCGACAATGCGTAGATCGAGCCGTAGACATCTCCGAAGTCGTCATTGAACACAGGCCCGATGACGCCGGCCGGCAAGGTGCTGCGCATGTCGCCAACGCGCTTGCGAACCTGGTACCAGACGTTGCTGACCTCTTTCGGTGGCGAGCTGTCCTTGATCTGCAGAATCGTCAGCGACTCACCGGGCTTCGTGTAGCTGCGGATCACATCGGAGTACGGCACCTCCTGCAGCGTGCGCTCGATCTTGTCGGTGACCTGGTCCGCCATCTGCTGCGCGCTGGCGCCGGGCCAGAAGGCCTGCACCACCATCGCCCGGAACGTGAACGGCGGATCTTCGTCCTGACCCAGCTGGAAGTAGGCCGCGACGCCCAGGACCAGCAGGACCACCATCAAGTAGCGCGTCAGCGCCGGATGCTGCAGCGCCCAACGAGAGACATTGAAGCGCGACTCGGCAACGCCGGGATTCGGGGAGGCATTCATCAGTGAGCTCTCCGGACCGCTCAACGGGCGTCGGCGCCAACCGCCGAGGCCGCGCGTGCGCGCGGCACCACGGCCGATGCAGCTTGCCGCGCCGCGGCGATGCTGCCGGGCTCGACGTATTGCTGAACCTTCTGGCCCGGCGACAGGGCATGCACGCCGGCGGTCACCACCACCTGCCCGGCCTGAAGCCCCGCGCCCACCACGACTTCATTGCCGTCGGCGCCGGCCACCTGGATGGCCTGTGGCTGCACCGTCATCGACGACCGGTCGAGCAACCAAACCTGCGACTTGCCCTGCAACTCGAAGACTGCGGCCAGCGGCAGCCTGACGACGTTGTCGAGCGCTTGCCCGTCGATCAGCACGGTGGCCGTCTGCCCCAGTCGGACAGGCGCGTTGCCGACATCGGCCTTGACCGTGAAGGTGCGCGTCACCGGATCGGCCGCTGCTGCGATTTCACGCACCGTGACCGGCAGCAGCCGGTCATCGCCCCACAGGCGCATGCGCAGCGCGCCTTTCTTGCCCAGTAAGGCGCGTACGGCGGACACACGATCTTCCGGCACGTTGAACACCGCATCGCGCGGTCCGTCGTGCGCCAGGCGTAGCACCGGCGTGCCCGCAGATACCACCGCGCCCGGCTCGGCATCAACCCCTGTGATCACGCCTGGGGCGTCTGCGGTCAGCACCGCATAACTGGCTTGGTTGACCTGCACGCCAGCCTGCGCGCGAACCTGTTCCATCTGGGCACGGGCCGCCTTCAAGGTGGCCTCCCTGCGCTCCAGTTCCATGCCGCTGATGAAGCCCTGGTCCCGCAGCTCCTTGTAGCGCCTGAACTCTGCCTCGCTTAGTTCAAGGTTCACCTTGGCGGCGGCCAGTGCGGCCTGCGCAGCCTGTTGACCCAATTGAAGGTCCTGCGGATCGATTTGCGCAAGGGCCTGGCCAACCTTCACCGTCTGGCCGCTGTCAACGAGGCGCTTGACCATCTTGCCGGCGACCCGAAACGCGAGCCGCGATTCGGTGCGTGCTCGGATCTCGGCGGCGTACTCATGCTGGCCACTGACCGTGGCACTGGCCACCGTCAAGGTTCGCACGGACCGCACCGGCTCCTCGGCAGGCGGTGTCTTTGAGCAGGCCGCCAGCAGAGCGACCAGGACAAGAGGGAGAGCGAGTTGGCGCATGGGCAGGCGGCCTTTGTTGGCGGGGCACTGTTCGCAGCTGCGACCGTGCCAGAATTTGTTACTGACTGACCGGTCAGTAATATAGGTGCCAACCCGGACGCTTGTCAATTGCCGATCGATGGGTTCGCCGATGCTTCGTCATCGGCGCTGGCGACAATGTGGTCGGTGAGCGTCGACCACTACGAGAACTTCCCTGTTGCCTCCCTGCTGTGCCCACCGGCGCTGCGGCCCGCGGTGCGGGCGATCTACCACTTTGCCCGTACGGCCGACGACCTGGCTGACGAGGGCGATGCGGCCCCGGCAGAACGCATTGCCGCGCTCCAGCGCTACCGAGCGGCGCTGCATGCCAGCGTGGCGGGCGCACCATCGACAGGCTGGCCAGGCGTGTTCCAGCCGCTGACGCATTGCGTCGCGCAACATCAACTGTCCGTGAACCTGCTGGACGATCTGCTCGATGCCTTTCTGCAGGACTGCAGCAACCCGCGCTACGCCGACCGCGCCCAATTGCTTGACTATTGCCGCCGCTCAGCCAACCCGATCGGCCGCTTGCTGCTGCAGCTGTACCGCATGGACGACCCACTGTCCTTGGAGCAGTCCGACGCGATCTGCACGGCGCTGCAGTTGATCAACTTCTGGCAGGACCCGAGCGTCGACTTGGCGCGCGGCCGACTCTATGTTCCGGCCGATGACGCCCTGCGCCACGGAATCACCCAGGACCAACTGCTGCAGCACCCGGCGGACACCGAGTCGACGCGTGCCCTGATCCGGGATCTGTGCGATTGGGCACGTGGACTGATGCTCGAAGGCGCGCCCCTGGCCCGTCGCCTGCCCGGCAGAATGGGTTGGGAGCTGCGGCTGGTGGTGCAAGGTGGCCTGCGCATCCTTGAGAGAATTACGCGAATGAACCACGGCACCCTCACCCAGCGGCCAACACTGCGGGGCCGCGACCTGCCTGTGATGCTGTGGCGCGCGCTGCGCATGGGCGGCACAACCACCGCCGCCTCGTGCAAATGACGACCACCCCTCAACGCTATGTGCAGGAAAAGGCCGCGGGCAGCGGATCCTCGTTCTACTACGCCTTCCTGTTTCTGCCCCCTGACGAGCGCGCGGCGATCACTGCGTTCTATGCCTTCTGCCGCGAAGTGGACGATGTAGTGGACGAGACCCACGATGCCGGCGTCGCCGCGACGAAGCTGGCCTGGTGGCGCCAGGAAGTGGTCGCCAGTTTCAGTGGCAGGCCCAGTCATCCGGTGATGCAGGCCTTGATGCCGCTGGCGCCGCGATTCTCGATCACGCAGACACAGCTGCTGTCGGTGATCGAAGGCTGCCAGATGGATCTGGACCAGACACGCCATCTCGACTACGCGTCGCTCAAGCGTTATTGCCACCTGGTGGCCGGCGTGGTCGGCGAGGTAGCAGCAACCATCTTTGGCCGCACCCAGGAACAGACCGTCGACTACGCCCACCGGTTGGGCTTGGCGCTGCAGCTGACGAACATCATCCGCGACGTCGGCGACGACGCCCGCCGCGGGCGCATCTACCTCCCGATCTCCGAGTTGCAGCAATTCGACGTCAAGGCCCACGAGTTGCTCAATCGCAGCGCCCCCTGGGGCTACAGCGAGCGATTCACGGCGCTGATGCGCTTCCAGGCCGAACGCGCGCACCGCGCCTACGACGAGGCCCTTGCTCTGTTGCCCGAGGCCGATCGGGCCAGCCAGAAGCCCGGCCTGATGATGGCCAACATCTACCGTACGCTGCTTCGTGAGATCGAGGCCGACGGCTTCCAGGTCCTGCATCAGCGCACTTCGCTGACGCCGATGCGAAAACTGTGGATAGCCTTGCGCACGCATTGGCGTGGCCGTTGATCGCGTGACAGAGGCCAAGCGCGTTGCGGTGGTCGGGGCCGGCTGGGCCGGTCTGGCCGCGGCAGTGCGCACAACCCAGAGTGGGCACCGGGTCACGCTGTTCGAGATGGCGCCCCAGCACGGTGGCCGGGCGCGAAGCGTCGACACGCGCGCGGGCACACTGGACAACGGTCAGCACATCCTCATCGGCGCGTACACGCGCACGCTGGCGCTGATGCGCGACGTGGGTGCCGACCCAGACGAGCTTCTGCTGCGGCTGCCGCTGACCCTGCGTTATCCCGACGGCCGCGGCCTCCGTCTGCCGGCGGGGGCCCCGCTGCTGTCCTTCACGCGCGGTGTGCTCGCGGCAAGAACCTGGCGGGTGCGCGATCGCCTGGCCCTGCTGGCCGGTGCCGCCGGATGGCTCGCGCGTGGCTTTCGGTGCGCCCCGAACGCCACCGTCGAGCAGCTCTGCGCCACGCTGCCTGCCGATATTCGCCACGACCTGATCGAGCCACTGTGCGTGGCCGCCCTGAACACGCCGACGGCACAAGCCAGCGGCACTGTGTTCCTTCGGGTGCTGAAGGATGCACTGTTCAGCGGCGCCGGCAGCGCCGACCTGCTGCTGCCACGCCGGCCGCTGTCGAGCTTGCTGCCGGCGCCTGCGCTGGCCTGGCTGGAACAGCAGGGAGGTGTGCTGCGCCCGACCCGGCGGGTCATGACACTCGGCGCAACCAGCGCTGGATGGCAGGTCGATGGCGAACCGTACGACGCCGCGGTGCTGGCGTGCAGCGCTGTAGAGGCCGGCCGCCTGACTGCCGCGATCGCACCGGCGTGGAGCGAAGCCGCGGCAGCACTGCGCTATGAGCCCATCATCACGGCCTATCTGCACTCGTCGAAAGTGCGCTTCGAAGTGCCGATGATGGCGCTCGCCGCCGATCGGGAACGCCCGGCCCAGTACGCATTCGATCTGGGTGCGCTGGGCCACGCCCCCGGCCTGTTCGCGTTCGTGGTCAGCGGCGCACGCGCTTGGGTCGAGCGTGGACTGCCTGCTGCCGGTCAGGCGATCGTGCAGCAGGCCCGGGAGGCCTTCGGGCATGGCTTTGATCCAGGCGACGCGCGCTGCCTGCGCCATATCGCCGCAGAGCAGCGCGCCACCTTCGCTTGTACGCCAGACCTGCAGCGCCCGTCAGCGCGCATTGCGGACGGCCTCTTCGCGGCCGGCGACTACGTCGAAGGCCCGTACCCGGCCACGCTGGAAGGCGCGGTGCGGGCCGGTGAACGGGCGGCCGCGCTCCTCGCATCCGAGTTATCACGCGCGGGCATTCGCGAAAACCGGTTTCACCATGCAAAATAGGGGCAACCTCGGGATTCCACCATGTCCACTCGCAAGGAAAACCAGCAGCCCGCCATCCAGGTGATGGAGCGCATGTTCTCGCTTCTGGACGCGCTGGCTGCGCACCAGGATCCTGTGTCGCTGAAGGAATTGAGCGAGCGCACAGGCCTGCATCCGTCCACCGCGCACCGCATCCTCAATGACTTGGCGATCGGTCGCTTTGTCGACCGGCCCGAAGCAGGCAGCTACCGCCTGGGCATGCGGCTGCTGGAACTGGGCAACCTCGTGAAGGCCCGCCTCGACGTTCGGGATGCGGCCCTGGCGCCGATGCGCGAGTTGCACAAGCTGACGCACCAGCCGGTCAACCTGTCGGTGCGCCAGGGCGACGAGATCGT
>CAZXLI010000238.1:0-10851 GCA_964641795.1 uncultured Bordetella sp. | reverse complement strand
TCTCGGTGTGCTCGCAGAGGTAGACCACCGAGCCCGCGAACGTGTCGTCCGCCATGCCGGGCATGGCGATCAGGAACTGGTTGGTCAGGTTGATCCGGTCCGAGGACATGGGCCGAATTCTAATGATGCGCGACACTGCGACCGTGCAGAAATCCATCGACCGAGCGCTGGTCTGGTTCCGGCGCGACCTGCGTGCCGACGACCAGGCTGCGCTCTACCACGCGCTGAGGGCCGCACGCCAGGTCTCCTGCGCCTTCATCTTCGACACGGCGATCCTCGACCCGCTGCCGCGCGTGGACCGGCGCGTGGAGTTCATCGTCGACAGCGTGGCCGACCTCGACGACCAGCTGCGTGCGCTGGGCCGCTCGCACGGCATCGAAGGCTGCGGCCTGATCGTGCGGCACGGCGCGGCGACGATCGAGCTGCCGCGGCTGGCGCAGGCGCTGGGCGTGCAGGCGGTGTTCACGAACCACGACGACGAGCCGGGAGCGCTGGTGCGCGACAGCCGGGTGCGCGGCGCCCTGGGCGATGCCGGCATTGCGCTGTACACCAGCAAGGACCATGTCGTGTTCGAGCGCGACGAGGTCATAACGGCCGGCGGCAGCCCGTACAGCGTTTTCACCCCGTACAAGAACGCCTGGCTGAAGAAGCTCTCGCCGTTCTATGTGCACGCCTACCCGGTGGCCCGGCATGCGGGCGCGCTGGCGCCGCTGCCGGCGGCCGAAGCGCTGCCGACACTGGCGCAGCTGGGCTTCGAGCGCAGCAACCTGCATCAGCTGAAGCTGCCGACCGGCAGCCGCGGCGCGGCCGAGCTGCTGGACGACTTTCTCGACCGCATCGACGGCTATGCCGATGCGCGCGATTACCCGGCGTTGAAGGGGCCGAGCTACCTGTCCATGCACCTGCGCTTCGGCACGGTGTCCATCCGTCGGCTCGCGCGCGAGGCCTGGCAGCGCATGCAGGGCGGCTCGCGGGGCGCCGAGGTATGGCTGTCCGAGCTGGTGTGGCGCGACTTCTACCACCAGATCCTGCACCACCATCCGCATGTCGTGGGCCATGCGTTCAAGCCGGCCTACGACGCCATCCGCTGGGAGCATGGCAAGCACGCCGACGCCCTGTTCGAGGCCTGGTGCCAGGGCCGCACCGGCTACCCGCTGGTGGATGCCGCGATGCACCAGATCAACCAGACCGGCTACATGCACAACCGCCTGCGCATGGTGGTGGCGAGCTTCCTGGTGAAGGACCTGGGACTGGACTGGCGGCGCGGCGAGGCCTATTTCGCGACGCACCTGAACGACTTCGACCTCGCGGCCAACAATGGCGGCTGGCAATGGGCCGCCTCCACCGGCTGCGACGCGCAACCCTACTTCCGGATCTTCAACCCGGTGAGCCAGAGCGAGAAGTTCGATGCCGAGGGCCGGTTCATCCGCCGCTATCTGCCGCAGCTGGCGCAACTGCCCGACAAGCTGATCCACGTGCCCTGGCTGGCGCGGCCGGTGGACCTGGCGGCGGCCGGCATCGAGCTTGGGCGCGACTATCCGCTGCCGATCGTCGACCATGATCTCGCGCGACAGCGCACCCTGGCGCGCTACGCGGTCGTCAAGCAGGCCTGAGCGCCAGCCGGCCTGCCCGCAGGGCTTACTGCGGCCGCGATCCCGGGCTCGGGCTGTAGCGCGCCAGCAGCGAGCCGAAGGCCCCCGGCCATTGGGCCAGCGCGCTGCCGTCGCCGTCGAACACCCGGCGCAGGAAGGCCAGCGAGAGGGCCTGCGTCGCGCGCTTGACCTGCGGGTTCAATGCCGCGCCACCGGTACCGGCACGGTCGGTGAAGATGCTGTGCGAGCCGCCAGTGAACACCGCGAGCGCCTTGTCCGATCCGCCGGTGGCCTCGAACACCGCCACGCGGTCGCTGGCGGGCGAGTAGTAGCCGGGCACCCGGATCACGTCCTCGGTGGCGGTGATGTGCAGCGTCGGCACCGCAATCGCACCCAGGATGCGTTCGGCCGCCTGCTCGCCGTAGAACGGCGGTGCGGAGATCACGATGGCCGCCTTCAGGCGCGGATCGCGCAGCGCGAGTTCGCGGCCGTCGCGCTCGACCCGCGCCCCCACCGCCAGCAGCGTGGTGTTGGCACCATACGAGTGGCCCGCGGCGACGATGCGCTGCGAATCGATCAGCGCCGCCAGTTCACCGCCCAGCAACTGGTCGAGCGCGAAGTGCAGATCCTGCACCCGCGCCATCGCTTCGGATTCCTGTGCCGCGGCCTGCAGGCGGCTGAACACCGCGAGCGGATTGCCGGTCCACACCGCGCGGTCGCTGCCCACATGCTGCAGATGCAGGCTGGCATAGCCCTGGCTCGCCCAGTACTGGCCGAGGTAGCTGTAGCCGCGCCGCGAGCCGCCGATGCCGTGCGAAAACACCACCAACGGTACCGGGTGGGCCGGGCTGGCGCCATCGGGCAGGTACAGCCTGACCGGGACGGCACGGCGGCGCACGGTGTCGAGCCAGTCGAAGTCGCGCTGCTGGAAGCCGGCGAGCGCCGGCAGCGCCGCGATCGTCGGCGCCTCGGGTCCGATCCCCTCGCCGTTGGCCTGTGCCGCCGCGGGCCAGGGCATCCAGACAGCGCTGGCGGCCAGCAACAGGCCGGCGAATCGTTGTCGATTAAGGCGAGAAAGCAGGGCGGGCATGCGTCGAGGCATTAGAACAGCTCGACGTCTCCAACCTTGGAATCGTCTTCGAGTTCACCGCGCCTGACCAGATCGGCATGGCTGCAGACCTGATTGCGGCCGTGCGTCTTGGCCCAGTACACCGCCTTGTCGGCGCGCTCGAAGGCTGAACTGGGCGTATCGCCAGGCTTCAACTCGGTGAACCCGACCGACACTGTGATCCGGCCCACCTGTGGAAAGGCATAGGCCGCCACGCTGGTGCGCAGGCGTTCGAAGGCGCGCCCCGCATCCGCGTCGCTGTTGCAGCGCATCAGCACGACGAACTCCTCGCCGCCGAAACGGTACAGCCGGTCGTGGTAGCGGAAGCACGAGCGCATCAGGCGGCTCAGCAGCAGCAGCACTTCGTCGCCGATCAGGTGGCCGTAGGTGTCGTTGACCGACTTGAAGTGATCGATGTCGAGCACGCCGATGTAGTGCGCCTGCTGCGCGGCATTCTTCTGCCGGCGTTCGCCACTGCCGGCAGCGCCGGCCTCGGGGGTCTGGCTCGAAAGCTTGTAGAACGCTTCGTCGAAGGTCTTGCGGTTGAGCAGGCCGGTCAGCGTATCGCGCTCGCTGTAGTCCAGCAGGCTCTGGAAATTGCGGTAGATGCGCAGGATGCTGGCCACCAGGCGTTGCTGCTCGGCGTCCAGCGCGCCGCTGCTCTCGACCTCGACCACGCCGGCCACGTCGCGGTCGGTGAACAGCGGGAACACGGTGATATGCGGAGCGCCCGGCACGGTGACCGGTTCGTGGGACTCGATCGCCGACACGCGGGCGGGAAAGTCCTGCAGCACCGGCAACGAGTCGAACTCCACCCACAACGGGTCGGCCGAAGCGGCGGCCTCGCCGCCTTCGAGCCGGGCGCGGGTCAGCCAGCGACGGTCGTTGTCCTCGCCAACGCAGCGGTGGATCGCCACCCGCAGCGGCTGCAGCAGGTCGCGCAGGGCGCCGGCCAGCGTGGTGTCGAGCACATCCCGGTCACGGAAACCCGTCAGTTCTGCGAGATGGTCGACAACCTTGGACATGGGATTCGGCGCTCACCGACGGCGGCACCGACTACGCTGGCGCCACCCGGCCGGCATAGTTTGCCACCAGGGCTACCAGCTCTTCTTCGGCAAAGGGCTTGCCAAGGTAATGGTTCACACCCAGTTCGGCGGCGTAATCGCGGTGCTTTTGCGCGATCCGTGAGGTGATCATGATCACCGGCAGCTTGGCCAGCCGCTCGTCCACGCGCATGTTGCGCACCAGATCGAAGCCATCCATGCGAGGCATCTCGATGTCGGTCAGGACCACGGCCGGCAGCTCATCGGCCAGCTTTTCAAGCCCTTCGAGACCGTCCTTCGCCACCACCACGCGATAGCCTTCACGCGTGAGCAATCGCTGCGTGACACGCCGCACCGTGAGCGAATCGTCGACCACCAGCACCAGCGGCGCCTCGTCGGTCTTCTGCTCCTCGACCACGCGCCGGGCGGCCTGGTGGGCGGCTTCCAACGCCGCCACCGTCGCCGCACGGGCCGAGGCGCCGTACAGCGTGGCCAGCGCCACCGGGTTGTAGATCAGCGCGGGCTGCCCCGAAGGCAGCAGCGTCATGCCAGTGAGGCCAGGCAGTCGGGACAGCTGCGGCCCCAGGTTCTTGACCACCACTTCCTGGTTGCCGACGACTTCATCGACATGCAACACCAACCGCTGCGCCGCACTGCGGATCACGACCAGCGGCACGGTGCGGCCGGTAGCCTGGCCGAACGGCGTGCCCTGCAGCAGGGCACCGAGCCAGAAGAACGGCAGTTCCTGCCCGCCGACGCTGTAGCTGCCGTGCTGGTAGGCATGGTCCAGCTCGGCCGGCTTGGCACGGCGCACGATCTCGACCAGGGTCGACGGCACGGCGACGGTGAGGTCGGCACAGCGCAGCATCACCACCTGCGTCACTGCGGTGGTCAGCGGCAGCACGAGCTTGAAGCTGGTGCCCTGGCCGGCAGCCGTCGCCGTCTCGATACGGCCGCCCATGGCGTTGACGTCGGCGCGTACCACGTCCATGCCGACGCCGCGGCCGGCCAACCCGGTCACCTGCTCGGCGGTGGAGAAGCCGGGGTGGAAGATCAGGTTCGCCAGTTCGGCGTCGCTGGGCTGGGCGTCCGCAGAAAGCAAGCCGGTGGCAATTGCCTTGTCTCGGATGCGTTGCAGGTTGAGGCCACCGCCATCGTCGCGGAAGTCGACCCCGACCTCATTGCCCTCCTGGGTCACCGAGATCGTGATGGCGCCGACGCTGTCCTTGGCAGCCGCCTGGCGATCGGCTGGCGCCTCGATGCCATGCACGACACTGTTGCGCAGCAGGTGCTCGAACGAGCCGGTCATCCGGTCCAGCACACCGCGGTCGATTTCGATCGAGCCGCCGATGATGTCCAACCGGACCTGCTTGCCCGTCTCCTTGGCCGCCTGGCGCACCACGCGGTACAGACGCTCGGACAGCCCTTCGAACTCCACCATGCGCGTGCGCAGCAGGTCGTCCTGCAGGTCGCGGGTCAGCCGCGCCTGCGTGGCAAGCTCGTCTTCCGCCGACTGCAGCGTGCGCTGCAGGCCGCGCTGCACCGTGGCCACGTCGTTCACCGACTCGGCCATCATCCGCGTCAGTTCCTGGAAGCGCGTGAAGCGGTCCATCTCCAGCGGATCGAACTCCTGGGAGGCCGCCCGCGCCGCTTCCATGCGGGTGGCGATCTGCGATTCGGCCTGCAGTTCGATGTCGCGCAGTTGCGACCGCAGGCGCTCGAGGTTGTCGTTCAGGTCGCCGAGCGCCCCCTTGATCTGGCCGACGTCCGACTCGATGCGCGCACGCGTGATGCTGACCTCGCCGGCGTGGTTCACCAACCGGTCAAGCAACGGTGCACGCACCCGCACGGCCGCCGCGTGAGCCCCCCCACTGCGGCGCGTCTCGACTTCCTCGACAACCGTGCCGACCCGTTCGAAGCGCGTCCAGTCAATGTGCCTGGCCGCCACCGGCGCCGTCGGCACCACGCCGGGTCCGGGTGCTGCAAGCGCCGGGGCCGGCGCCACTGGCAATTCCAGCGGCAGCAGGGGCGCAGGCGCGGTTTCGGCATCGGCCTTGTCGTCGATCACCGTCTCGATCACGGCGCCCGACAGCGGCATCGGCTCCGACACGGCCTCGTCCAGCCCGCCATGGATGGACGTTGGCGGAACGATGCCGCCACCGCGGCGCAAGGCCTCGAAGTGGGCCTCGATCGCGTCGGCTCGCGACACCAGCGGCTCGATGTCGTCGGCCTGCGGATGGCTCACGGTGGCCAGCAGGTGTTCGATCGCCGTTTCCAGCCGGTGCGCCATTTCGCCCAGGTGCATGGCACCGGCGAGGCGGGCGCCCCCCTTCAGCGTGTGCAGCGTGCGCATGCAGGCCGCGGCGGCGGCGGCCTCGCCCGGACGCCGCACCCAGTCGCGCAGCCTGGCTTGCAGCTGCGGGATCAGCTCTTCGCCCTCTTCCTCGAAGATCGGGAACAGCTCATGGTCAATCGCGTCGACCGCGTCGATGTCCTCGTCGGTGTCCAGCGCGTCGCTTCGGACCGATGCTGCACGGACCGGTGTCTCCGGGAGCGCCGTGAAGGGCATCAGAGCCGGCTGGCCGAAGTCGCCCAGCACGGTAGAGAGCGTGGTGTCGCCGGCATCCGTCGATGGGCGGACCTCGTCCTCCTCCGTCAGCAGCGCCTCGTGCGGCGCGTGCTCGAGGTCGTGCACCCGCTGCAGCAACGCAGGCTCCGGCGAACGCAGGAAACCGGCCGCGAACTGGTGCAGCAGGCGCCGCACTTCGTCGGCCGCCTGGTTGAAGATCACCGCCTCGTCGCCGCGGCCATGGCCGCGCTCGTTCGAGCGCATCAAGGCATGCTCGAGCGAACGCGCCAGCTGCGACAGTTCGCCATAACCGACGGTCGCCGAATTGCCGGCCAGCGAATGCGCCAGCGCCACCGCGGCATCACCCACGGCCCGGTGCTGCTCGTGCGCCCACTCGGCCAGTTCGGTGCTCAGCCGGCGCGACAGTTCGTCGGCCTCGTTCAGGAAGATGTTGAACAGCGGGATGCTGATCCGAAGGTCACCGATGACCTTGACCTGCTCGGCCTCGTCGACACTTTCGATCGCCTCGACGATGGCGGCCGTCTCGGCACCGACTGCGGACGCCACCGGTTCCGGCACCGTTTCGGTCACTGGTTCAGGCATCGGCGAAGGCACTTCGGCCGGGGCCTCCACCGGCGCTTCAGACAGCGCATCAGACAAGTCGATCATCGGCGGCTCTGCCACCGGCAGGACGGGCGGCGCTTCCGGTTCGACGCCCGCCAGCACCCCGTCCCATTCGGCGACCTCGACGGCCTCGATCGTCGCCGGCACATCGGCTGGCGTCTCGATGACTGGCAGCATGTCGATGACCGGCTCCGCGGCCGGCACGCCGGACTCGGGCATGGGGACTTCGCCGGTCAACGGCGCGGTCGCAACGACCTCGACGGCATCGGCAACCGGCTCGTCAACCAGCGCTGGCTCAACCGCCGGCGATGCTTCCAGCTGATCGGCAGGCGCCGCCGGGATCACGGTGGCCACGTCGAGCGGCGGCGTGGCGGGTTCGGCCGCCGACGGCAACGGCTCCAGGTCCAGGTCGAGACTGAAGGCTTCCGTGCCCTCGTCTATCGGCGCCGGCTGCGGTACCGCTGCGGGCGCCAGTTCCAGTGTCTCGGGCAGCGTCAGCTCGAAGTCGATCGCTTCTGGCTCGGCCGGCACCGTTGGGAGCGGTTCAGATTGCAGCACCGGCAGCGGCTGCGTCAGATCCAGGTCGCTGGCCTGGGGCAGATCGGGCACCAGGGTATCGAGCGCCGGCAACGCCGCTTCGGCCGGCGGTTCGGCCGGCGGGCTGAACTCGGTGCCCTCGGCCGTGGCCGGCTCGACCGGTTCCGGCATGACCAGTTCCGGCAGCTCGAAGGTGGCCGGCAGGTCAATGGCCAACGGCGATTCAACGGGTCCTTCGGCGACCAGCGGCAGCTCCGGGACCTCAGGCAACGCGGCGACGTCCGGCAGGTCGGTGACCAGCGGCATTTCAGGCGCCGGCGAGACTTCGGCAGACGCCTGAGCCGCCGCCAGCGGCAGGCGCTTGTGTTCCAGGCGCAGGGAATCCGCCGCGCGCGACACAGGGCCATGGCGGTAGCCGCCCGCACTGCGCTGCTCGATGGCTTCGACCCACTGTTCGAAGTAGTTCAGCACTTCGGCAGTGAATCCACGCAGGTCAGCGTCCGCCTGGCCGCCTTCGGCCAGGCGCGCGTTGTACAGCTGTTCGCAGGCCCAGCCGGCTTCGCCGAACTCGTTGAGACCCACCATGCGCGAACTGCCCTTGAGCGTATGGAAAGCGCGGCGCACGGTGGTCATCGCCGCCTGGTCGTCGTGACGATCGTCCAGTTCGGCCAGCGCGGCGCGGGCATTGCCGACCACCTCGCGTGCCTCCTCGAGGAAGATCTCGCGCATCTCCTCGTCTTCTTCGAGGCCCGTCTCCCCGGGCGCGGTCGGCGGCGCGGGCGGTGGCACCGGGCGTTGCGGCTCCGGCACCGGCGCCAGGGTGTCCATCTGCGAAGCGGTGAAGTCGCTCAGCGAAGCATCGAGCTGGCGGCGCGCCAGGTCCAGGCCCTGCTCGTCGGCCGCCTGGGCCAGCGTGCTGTGGGCCCGGCTGGCCGCTTCAGCCAGCGCCGGCTGGTCGGCGGCGCGGGCCTGCTGCGACAGTCGCTCGAACTCGCGCGTCAGCTGCTCTGCGTCGGCGCCCGGCTGGGAGGCCGCCTGCACCAGCGATTGCGCCTGTTCCACCAGCATCGGCGCATCGTCGGCCACCGTGTCGAGATCGGCGAAGCCGCTGGTGCGCTCGGCGCGTTCCATCACGGCGCTCAGGTTGCCCGTGACGGGGTCGTAGCGGAACAGCGATTTGGCCAGCTGCGGCTGAACCCCGACCATGTCGATCAGAAAGCTCAAGGCACCCAGGTTGTCGGCCAGCCGGTCGAAGGTGCCGACCTCGGCTGCACGCGCCGCGTCGACCTCGGTATTCGCGAGCTCGTCGACATCGTCGCGCATGCGCAGCACCGCCTGCGAGGCCTGCTCCATCCCCAGCACAGACAACACGCCCCGCATTGACTGCAGTTGAGCCGGCACCGGGATCAGCAACTCGCGCTGGGCCGGGTTGCGGAAGTACTGGTCGATCTGCTTCTCGATCTCGGACAAGGAGGCGCGCAGTTCCTGCACCACGCTGCCCATCGTCTGCCGATCGGAAACCCGACGGTACAGCTCCTCCATCCAGCGCTCGAGCGGGCCGGGATCGCGACCGGCTCGAACGTCTTCGATGCGCTGCGCGAGGCGCTGCACACGCGCAGACATCTCGGGCAGGTCGAAGTCGCCGTCCTCCAGCGAGGCATCGACGTACAGCAACGAGGTCGCCACCTCCATCGCCAGCTCGGGCGAAGGCTCCTGGCCCGTGCCTACCGCCTGCGAAGAGGCGCCGAGCAGCGCCTTTGACAAGGTCTCGCCGTCGGCGAACAGTCGCTGCAGCGAATCCCCGACCAGCGCAAAGGGCTCGGTCAGGCCCGGCAGGCGGGCGAGTTCGCCAGCGGCCACCGCCGACCAGCATTCCTTCGCGGCGGCCACCCGCTTGCGGGCCTGCACGATCCACGCGGGGTCGAAGCGACCCAGCCGCGTGACGAGGTAGTCCACCGGCGCTTCATGCTCGAGCGCGAACGCCCGACGCACGGCCGCCAGGCGCGGGCCCGCAGGCCTGGCCTCGCTGACCGTGGCCTGCGCGCAGAAGAACAGCAGGTCCTGCGCCAGGCGGTCCGAGGCCTCGGCCTGCTGGCCGGCCCGCAACTGCGCGAGCAGCCGAGAACCGACCCGCTTGGTGTACAGGTCCGCGGGCAGCAGCCCGCCGGCTTGTGCTTCGAAGAAGGCGGCGGCCAGCTTCCACAAGGTGGAGAGGTCGTTGTGCGCCGTCGCGCCGAGCGCGGCAAACAGCCCGCTCATGCGACCGGCCGCCGCCGGTGCGGGCCCCCGCATCAGCCACAGCAGTTCGGCCTCGACCTTGGTCACCGTGTCGGCATCGGCCTCGCGCGGCTCGGCGGAGGGGTCGTCGGGCAGGCTCTGCCACTGCCATTCGCGACTCCACAAGTCGGCCGGATGGACACGCGCAGCGCCGGCAAGCTCCTGCAGCGCCTTGTATTGCGGGAACATCGCCAGCGGCGACACCACCTTGCCCGCCAGCCGGCGCTGCAGGAAATCGAGCAGCGCGAAAGATCCCTGCTCGATGGTGCGCACCGCGGCCGCGTTCAGCAGCTTGGGACGCGCGGCCAGCCGGGCCAATGCCGCCTCTGCAGCGCGCAACGGATTGGCCGCCACGCCCATGCCAACCAGTTCGAGCGCACCGACGCTCTGGTGGATCTGCGTGCGCGCGCTGCGCAGCACGGCCGGGTCGACGGCGTCGACATCCGAGTTCCCGGCGGCTTCCGCCTCCTTCAGGTAGCGGTACAGCGACTTGTGCGCGTTGTCGAGCGAACGACGCAGCTCGTCGTACACCCAGGCCAGGGTGCTCAGGTCGTCGTTCATGCCGGGTACGGACGTGGAGGCCATGGTGAAGCCGTCGCGCTCGGGGTCAGGCGATCTTGAAGCGCGCGACCGATTGCTTCAGCTCTTCGGCAGAGCGTGACAGCTCCCGCACCATTTGTGCGGTAGAGCGCGTGCCCTCGCCGGTCTGCTCGGTCACCGCGAAGATGTGCTGGATGTTGCTGGCCACCACGTTGGCGGATTCGGCTTCGGCCGAGGCCTGCTGCGAGATCTGCTCGATCAGCTCGGCAAGCTGTCGCGTCACGCGGTCGATGTCGCCCAGCGCAGAACCGGCCGCATCGGACAGCCGCGCCCCGTCGACCACGCCCTGCGTCGAGCGCGCCATGGCGGCCACCGCATCCTGCGTGTCGGTCTGAATGGTCTTCACCAGCGCGGAGATCTGGCGCGTCGCATCGGCGGAGCGTTCGGCCAGCCGCTGCACTTCCTCGGCCACCACCGAGAAGCCTCGACCCGCTTCGCCGGCGGAGGCCGCCTGGATGGCGGCGTTCAGCGCCAGCACGTTGGTCTGCTCGGTAATGTCCG
>CAZXLI010000237.1:0-10883 GCA_964641795.1 uncultured Bordetella sp. | reverse complement strand
CCATGTAGCGCGACATCCAGAACAGGTGGTCTGCGGTACGCGACAGCATGTGTTGTGTTCTCCGTTCTTAAGCCTCGAGCACCCAGGTGTCTTTTGTGCCACCGCCCTGCGACGAGTTGACGACAAGCGACCCCTCCTTCAATGCCACGCGAGTGAGCCCGCCCGGCACCATCTGCACGCTTCTTCCCGACAGCACGAAGGGCCGCAGGTCGATGTGCCGCGGCGCGATGCCCTGCTCGACGAAGGTCGGGCAGGTGGACAGCGCCAGCGTCGGCTGCGCAATGTAGTTCGTGGGGTTGGCCAGCAGCTGCGCGCGGAAGTGCTCGATCTCGGCCTTGTTGGCGGCCGGTCCCACCAGCATGCCGTAGCCGCCGGCGCCATGCACCTCCTTCACCACCAGCTCGGACAGGTGGTCCAGCACGTACTGCAGGTCGGCCTTGTCACGGCACAGGTAGGTAGGCACGTTCTCGAGGATCGGCTTCTCGCCGAGGTAGAACTCCACCATCTTCGGCACGTACGGATAGATGCTCTTGTCGTCGGCCACGCCGGTGCCGATGGCATTGCACAGCGTGATGTTGCCCTTGCGGTAGACATCCAGCAGGCCGGCGCAGCCAAGCGTCGAATCGGGGCGGAAGGCCTGCGGGTCGAGGAAGTCGTCGTCGACGCGGCGGTAGACCACGTCCACCCGCTTCGGGCCCTGCGTGGTGCGCATGTAGCAGAAGCCGTCCTTGACGAAGAGGTCCTGGCCCTCGACCAGCTCCACGCCCATCTGCTGCGCCAGGAAGGCATGCTCGAAGTAGGCGCTGTTGTACATGCCCGGCGTCAGCACCACCACGGTCGGCTCGTTCACCGAGGCGGGTGCGACGTCGCGCAGCGTCTCGAGCAGCAGGTCGGGGTAATGCGCCACCGGCGCGATGCGGTGCTGCGCGAACAGCTCGGGGAACAGCCGCATCATCATCTTGCGGTTCTCGAGCATGTAGCTCACGCCCGAGGGCACGCGCAGGTTGTCTTCCAGCACGTAGTAGGTGCCGCTGCCATCGGGTTGCGCTGCCCGCACGATGTCGATGCCGGAAATGTGCGAATAGATGCCGCCAGGCACGTCCACGCCCATCATCTCGGGCCGGAACTGCGCGTTCTTCAGCACCTGTTCGGCTGGCACGATGCCGGCCTTCAGGATCTCCTGCTCGTGGTAGACGTCGTGGATGAAGCGGTTCAGCGCATTCACGCGCTGCGCCAGGCCGGCCTGCATGCGCCGCCATTCGTCGGCCGGGATGATGCGCGGGATCAGGTCGAACGGAATCAGGCGCTCGGTGCCGGAACCGTCTTCATCCTTCGCGCCGTACACCGCGAAGGTGATGCCGACACGGCGGAAGATCATCTCGGCCTCTTCGCGGCGCGCGGCCATCACTTCGCGCGGTTGCTGCTGAAGCCAGCGGTCGAAGTCACCATAGTGGGCACGCACGGCGCTGGCGCTGGCCTGCATTTCGTCGAAGCTCGGGGTCATGGGCTGCCTTCTCCTGCCGTAGGTTTAGCAACATCCGCACCAGCCGCGGGCAGGACCCAGTGCCAGTAGCGCCGCTGCACTTGTCGCGTGCACACCGCCGCACCATCGTGCCACAGCCACGCACCGCATTGGTCGGTGCGAACCAGGGGAATGCCGCGCTCCGCATAGCGCGCCAGCACATCCGGTGCCGGGTGCCCGAAGCGGCTGCGGTAGCCGGCCTGCACCACCGCCACGCGCGGCTGCACCGCATCCAGCCATTCGGCACTGGACGAGGTGCGGCTGCCATGGTGCGGCACCAGCAGGATGTCGCTGCGCAGTGCGGGACCCAGCCGCTGCAGCAGCGCGGCTTCCTGCGGCGCTTCGATGTCGCCGGTCAACAGCGCGCTGCGCCCCTGTGCGTCCGCGATGCGCAGCACGCAGGACATCGCGTTCGACTTCTGCGCCTGGGCATAGTCCTCGACCATCGGGTGCAGCACCTCGAAGTGCACGCCGTCCCAGTCCCATGCCTGGCCCGCTGCGCAGCGGCGCTGCGGCACAGCGCCCTGCAGCAGGGCATGGCCGGGCTCCAGCGAACTCAGCAGCGCCCGCGGCGGCAGCGCGGCCAGCACCGAGGCCGCGCCGCCGACATGGTCGGTGTCGCGGTGGCTCAGCACCAGCAGGTCGAGGCGCATGTCATCCTGCGATCGCAGCAAGGGCACCAGCACGCGCTGGCCTGCATCGCTTTCGCGCGAATACTGCGGGCCGCTGTCGTACAGCAGCCGATGGGCATGGGTGCGCACGATCACCGCGGTACCCTGGCCGACATCGGCAGCCAGCAGCTCGAACTTGCCGGGTGGCGGACGCTGCAGCGGCGGCCACAGCAGCGGCAAGGCCAGCGGCAGCGCCAGCCAGCGCACGCGCCAGGGCCAGGGCAGCAGACCGACCACAGCGGCGGCCAGGCCGCACACGATGCCCCAAGTCGGCGCGGCGGGCACCTGCCACACCGCCCCGGGCCAGGCCGCGAGCCAGGCCAATGCCGCGACCAGTGCCTTGGTCACCAGTGCCGCCAGCCACCACAGCGGCGTCGCCACGACGCCCAGCATCGCCAGCGGCGTGATCAGCAAGGTGACGAGCGGAATCGCGAGCAGGTTGGCAACGAAACCGACGATCGACAGCTGCTGGAAGAAGACCAGCGACAAGGGCGCAAGGCCCAGCGTGGCGACCAGTTGCGAGCGCAGTGCGTTGTGCAGCGTCACGCGCCAGCCACTCGGCGGTACTTCGCCTGCAGAGCCATCGACGGGGCGCTGCATCGGCTCGGAGGCCAGCAGCAGCGCCACTGCCGCGAAGGAAAGCCAGAAGCCGGCCTGCAGCAGGGCCCACGGGTCCTGCACGATCACCGCCACCCCGGCGGCCAGCAACACCAGCAGCCAGGGCCAGCGCAGGCCTGCACTGCGCAGCACCACGCCCACGGCCAGCATCAGCAGGGTGCGCACCGCCGGGACGCCCCAGCCGGCCAGCAGCGCGTAGGCGCTGGCCACGGCCAGCCCGCCCCAGCCCGCGGCCTGCGGGGCCGGCAGCCACAGCGGCAGGCGCGCGCTGCGGCGCCACGCCCAGCCCAGCACACCACCGGCCAGCCACGCGAACATCGTCACATGCAGGCCGCTGATCGACATCAGGTGCGCGATGCCGGTGTTGCGGAACAGGTCCCAGTCCTCACGCTCGATCGCCGCCTGATCGCCGACCACCAGCGCCGCCAGCACGCCGGACAGGCGTGGGTCGCTCACTTCACGCGCTATCGCATCGCGGATGGACTGTCGCGCGCGCTCCACCGGATGCGCCACGCCGTCGGCCAGGCGTTCGGCGGAAGGCCCGCGCGAAGTCACCCGCACGTAGCCAGTGGCACGCAGGCCCTGCTCCCACAGCCACAGTTCGCTGTCGAAGCCCTGCGGATTGATCGCGCCATGCGGCTGCTTCAGCCGCAACGGCAGCCGCCAGCGCTGGCCGGCACGCAATTCCGAACGCGGATCGGCCAGTGGGGCCTCGTCGGCGAAGCCCCGGTACCAGCCGAGCGCGATCTGCGTGGGCAGGGACACGGCCTGTCCCGCGTCGTCGAATGCGGCCTCGACCTCGAACCGGAACCGGGTTCCCGACGGACCTGACTGCGGCATGGCCGCGACAACGCCCGTCACCCGCAGGTCGCGCCCCTCCAGCGCAGGCTCGAGCCGATCGGCCAGGCGCCAGCCGGCGCGCAGCCCGGTGCTGGCGAAGCCCAGCAGGCACAGGCCCAGCAGGGACGCGAGCAGGCTGGCCACCACGGCGATCCGGCCTGGCCGGCCGCGCGCTGACCACGCCAGCAGCAACAGGCCCATCCCGGCCCCCACCGCCCATGCAAAGTGCAAAGGCGGCCACAGCTGCGCCTGCTGCAGCTGCATCGCAACGCCCGCCGTCCAGGCCAGCCCTCCCCAGGCGATGCGCCATCCCGGGTTGATCCCTGGTGTCGCCATCGCGACAGTGTAGAGGGGTGCCACGCCCGGACGGAGCGTCCGGCTCCGGGTTGAACCCACCCCCAAGTCGCGGGGCATATGTCACGAAATCGTTACATCGAGCGAGATGGCGTGAGATAAACGGTTCACGTGAGCCGGCATGCGTGACCGATGCACGCCCGGCCTGTTCATCCTGATCCACCCCCACAGGAAGTTTCTGCCCATGCACAAGCGCACCCGGTCCCTCAAGTCGACCGCCCAGCGAACCCTTGCTTCGCTGGCTGTCGCGGCCGCCGCCACCTTCGGCCTGTCGGCCCAGGCGGCCATCGTCAGCGAGCTCGGCGATGCCGGGCAGACCCAAGGCACGGCCCAGGTCACCATCGGCAACGGCGGCTCGATCACCAGCATCTTCGGCTCGATCGCCTCGACCACCGATGCCGACCTCTTCGTCATCTACATCGCCAACCCGGCGCAGTTCCGCGCGTCGACGGACAACGGCGGCACCGATGCCAGGCTGGACACCGTGCTGTTCCTGCTGACGGCAGACGGCGCGCCGGTGTACCTGAACGACGACGATGCGAGCGGCACGACGCTGGGCTCGACGCTGCCGAACGGCGACCCCGCAGGTCCGCTGACGGCCGGCCTGTACATCCTGGGCGTCTCGATGAGCGGCTACGACCCGGTCAACAGCAACAACCAGCTGCTGTTCGCGGGCGGCCTGCCGACCGATGTGCGCGGCCCCGCGAACGGACTGCAGCCTAGCGTGCTGGGCGGCTTCGATGGCGGTGGCTTCTTCGACCCGGGCAACTACGAGATCCAGTTGCGCGGTGCCAGCTTCGCGGTGCCCGAGCCTGGCAGCGCCCTGCTGGTGTTGCTGGCCGGCGGCGCCCTGCTGGGGACCAGCCGCCAGCGGCGGCGCCATACCCAGGCTGCAGAAGGCGAAACCACTGCCGCCTGAGTCCGACAGGGCTGCCCCAACCGGGCAGCCTTTTTTCCTTTCACGGGCACGACCCGATCAAGAACCTATTCCGAGGACACCGATCAATGGACAACCAAACAAGACTTCACCGAGTTTTGTCCGCCATCGCGGCCCGCGTCTGGCCGATTGGCGTGTTGCTGATGGCCTCCAGCGCCGTTCAGGCCACGCCAGTGCCGCAGAAGCTCGGCGGCGCGTTGCAGGAACTGGCTGCACGGCAGTACGTGACGGCCAACCCGAAGAGCGCATTGGCGCAGCAGCGCCGAGCCGCGGCCGCCAGTGACGATCAGATGATGACCACGGACACCGACCTGGTCATGCGCGACGAACTCGGCCGCGTGCTGGTGAACATCCTGGTCGACGGCACCTCGTCGCACGATCGCGTGCGCGCGCTCGTCGACGCGATTCCCGGTGTGAAGATCTCCGCCGAAGACAGGACCTACCGCGCCGGCATCATCGAAGGCTTCGTGCCCGAGGCGGCGCTGATTCCGCTGGCCAAGCTGCGCGGCATCTCGTCCATCCACCCGGTGGTGCGCCCGGTCACCAACGTCGGTGCGGTCACGCAGCAGGGCCTGGTGCAGCACCGCGTCGACCAGATCACGCAGGACGGCACCGGCATCACGATCGGCGTGTTGTCCGACTCCTACAACACGGCCCGCAACATCGTCAACACATCGACGCCGCTGACCGTGCGCGAAGCGCAGGACATCGCCAGCGGCGACCTGCCCGGCCCCGGCAACCCGGCTGGCAACACCACGCCGGTGGTGGTGCTGAAGGATCTCGGCACCTACCCCAACACCTCGGCCACCGACGAAGGCCGCGCGATGCTGCAGCTGGTGCACGACATGGCCCCGAAGGCGCGGCTCGGCTTCGCCACGGCCTTCGACGGCGATGTGGCCTTTGCCAACAACATCCGCGCACTGGCCGGCGTGCAGGGCCTGCCGAACTCGCGCCCCGACTTCGCCGCGCAGGTGATCGTCGACGACGTGCAGTACTTCAACGAGGGCATGTTCGCCGACACGATCATTGCGCAGGCGGTGGACGATGTGACGGCCCTGGGCGTTTCCTATTTCTCTTCGGCCGGCAACACGCCCCCGACGCAGGGATACGCGTCCGACTTCCGCCTCGTGCCGAACAACGCGAACGCCACCGCAGGCACCAACATCAACCTGGCGGGTGTGCCGGCGAACCTGTACGCCGGCGGCTTCCACAACTTCCGCAGCGACGGTACGCAGGACATCGCGCAGACCGTCACGCTGTCGAACCGCCAGCTGCGCTTCGTGCTGCAGTGGGACGACCCCTACGACGTGACCCCGACCACGCTGGGCGGGGTGGTGATGCAATCCACCGGCACGCTGGCCACGACCACCTCGGCCGTCGACTCCACCTTCAACAACCCGGTCGCGGGCAAGCAGTACCAGGTCGACGTGCGTGGCACTTCGATCGTCAGCGGCGGCGACCTCGACGTGATCGTCGCAATCATCCAGCCCGATGGCTCGACGCTGCAGACGGTGGACACCGGCGCCAGCGAGACCTTCTCGTTCTTCGCGCCGCAGGCCGGCACCTACACGGTGCGCGTGACAGGCTACCAGGGCGACCGCGGTGACTTCACCGTCACGGTCAACGAAGGCAGCGGGGTCTCGAAGATGACCTCCGACTTCAACGTGCTGTTCTTCCGCCCCGACACCGGCGCCTACCTCGGGGCCGTGGCCGAGAACAACCTGGCCAGCAACCGCCCGGTGGAACTGCCGGGCACGCTGACCTTCCCGACCGGCCTGACCCAGGTGCAGATGGTGATCGCCCGCGCCAACACCCCGTCGGCGCCGCAGCCGGCCTCGCGGCTGCGCTACAAGGTGCTCAACGCGGCCTTCCCGTCCGAGTACGTCTCGTACAGCACGCCGATCACCTACGGCCACAACTCGGCCGCCGGTGCCAATGGCGTGGCCGCGTACAGCCCGTTCCAGCCCAACATTCCGGAAGACTTCACCTCGACCGGCCCGGTGCGCATCGTCTGGGACCGCAACAACAACCGCATCCCCGACGACCAGCAGATCCGCCTGAAGCCGAACCTTGCCGCGATGGACGGTGGCAACACCACCTTCTTCGCCGCCGACACCGGTCGAGACCTGGACACCTTCCCGAACTTCTTCGGCACCAGTGCGGCCGCGCCGAACGCGGCAGCCATTGCCGCGCTCGTGCTGCAGGCCAAGGGCGGCCCAGGCTCGGTGACGCCGGCACAGATGCGCACCATTCTGCAGAACAGCACGTTCCCGCATGACCTGGATCCCTATCGCGCAACTGCAGCGGCCGTGGCGATGCCCAACCGTGGCAAGGTCTCGATCGCGATGGACGGCGACAACTCGGCCACCTCGGTGACCGATCCCAACGGCACGACGATCTCCTACACCGGCACCAGCAGCATCACCAGCATCACGTTCAACGCGCAGAACGGCAACCCGGGCGGCGGCAACGTCGGCAACCCCAGCACGCCGGGGCTGGTGTACGACACGCGCCCGGTGGCGTCTGGCGGGCAGCCGTTCATCGTCGGCAACGGCACGGTCGGCGCCGCCAATGTCACGGCGACGTTCAGCAACCCGGCCCCCGCGCCTTCGGTGGCGGGCATGTTCTACACGGTCACCTTGAACTTCACGCCGGGCGTGTTCACGGGCGGCAAGAACTTCAAGTTCGGCCTCGACCGCGACGAGTATCGTTCTGCCTTCGTGCCGCCCACCGGCGATTCGCGCAACGGTTCGTCGGCCGACCTGGCCGGCTCCGGCGTGCGCATCCCGGCCGGCACCATCGCCACCGGTGGCATCACCTTCACCGGCACGCTCGCCGACGGGTCGACCTTCAGCGGCACGATGACCAACCGCATCGGTTCGGGCTACTCGTTCCTCGACGGCTTCGGCTTCATCAACGCGCAGAGCGCGGTGAACCAACCCCTGCCCTGAACAACAGGCAGCCAAGGCACGAGAAGGGCGGTGGCGACACCGCCCTTTTTCTTTGGGGGTCGGGCCCGCTATCGGACCAGTTCGGGCTGCAACAGGCGCTGCACCGCGCCGATCAGGGCCTCGTGTTCGTCTCGGAATCCCAGCTGCTGCAACGCAGCGCGCAGCCCATCGCTGGCACCGTGCGGTCCGACGTCGCGCAGCTGGCGCAGCAGGTCGGCCCAGGCGGTTTCATGCTCGATCTTCATGCGGGAATGCTAAGCAGGCGCCGCGGCGCCGGCCGGTGACTTTTTTCCCTCGGCGCCCCCCGGGATTCAGGGGATCGGCGGGGGCTCTGTCAGCCGCGCCGCCGCAGGTTCAAGGCATTGGCCGCCAGGATCAGCACGGTGCCGGCCACCGTCAGGGCGTCGATGCGCTCGGCATACACCAGCCAGCCGGCCAGTGCCGTCAGGGGGACGCGCAGGAAGTCCATGGGCACCACCACGGTCGCGTCGGCATGGCGCATCGCCCGCGTCATGCAGTAGTGCGAGAAGGTGCCGCAGAAGGCGATCAGCAGCACCCAGCCCCACACGGTGCCCGAGGGCCAGCGCCACACCGCCAGTGCGGGAAGGATGCCGATCAGGCTCTGCACCACCAGCATCCAGAAGATGATCACCACCGCATCGTCGCTGCGGGTCAGCGACTTCACCAGGATCACCGACACCGCAAAGCCCAGTGCCGCGGCCAGCGCAATGGCCTGCCCGGTGCTGATGCCGCTGCCCGAGGGCCGCACGATCACCGCGACACCGACCAGCCCGATCACCACCGCCGCCACCTTCCAGCGCGTGAGGCCCTCGCCGAGGAAGGCCGCGGCGAGCAACACGGTCCACAAGGGCATCGTGAACTCGATCGCCACCACCTGCGCCAGCGGAATCAGCGTCAGCGCGACGAACCAGCCGTACTGCGCCGCATAGTGCACCGCATTGCGGCCGGCATGCTGCAGCAGCCGTGTGCTGGCCATCGAGCGCAGGCCGCCGTGCGCATGCACCAGCGGGTACAGCAGACCCAGGCCGATCACCGAACGCATCAGCATGATCTGGAACACCGCCAGCTCGCGCGTGGCCTGGCGGCCGGCCACCGCGATCACCACCATCAGCGAGAGCCAGCCGCCCATCCACAGCGCGGCCTTGCCGAGCGAGGCAGCATCACCAGGGGTCGAGGGGGTCGTCAAGCGTCGGCTTCCGCAGCATCATCGGGCGGCTTGCGCAGCCGGGCCGGCAGTGTAGGCCGGCCGACAAGCCCTCATGGTTCCGGAGACGATGCGATGAGCCCTCCTCCCTCCCCCCAGCTGCCCGACGCCGTGCGGCAGGCGCTGCAACGCGGCAACCTGTTCGACGCGATCAAGCTGATGCGCCAGTCCGGCGTCACCAACCTGGCCGAGCTGCGCGCCGTGCTGGAGGCCGAGGCGCGGCGCATCAATGCCGGCAAGCCGCCCGGGGCCGCGGCGCCTGCGCCTGCGGCAGCCGCCTCGGGCGGTCGCGCACCGAAGCCGCGCCCGCCCAAGGCGGCGCCGGCAAGCGCGGAGCCCGGTACGTCAGCGTTGATGCGACCGGCGACCGTCGAAGACCTGACGCCGCGCAACGGCCTCTCGCCCGGCGAGGTGCCGCGCAGCAACGACCTCGCCTGGTGGCTGCTGATCATCGCAGTGATCGCCGGCGGCCTGCTGCTGCACCTGTGGCGCCGCGCAGGCGCCGTCTGACTACAAGCTGCGACGCAGGGCTTCGAAGAACAGCGACGACTGCAGCCGCTCGCCCTGGATCTGCTCGGCCACGCGGCGCGTCAGCGCCTCGTCCACCGGGGCCAGCGGCAGGCCGGTGGACAAGGCCAGCACCATCACCTCGCAGGCCCGCTCGAGGTAGTAGAGATCGTCGTAGGCATGGGCCATCTGCTCGCCGCAGACGATGACGCCGTGGTTGCCGAGAAACGCCACATCGGCACCGGCCATCGCGCGCGCGATCCGCTCGCCCTCGCCGGCGTCGAGCGCCAGCCCGTTGTACTGCGCATCCACCGCGATGCGCCCATGGAAGCGCATCGCGTTCTGCGAGCTGCGGGTGTCCAGCGCGCGCCGGGTTGTCAGCGTCAGCGCGGTGGCATACGGCATGTGCGTGTGCAGCACATGCGCCTTGCCGGCGATGCGGTGCACCGCCGCGTGGATGAACATCGCGGTGGGTTCCACCTCGTGGCGGCCGGCCAGCTTGCGACCCTCCGCATCGACCATCACGATGTCGTCGGCCTGCACCTCGCGCCACAGCAGGCCGCGCGGGTTCAACAGGAAGCGCGCGGTGCCGTCCGGCAGCGCCGAGCTGAAGTGGTTGCAGACCCCCTCGGCGAAGCCGTGATGGGCCGCGGCGCGCAGCGCCAGCGCCAGGTCTTCGCGCGCGCGGCGCACCAGCGGCGAGGCGAAGTCGTGCAGGTCGGCGGCGCTGTTCATGCGGGCATTCTGTCCCAGCGCACCGTCGGGACCGCGCGCCGCGTGTACGATCCCCGTCCCTCGAACTCTTCCTCGCGTGGCCATCATGTCCGTCTACGACAAGATCTCCCAGCTCGGCATCACGCTGCCCCCCGTGTCGGCGCCAGCCGCGGCCTACGTGCCCTTCGTGCGCACCGGCAACCTGGTGTTCATCTCCGGCCACATCGCGAAGAAGGCCAGCGGCGAGCCCTGGGTGGGCACGCTGGGCCTGACGATGACCACCGAGGAAGGCAAGCAGGCTGCGCGCTCGATCGCCATCGACCTGCTGGGCACGTTGCAGGCGGCGGTGGGCGACCTGAACAATGTCGTGCGCATCGTCAAGCTGATGAGCCTGGTGAACTCCACCACCACCTTCACCGAGCAGCATCTGGTGACCAATGGCGCGTCGGAGCTGTTCGCCGAGGTCTTCGGCCCCGCCGGCCAGCATGCCCGCAGCGCCTTCGGCGTGGCGCAGATCCCGCGCGGCGCCTGCGTCGAGATCGAG
>CAZXLI010000236.1:0-10904 GCA_964641795.1 uncultured Bordetella sp. | reverse complement strand
CATCGCACCCGGCTACGACCACATCGCCAGCGCGATCGGCGCCGCGATGATCGGCTGGATGGGCACCGCGATGCTCTGCTACGTGACGCCGAAGGAACACCTCGGCCTGCCGGACCGCGACGATGTCAAGCAGGGCATCATCGCGTACAAGATCGCCGCCCATGCGGCCGATGTCGCCAAGGGCCACCCCGGCGCACGGGCGCGCGACGACGCCTTGTCGAAGGCACGCTTCGAGTTCCGCTGGAGCGACCAGTTCAACCTGAGCCTGGACCCCGACACTGCGCGCGACTTCCACGACGAGACACTGCCGAAGGACGCGGCGAAGGTGGCGCACTTCTGCTCGATGTGCGGTCCGAAGTTCTGCTCGATGAAGATCACGCAGGAGGTGCGCGAGTACGCCGCGCAGCAAGGCGTGGCCGAGGGCGACGCGCTGGCGCGTGGGCTGTCGGCGAAGTCCGATGAGTTCCGCGCCGCCGGGGCCGAGCTCTACATCCCGATCCAGCCGCAGCGCGGCTGAAGGGCGGCCCGCGATGTCTGCCATGCACATCGGCATTGCCGGTGCCGGGCTGCTGGGCCGCTTGCTGGCCTGGACCCTGGCGCGGCAGCTGGGCCCCGGCTGCCGCATCGAGGTGTTCGACCCCGCCGACGGCCCCGAGCCGCGCTTCGACGGCCACGGCGCCGCGGCCTTCACTGCCGCCGGGCTGCTGAGCCCGCTGGCCGAGCAGGACGTGGCCTCGGCCGCCACCGCGGCGCTGGGCTGGCGTTCGCTGGACCTGTGGCCGCGCATCGTCGCGGCGCTGCCCGGGCAGCCGTTCTTCGCAGCGCGCGGCAGCCTGCTGCTGGCGCACCGCGGCGATGGTGGTGCGGCGCAGCGCCTGCTGGCGCGGCTGCCGGCGCCGGCCGTGGCCGCGCGGGCGCCGCAGGTGCTAACGAATGAAACGCTCGGCCACCTGGAGCCTGCGCTGAACGGCATCGCCCAGGCCTGGCTGCTGCCGGGCGAAGGGCAGATCGATCCGATCGCCACGCTGCAGGGGCTGCACGAGGGCACGCGCGGGTCGCAGCTTCGCTGGCACTGGGGTGCCCGCGTGGCCGAGCTGCGGCCGGGCGCGCTGCGCATCGAGTCGGCCGGCGTCAGCGCCTGGCGCAGCTTCGATGCGGTGTTCGACGTGCGCGGCCTCGGCGCGCGCCCGCCGCTGCCGCTGCGCGGCGTGCGCGGCGAGACGGTGTGGCTGCACGCCCCCGGCCACGGGCTGACGCGGCCGCTGCGCCTGCTGCACCCGCGGCACCGCGTCTACCTCGCACCGCGGCCGTGCGACCTGCTGGTGGTGGGCGCCAGCGAGATCGAGAGCGAAGACCGCTCCGAGGTGTCGCTGAAGAGCGCGGTCGAGCTGATGGCCGCGGCGCACAGCGTGCTGCCGGCGCTGCAGGAAGCGCGCATCCTGCGGCTCGACCGCAACCTGCGGCCCGCGCTGCCGGACAACGAGCCTTGCGTTGACGTGCAGCCCGGGCTGGTGCGCATCAACGGCCTGTTCCGCCACGGCTGGCTGCTGGCGCCGGCCCTGGTGGAGGACGCGCTGGCGCGCTGGCAGGCGCTGCTGCCTGCGGCAACGGAGGCCGCGGCATGACGGCGACCTTGCACAGCCCCGTCACCGTGCGCCTTGGCGACCGCAGCCACACCTTGCCGGCCGGCAGCACGCTGGCCGATCTGCTGCAGCTCAGCGGCGAGGCCGGCGAGGCGATCGCCACCGCGGTCGACGGCCAGTTCGTGCCACGCGCCGCACGCGCCGGCTTCCTGCTCGCGGAAGGCCAGCAGGTGCTGTTGTTCCAACCCATCGTCGGAGGCTGAATGATCCACCCCCGTAGCGCCTGCGGCGCCTCCCCCTCCTGGGGGCCACACCGGCGGACCGGCGGAGCCGGATCCGCGGTGTGCGCTTGAATCGGAGCGACTCTCATGTCCGTCACACGCTCGTTCCCATCGGCGACCCCAGACGATCCCTGGCAAGTCGGCCCGGTCACGCTGCACAGCCGCTTCCTGCTCGGCACCGCCGGCTACCCGTCGCCCGCGGTGCTGGAACAGGCGCTGCTGGCCTCGGGCGCGCAGGTCGTCACCGTCGGCCTGAAGCGCACGCTGGCGGGCGCGGCCGGCGACAACGGCTTCATCGCCGCGATCCGCGGCGTGCTGGCCCGCAGCGGCGCTCGGCTGCTGCCGAACACCGCCGGCTGCCGCAGCGCGCACGAGGCGATCCAGCTCGCCCACATGGCGCGCGAGCTCTACGGCACCGACTGGGTCAAGCTCGAGGTCGTCGGCGACGAGCACACGCTGCAGCCCGACCCCTTCGAGCTGCTGGCCGCGGCAACGCAGCTGGTGCGCGACGGCTTCACCGTGTTCCCGTACTGCACCGACGACCTGGTGCTGTGCCGCCGGCTGCTGGACGCCGGCTGCCTGCTGCTGATGCCCTGGGGCGCGCCCATCGGCTCGGGCCAGGGCCTGCTGAACCCGTTCGCGCTGCGCACGCTGCGCGAGCGCCTGCCCGACACGCTGCTGATCATCGATGCCGGCATCGGTGCGCCATCCCACGCCGCGCAGGCGCTCGAGCTGGGCTTCGATGCGGTGCTGCTGAACAGCGCGGTGGCGCAGGCGCGCGATCCGGTGCGCATGGCCGCCGCATTCAAGCTGGCGATCGAGGCCGGCCGCAGCGCCTGGCAGGCCGGCGTGATGGCGCGCCAGGACTTCGCGGTGCCGAGCACCCCGGTGCTGGGCCATCCCTTCCTGCTGCCCGAGGCCGTCGGATGAACCCCGCCGATCCATCGACCCCGCCGATCGTCTGGAGCATTGCCGGCACCGACTCCGGCGGCGGCGCCGGGCTGGCCGCCGACCAGCGCGCGGCCGATGCCTTCGGCGTGCACCTGTGCCCGGTGGTCGCGGCGGTCACCGCGCAGCACTCGCGCGCCGTCACCCGCATCGACCCGGTGGCGCCGGCGCTGCTGGAAGCGCAGCTCGCCGCGCTGGCCGACGACATGCCGCCGCAGGTGATCAAGACCGGGCTGCTCGGCAGCGTGGACCATGTGCGCAGCGTTGCCCGCTGGGTCGACCGGCTGCGCGAAGCCGGCCCGCTGGCGCTGGTGGTCGACCCGGTGCTGCGCGCCAGCAGCGGCGCCGACTTCGCCGATGACGCCTTGCTCGATGCCTACCGCGAATGGCTGCTGCCGCGCGCAACGCTGATCACGCCCAACCGCGCCGAAGCCGCGCGCCTGCTCGGCGGCGCGGCCGCCGATGCGCGCGACCTGCCCTCGCTTGCGCGCGCACTTCAGGCGCTAGGTTCAAGCGCTGTTGCGATCACCGGCGGTGACAGCGCCGACCACGATGGCCAGGTGCTCGACTGGATCGCCACGCCGCAGGCCGCCGGCTGGCTGGCCGGACCGCGCATCGACACGCGCCACACGCACGGCACCGGCTGCACCTTCGCCAGCAGCGCCGCCGCGGCGCTGGCGCTGGGCTTCGTGCCGGCCGATGCGCTGGTGCTCGCGAAGATGGCCACGCTGCAGGCGCTGCGCCGTGCGCAGCCGGCAGGCCAGGGCGCAGGGCCGGTGCGCGCCGGCGACGGCTTTGCGACCGATCCGGCGCTGCTGCCCTGCCTGTCCTGGGGCGAGTCGCCGTTCTTTGCCGCACCACTGCCGCGCACCGGCCTGCCATCGCTGGGCCTGTACGCCATCGTCGATAACGCCGATCGTGTGCGGCAGCTGCTGGCCGCCGGCGTGCGCACCGTGCAGCTGCGCATCAAGGCGCAGGACGACGCAGCGCCGGCGCTGGCCGCCGAGGTCCGCGCCGCCGTCGAGGCCTGCGCGGCCGCCGGCGCCGAGCTGTTCGTCAACGACCACTGGCGCCTGGCGCAGCGCCTGGGCGCACGCGCGGTGCACCTGGGCCAGGAAGACCTGCTGGCGCTGGGCGAGGACGGCCGCGCCGCCCTGCGTGACAGCGGCCTGCAGCTGGGCATCAGCACGCACAGCCTGTGGGAACTGGCGCGCGCCAAGGCGCTGGCGCCGCGCTACATCGCCTGCGGTCCGGTGTGGCCGACGCTGACCAAGGCCATGCCCTGGCGCCCGCAGGGCCTGCACAACCTGGCCTGGTGGTGTGCGGTGGCCAGCACGCCGGTGGTGGCGATCGGCGGTCTGCTCGAGGCCGAGCAGTTCATGCAGGCCGCGCAATGCGGTGCCGATGGCGTGTGCGCGGTGCGCGTGCTGGGCGAGCCGCCGGCACGGGTGGTGCCGCTGCTGCAGCAGGCGCTCTCGCGCGGCCGGGCCGCGCCGCGCTGGCCGGTGCCGGCACTGCCACGGCCTTCGCTGGCAGCCGATGGCGACCGTGAGCCGAAGAAGCTCGTCAACCCTGACATGTCGCGGTGGGCCGGCAGCCTCCGGCCGTCGAGCCGCCCCGGCAGCGAGCTCGACGCGGGCTGACGCCAGGCTTCAGGTGACGGGCGCCGCGCCGCGGTGCGCCCGCAGCAGGCCGATGAAGCGCTTGACCACCGGCGAGACATAGCTCGCCCGCCGGCTCAGCAGCGACACCGTGCGCTCCAAGCGCAGCGCCGGCACGCTGCGCACGACGGCGAACTCCGAGACGCGCGCATCGTGCCGGCTCAGCGACAGCGGCAGCATGATCACCGCGCCCAGCGCCAGCGAGAGGTCGCCATCCTTGTTGCTGTCGCGCGATTCCACCACCGGCTCCGGCGGCGTCAGCCCGGCGCTGATGAAGGCGCTGTCGAAATGGCCGCGCGCCACCGTGCCCACCGGCGGCAGCAGCCAGCGCTGCTCGCGCAGGTTCTTCAGGCTCCAGCGCCGCGGCTGCGCGGCCAGCGGGTTGCTGCGCGGGATGTGCGGCAGCATCGGGTCGGGCCACAGCGGGGTCCACAGCAGGTCGTTGCCGGCCGGCCGCGGAATGCCGCTGACGATGACGTCGAGCTCGCCGCTGCGCAGCACCTCGAGCAGCGAATCGCTCATGCCCGAGCGGATCTCGAAGCGCACCGGACCCGCGTCGGCCAACGCCGCGCAGGCCTCGGCGATCGGCGGCCCCGGCACGCCGATGCCCACGCCCAGCCGCACCAGGCCGCTGGCGCCCAGGCGCCGGTCGCGCAGCGCGGCACGCGCATCGGCCGCATGCAGCGCCGCGCGCGTGGCATGGCGCAGGAACAGCCGGCCTTCATCGGTGAGCCGGGCGCCGCGCACGCTGCGTTCGAACAGCCGCGTCTTCAGCTCGGCTTCCAGCCGCGCCAGCGCCTTCGACAGCGCCGGCTGCGAGATGCCCAGCTGCTGCGCGGCCCGTGCCACGCCGCCGGCGCGGGCGATCGCCATCGCGTAGTCGATGTCTTCGAAGCGCATCGGGCACACCCATTCCAATCGGTTATGGAGGCTATCGCCGAAGATTATGGACGGCGCCGTGTTCGCTGCCTAGGATCGTCGGCATGCCTTCCTTGTTGAACCGTCGCCGGCTGCTGGCGGCCGGCCTGGCCTGCGCGGCCGCGGCGCGCGCGCAGGGCGCCTACCCCGAGCGGCCGATCCGCTTCGTCGTGCCCTATGCGCCGGGCGGCGGGCCTGATGTGCTGACGCGCCAGATCCTGCCGCGCATCGGCCAGGTGCTGGGGCAGACGGTGTATGCCGAGAACAAGGTCGGCGCCGGCGGCATGATCGCGGCGGAGTACGTCGCCGCCCAGCCGGCCGATGGCTACACCTGGCTGCTGGGCGCCTCGACCCATGTCACGCAGAAACTGCTGCAGCCCAAGGCGGCCTTCGATCCGCTGAAGAGCTTCGCGCATGTGATCCGGCTGTCCACCGCGCCCTCGCTGCTGGTGGTGTCGGCGGCCTCGCGCTTCAAGACGCTGCAGGACCTGCTGGCCGCCGCGCGCGCCGAGCCGGCCCGCCTGAACTACGGCTCCGGCGGCATCGGCAGCGCGGCGCACCTGGCCGCGGCGGCACTGGTGCAGCAGGCCGGCGTCGATTGCGTGCACATCCCCTACCGCGGCTCGGCCGAACTGGCCGGCGCCCTGGAGTCGGGCGACATCCAGTTCGCGATTCCCACCGCGTCCACCGTGGTGCCGCTGCTGCAGGGCGGCCGGTTGCGCGCGCTGGCCATCACCAGCGGCCAGCGCGACGCGCAGTGGCCCGAGTTGCCGACGCTGCGCGAGCTCACCGGCTCGGCCGACCTGGAACTGGTGGCCTGGAGCGGGCTGTGGCTGCCGGCCGGCACGCCGAAGCCCATCCTCGGCAAGCTGTTCGCGGTGCACCGCCAGGTCTATGCCGATCCCGAGGTGATCAAGGCGCATGCACTGCTGGGCGTGAGCATCGCGCTCAGCGCCAGCGAGGGCGAGTTCGCCGAGTTCGTCGCGGCCGAGACCGCCAAGCTCGCGCGCATCGTCAAGGCGACGCGCCTGGCGGTGAACTGACGATGGCGCTGCAAGCCATCCGTCCGCAGCCCCTGGCGGGCGTGCGCGTCGTCGAGTTCTCGCATGTCATCGCCGGGCCCTACACCGGGCTGCAGCTGCTGCGCCTGGGGGCCGAGGTCATCAAGGTCGAGCCGCCGTGCACCGGCGACTTCCTGGCCTCGGTGCCGCATGGCCAGCGTGCCTACGAGGCGCTGAACGAGGGCAAGCAGGTGCAGCGCATCGACATCACCACGCCTGCCGGCCTGGCCGCCGCGCTGGCGCTGGTGGACGAAGCCGACGTGCTGATCGACAGCTTCGCGCCCGGCTCGCTGGCGCGCAAGGGCCTGGGCTACGAGGCGCTGGCCGCGCGCCGGCCGGGGCTGGTGGTCTGCTCGATCTCCGGCTTCGGCAGCGAGGACCCGGCCTGGGGCGCACGCGGCGCCTACGACCACGTGGTGCAGGCGATGACCGGCATTGCGCGGCAGAACGGCCGCGAAGGCGACCCGCCGATCAAGGTGGGCTTCCCGCTCACCGACACCGCCACCGGCATGACGGCCGTCAGCGCGATCATGGCCGCGCTGATGACACGTTACCGGACCGGCCAGGGCCAGTACCTCGAGGTCAGCATGGCGCGCGCGGCGATGCAGCTGCTGTTCCCGATGGCCTGCGACACCGCGGTGACCGGCATCGACGCCCCGCGCATCGGCAACACCGGCTATTCCGGCAGCCCGGGCGCCGGCTTCTTCGAGGCCCGCGACGGCTGGGTGGCGCTGGGCGCCAACACCGAGGAGCAGGTGGCGCGCTCGCTGGCCGCCTTGCAGGTCAGCGCCGGCTCCAGGCAGCCGGCCGCCGAGGCATTGGCCGCGGGCATGCGGGCCTTGAGCGCCGAGCAGGCCGAGCAGCGCCTGGTCGAGGCCGGCGTGCCGGTGGCGCGGCTGCGCAGCGTGGCGGAGTTCATCGACGAGGCCACGCGCCTGGGCTGGCTGCAGGGCGGGGACGGGCATCCGGCGCGCTGGGCCGCCGAGTTCGCGCTCGGCTGGCGCAGCTTTCACACCGAACCCTTGCTGATGAAGGACGCCTGAACATGCTGCGAGCCCCCCGCTTCGTCGTCGCGGCCTGCCTGCTGGGCCTCATCGCGCCGGGCGCCTCGGCGCAGCCGGCGCCGGGTGCGGAGGCCTACACGCAGGCCTACGTCGCGTTCTATCCGCTGTACGAGATGGCGCGGCTGCGCTACACCGCGATCGAGGACACGGCCAACCCGCGCCGCCACGACCTCAACACCTTCAACCACCTGCGCCAGCTGCTCGACCACACCGCGCGCACCGTCACCGCGCCGAACAACGACACGCTGTACTCGTCGGCCCGGCTCGACCTGCGCCTGGGGCCGGTGATGGTGGACATGCCGGCGATGACCGGGCGCTACTACTCGCTGCAGTTCATGAACTTCCACACCGACAACGTCGCCATCCTCGGCAGCCGCGCGCAGGGCGAAGGGCCGCTGCGGGTGGCGGTGGTCGGGCCGGGCTGGAGCGGGCCGGTGCCGGCCTACAGCCACCGCGTCGACGCCGACACGCAGGACATGTGGCTGCTGGTGCGCACGCTGGTCGACGGCCCGGCCGACTTGCCGGCGGTGGCCGCGCTGCAGGACCGCATGCGCATCACCGCGCCCAGGCCGATGGCCGACTACCCGCGCCAGCGCAGCGTGCCGCCGAAGGAGCCGCAGCCCGAGCAGTTCCTGCGCGTCGTCAACGAATTCCTCGAACGCAACCCGCCGCGCGGCGCGATGGCCCCGCTGGCCGAGGCCGCCAAGCCGCTGGGCCTGGGGGCCGGCGCGCCCGAGTGGGCCGCGCTGGACGAGCGCGTGCGCCAGGGCTGGGCCCAGGCTTGGCCGCAGGCCACCGCGGCGGTGAAGGACCCGAGCCGCCTGATCGCGCGCCGCGTGCAGGGCTGGGAATACCCGCCGCCCGAAGTGGGCCAGTGGAACGGCAACCTCGGCCTGCGCGCCACCGTCGCGCTGCGCGGCATCGCGGCGCTGGACACCACCGAGACCCTGTACCTGAGCACCTTCGTCGATGCCGCCGGCGCCACGCTGGACGGCGGCCACCGCTACCGCGTGCGCATCCCGCCGGGCGGGCTGCCGGCGCGCGGCTTCTGGAGCCTGACGCTGTACGAAGTGATGCCCGACGGCCGCTTCTTCTTCACCCCCAATCCGCTGGGACGCTATGCGGTGGGCAACCGCACGTCCGGCCTGAAGGCCCGCGACGATGGGTCGATCGACCTGCTGGTGCAGCATGCCGCGCCGGCCGAAGGCACGGCCAACTGGCTGCCGGCGCCGGTCGGCCCGTTCCGGCTGACCTTGCGCGCCTACCTGCCCGCGCCGGCGCTGGTGAAGGGCGAGGTGCCGCTGCCGCAGGTCGAACGCCTGGCCGATTGACAAGACACACCACAACGCTCGGGGAGACACCACATGAGGACCGCCTTGCCGCACCTGGTGCGAGCGGCGCGCCGCCTGGCCATGGCCGCGCCTTTTGCCGCTTATCACGCTGCCTGCCCGGCGGCCGATGCCCTGCAGCTGGGTGATGCACGGCTGAGCTACGGCGCGACCTTGACGCTGGGCCAGTCGCGCCGCGACAGCGATCGCAACCCGGAGGTCATCAACCGTATCAATGCCCAGGCCGTGGGTGCCACCGGGCTTGCCACCGGCGGTCGCAACCAGGACGACGGCAACCTCAACTTCGGCGATGGCGACCCGTTCTCCACCGTTCTGAAGCTGCATGCGCAGGGCCGGCTCGAGCGCGGGGCCTTTGCGCTGGTGCTCTCGGGCAAGGCCTGGTACGACGACACGCTGGAGAACAAGGCCATGCCCTGGGGCAACCTGGCCAACGGCCTGCGCGGCGACCGGCCGCTGTCCGACGCCGGCTTCGACCGCCGCAGCCGCTTTTCCGGCGCCGTGCTGCAGGAAGCGTATGCCGAACTGGCGCAGGGCCTGGGCGAGCACCGGGTCGTCTGGCGCCTGGGCCAGCAGCTGATCGGCTGGGGCGAGCCTTCGCTGCTGGGCGGTGGCCTGCGGCAGATCGACGCGCAGGACCTGCCCGGCAGCCGCCGGCCCGGTGCGATCGCCGCCGAGAACCAGGCGCCGGCACCCGCGCTGCGCGCCACGCTGCAGGCCGCCGGCGGCTGGCGCGCCGACGGCTTCGTGATGCTCGGCTTCGTGCCCAACGCCAGCACGGTCTGCGGCACCTTCTACTCGGTGGCCGACTACCTGGACGGCGACTGCGACAAGGTGATCCTCGGCGCCAATGCGAACGACCGCGACAACCTCGCGGCCGGCAGCTACCTCAAGCGCTCAGGCGTCATCAAGCCCTCGGGCAGCGGGCAGTACGGCTTGTCGCTGGGCTATGCCCCGCCGGGCGGCAACTGGCGCGCGGCGGTCTACGCGGCCGACGTGCACAACCGCGCGTTCAACTACAACATGATCAAGTCGCGCCGCAGCGGCAACACGGTGGCGCTGCCCAACGACCCCGGCGGCCTGAACCCGATGTACGAGCTGGAGTACGCCGAGCATGTGCACGTGGTGGCCGCCGACGCCAGCTTCACACTCGGCGACAGCACCTGGCAGGCAGAGCTGACGCACAGCCCCAACCTGCCGGTGCCACTGAACGCGGGCGACCTGGTGGGCGCCTTCGCGTCGACGCTGAACACCCCCTCGCTGCTGCGCGCTGACGAACGTGCCACCGCGCCCGGCGGCCGCTACCGCGGCTACGACCGGCTCTCGGTCTCCGACCTGCGCATCGGCGTCAGCCGCCAGTGGCGCAACCTGATGGGCGCCGAGACGCTGCAGCTGCGCGTCGAGGCCGCCGGCAAGTTCGTGCACGACCTGCCGGACGTGAATATCCGGCGTTATCGCCGTCCCGACGTCTACGGCAACGGCCCGGTCAACGGTGTGTGCACCGGCGCGGCCGACAGCAAGCAGTGCAGCAACGACGGCTACGTCACCGCCCGCGCCTGGGGGCTGCGCATGCGCCTGTCGGCCGGCTGGCGCGTCGGCCCCGGCTGGCTGCTGAGCCCCAGCCTCGCGTTCGGCCAGGACCTCAAGGGCTGGTCGTTCGACAATGCGCTGGGCGAAGGCCGGCGCACGCTGGGCCTGGGCTTGCGGCTGGCCGCCGGCAAGGCCTTTGGCGAACTGTCTACCAGCCGGGTGTGGGGCAATCCGTTCGACAACGCAGGGGACCGTGATGCGATCACATTGGTCGCCGGCTGGCAGTTCTGAGGGCCCACCCCCGGACCTTCTGTGTCCGGGCTCGCCCCCCTCGAGGGGGCCACGCCGGCGGTGCGCCTTGGGCGACGTGGAGAAGCAGAATGAAGCATCGGCGCGTACTGTCGGGCCTTGTGCGCGACGGCGCCCATCGCTGATGGCGGGGTTCGGCATGTTGCACTCGTTGGCGATGCTGTTGCGTGCTGAGATCGGCGCGCCCGAGCGTCTTGGTCTGC
>CAZXLI010000235.1:0-10963 GCA_964641795.1 uncultured Bordetella sp. | reverse complement strand
CCGACCCGGCCCTTCGAAACCATGGTGCAGGTGCTGGTGCGCAACGGCAAGGGCGCGCTGGCGCAGGTGGCCGCCTCGGTCTCGTCGGCCGAAGCCGACATCACCCACATCGACATGGACAACGAGCACGACCCCGACGTGGCCGAGCTGCGGCTGCTGGTGTCGGTGCGCGACCGGCTGCACCTGGCCGACCTGCTGCGCACGCTCAAGCGCTCGCCGCCGGTGATGCGAGCCTCGCGCGTCAAGCCTTAGGCCCCGGCCGGGGGCCCTCCCCGACCCCAAAAGAAATATACTGTTTATACGGTTTACCGCGCACCGGGGCGCGCGGTGCGCGGCGAGCGGGTGATGTCGGCCGGCGTCTATTCGTGGTGGGGCGGCTTGTGCGCGGTGAGCGTGCTCAACATCGGGGCCTGGCTGGCCACCGCTGCGCTGCTGCGCCGCCAGCAGGCGCAGCTGGCCGACGCTGAGAGACGCCTGCGTCGCTGGCTGCTCGGGCTTTCGGCGGCCTACGTGCTGGGCTGCGCCTTCCGCTCGGTGCTGCCGGTCTATGACGTGCCGCGACTGTGCCTGGTCGACAGCTGGCTCTCCAGCGTGCTGGTCGGCCGCAGTGTCGCCACGGTGGCCGAACTGAGCTTTGCCGCGCAGTGGGCGCTGCTGCTGGACAGCGCTGCGCGCGGTGCGGGCAGCGCTGTCGGTCGCCGCATCGCGGCGCTGGTGCTGCCGCTGATCGCGCTGGCCGAGACCTGCTCCTGGTACTCGGTGCTGACCACAGCGAACATCGGCCATGTCGCCGAGGAGTCGCTGTGGGCGGTGACCGCCGCCCTGCTGGCCGCTGCGATGCTCGCGCTGTGGCCTCATTACCGCCCGCGGCACCGCCCGCTGCTGGCGCTGCTGTGCAGCGCGGCCCTGGCCTACGTCGCGTTCATGGCGCTGGTCGATGTGCCGATGTACTGGTCGCGCTGGCTGGCCGACCAGGCCCAGGGCCGGCCCTACCTGGGCCTGTGGCAGGGACTCGAGGACGTGTCGCTGCGTCGCGTCGTCTCGCATCGCTGGGAAGACTGGCGCAGCGAGATGCTGTGGATGTCGCTGTACTTCAGCCTCGCCGTGTGGCTGAGCATCGCGCTCGTGCGGGCGCCCCTGGCGACCGCGCGGACCGTCGCATTTCGTTCAGTGTCTGCTTAACGAACCCAAACGCGCACGGTTTAGGATTTTCTTAAGGCGCGTTTACGCAAGACTTAGCAGCACGGCCTAGGGTTGCTACCTAGACTGACCCGCATCGATTCCCAAACAACGATGCTGAGGACAGCTGCCATGACAACCCCCGCCGAGCCCCGGCTCGATCCCCCGTTCCGCCAGCTCGCGGCCAGCGTGTGCACGGCCGTGCTGGCTGCGCTGTGTGCGCTGGCCGCCGCCACCCCGGCCCGCGCCGGCGAGGTCGACAGCGCGACCGACTCACCGTCCAGCTGCCGTGTCGAAAGCACGCCGCGCCGGCCGCCGCGGCCGCTGGTCGTCATCGACGATCCGGACAAGCCGCTGGACGTGAAGGACCCGTACTACGCCGAGAAGCTCGCCGCGCGCTACCGCCGTTGGGTGGCGCAGGTGATGTGACAGCCATGCCGTCAACCGAAAGCTGAGCGCACTATGTCACTCGCCGGCATCCGAATTGTTCATCCGCTGTTCTAGGGCTCTCTCCGTACAGTGAGCCCCATCGACTCGCAGATGACGCCCATGATGACCTCCGCCTTCCAGCGCAGCAGTTCCGCCGCCCCGGCCGCCCAGCAGCTGTGCCGGATCCCGGCCGACCTGAGTGCGAGCTGGCGCATGCCCGACGGCACGCCGGTGCTGCTGCGCCCGATGCTGCCGAAGGACGGCCCGGCGCTGGCGCGCTTCGTGGGCGGGCTGTCGCGCGGCAGCCGGCAGGCGCGCTTCCCGGGCTCGGGCGAAGCGCTGTCGGTGGCCCAATTGGCACAGCTCACCGAGCTCGACTTCGACCACCACGTCGGCTGCGTGATCACCGTGCCGGACGAAGGCGGCGAACGCGTCATCGGCGAAGCCTGCTTCATGGTCGACGGCAACTCCGGCAGCGCGGACATCGCACTGGTGGTGGCCGACGGCTGGCAGCGCCACGGCATCGGCACCCAGGCCTTGCTGGCCTTGGCCCGTGCCGCCGCGCGCCGCGGTCTGCGCTGGCTGCGTGCCGACGTGCCGGCCAGCCACCGCGCCTGCCTGAGCCTGCTGCACCACTGCGGCTTCACCCGCACGCCGCACCCGGAAGAAGACGACCTGGTGCAGTTGCACCTGCTGTTGCTGCCGCCGTTCCCCGGGTGACTTGACCCACCCCCGAAGCGCCTGCGGCGGCCTCCGGCCCAGGCCGGCACTCTGGTCCGGCCGCTCGCCAGGCATGAATGGTCCACCGGACCATTCATGTCCGGGCTCTCCCCCCTCGAGGGGGCCACGCCAGCGGACCGGCGAAGCCGGATCTGCGGCGTGCGCTGGTGTTGCGTTGCCTTGCCTATACTTTGGCGCCATCGGGCCGGACCCTTCGGCCCTCGGGTTGGGGCCAAGGCGGCGCGGCGGTGCGATTCGAACAGATCCTGGATGCTGCGAGCGAGCTGCTGCAACGGCGCCAGCGCATCTCCGGTCGCGCGCTGCAGCGCGAGTACGGGCTCGACGACGCCGCGCTGTCTGATCTGATCCACGAGCTCGTCACCGTGCTGCGCATCGCGCGGCTCGACGAGGACGGTGTACTGAACGCGGTGGCCACCGCCGCGTCGCCCTCGAACAACGCCACGGCGGCCTCGGCCGAGCCGCCGGCGCCACCGGTCGCCGAAGCCGAGCGCCGGCTGATCACCGTGCTGTTCTGCGACGTGGTCGGCTCCACGCGCCTCTCAGGCCGCATGGACCCCGAGGACTGGCGCGACCTGTTGCGCCTCTACCAGCAGGAATGCGCGCAAGTGCTGCTGCCCGCCGGCGGCCATATCGCGCAGTACCTGGGCGATGGCCTGCTCGCCTACTTCGGCTGGCCACAGGCGCATGAAGACGATGCCGAGCGTGCGGTGCGCGCCGGCCTGGCGCTGCAACCGGCGGTGCAGCGCGCCACGGCGGTGGCCCTCGCGGCATTGCAGCCCGGTGGCCTGCGGCTGCGCGTGGGCATCCACACCGGCGTGGTGGTGGTCGGGCAAGTCGGCAGCGGCGACCGGCGCGAATCCCTGGCCCTGGGCGAGGTGCCCAACCTCGCGTCGCACATCCAGAACCGGGCGGCGCCGGGCACGGTGGTGGTCAGCGACACCACGCTGCGGCTGCTGAACGACGTCTTCATCACCGAGGACCTGGGCCTGCACCGGCTGAAGGACAGCGCACAGCCGATGCGGCTGGCCTGGGTGCAGAGCGAGCGCGATGCGGCCGACCGGCAGAGCAGCGGCCACACGCCGCTGATCGACATCAACGGCCGGCTGACGCAGCTGCACCAGGCCTGGGCCGCCGCGCGCCAGGGCGCCGGGCGGGTCGTCACGCTGCGCGGCGAAGCGGGCCTGGGCAAGACGCGGCTGGCCAGCGAGCTGCGCTCGGCCCTGCAGGCCGCCGGCGCCAGCGCCATCGTGCTGCGCTGCTCGCCCTTCCATCGCCACAGCGCGCTGTACCCGCTGGCACAACACCTGGCCCGGCGCAGCGGACTCCACCCGCAATCGGCCGACGACGAGGTACAGGAGCGCCTGAGCGCGCTGCTGGCCGAAGCCGGCATCGCACGCGACGAGGGCGTGCCGCTGCTGGCCGCCCTGCTGGCGCCGGCCTCGGCCGCCGCGCAGTCGGTGGCCGGCTGGACCCCGGCCGAGTTGATGCAGGGCACGCAGGCGCTGCTGCTGGACTGGCTCACCGCCACCTCGCTGCGCTCACCGATGCTGCTGGTGTGCGAAGACCTGCACTGGGCCGACCCGTCGACGCTCAAGCTCATCGAACGCCTGGTGTCCCGCACGCCGCAGACGCAGGGCCTGCTGCTGCTGCTGACCCAGCGGCCCGACTTCGATCCGCCCTGGCTGCAGCAGCCGGGCCAGGACCGCATCGAGCTGCAGCGCCTGCCGGCCGACGTGATGCGCATGCTGGTGCGGGGCCTGGCCGCCGAGGCCGGCGCCCCCGAGCTGCCACTGGCGCTGATCGAACGCCTGGTCGACACCGCCGACGGCGTGCCGCTGTATGCCGAGGAAATCCTGCGCGCGGTGCTCGACAGCCAGGAGCTGGGCCGCGGCCTGGACACCCCGTGGCCGGCGCAGATGCCGACCACGCTGCATGCCTCGCTGATGGCGCGCCTGGACCGGCTGGGCAGCGCGAAATCGCTGGCGCAGACCGCGGCGCTGCTGGGCCGCGAGTTCAGCTTCGAGCTGCTGGCGGCGGTGAGCGAGCGGCCCGCGCCCGAGCTGAGCCACGGCCTGCACCAGCTGGTGAGCGCCGGGCTGTTGCGACGGCGCGGCATCGCGCCCCAGGCGCGCTATGTGTTCCGCCACGCGCTGCTGCAGGCCGCGGCCGAGGAGTCGCTGCTGCGCAGTGCGCGCAAGCAGCTGCACCAGCGCATCGCCGGCGTGCTGGCCACGCAGTTCCCGGCCGTGCTCGAGCTCGAACCCGAGACGGTGGCGCGCCACTTCACCGAAGGCGGCGAGCCGCTGCGCGCGCTGCCGCTGTGGCGCCGCGCCGGCGAGCGCGCGCTCAACCGGTCGGCCGTGATCGAGGCGCTGGCCGACCTGGACCAAGGCATGGCCCTGCTCGAGGCCCTGCCCGCCGGTGAACAGCGCGACCGCGCCGAACTCAGCCTGCAGGTGCTGCGGCTGGCGGCGCTGCGCGCCTCGCAGGGCGTGGCCGCGGCGGCCACCGGTGCGGCCAGCGAACGCGCGGTGGAGCTGGCCCGGGCGCTGTACGACGAAGGCGCGATGATCACCGCGCTGAACGGCCTGTACGCCTACCACATGGTGCGCGGCCAATGTGCCGCCGCGCTGGCGCCGGCGCGCCAGCTGCTGACGGTGGCACGCACCAATGCCGACCCGACGATCGAGATGATCAGCCACCGGGCGCTGGGCGCGGTGGCCTTCCATGTCGGCGATCCCGTCACCGCCCGCGCCCACCTGCAGCGCGCGCTGGCGATGTACGACCACCAGCGCCATGCCGGCCTGGCCCACGCCCAGGGCATCGACCACAAGGTGATGGCCGGCAACTTCCAGGCCCTAACGCTCTTTGTACTCGGCGAAGAAGATGCCGCGCAGGCGCTGCAGGACGAGCTGATCGCCCATGCCGAGGCCACCGGCCATGCCCACAGCCTGGCGCAATCGCTGATCTTCGGCTGCCTGCTGCTGTCGCTGCGCGAGCAGGGCCCGAGCCTGGCCCTGCTGGCCGAGCGCACCGAGCAGGTGGGCCGCGAACACGGCTTCGCGCTGATGGCCGGCGGCGGCCTGTTCTTCCGCGGCGCGGCGCTGCTGCACCAGGGCCAGCCCGAGGCCGCGCTGCCGCTGATGCGCGACGGCGCCGCCGCCTGGTGGGGCACCGGCGCACGCAACTACCGCGCGCACGGCGAGATGCTGATGGCCCAGGCCGAGGCGGCCCTCGGCCGCCTCGACGACGCCCGCACCCTGCTGCTGGCCGCGCACGAAGGCATCGCCCTGACCGGCGAGGTCTGGGCCGAGCCCGAACTGCGCCGCATCGAGGCGCTGCTGCTGCAACACGCCGAAGGCGCCGCCGCCAGCCAACGCCGCCTGGCCGAGGCGCTGACGGTGGCCGAGCGCCAGGGGGCGCGCATGTGGCAGCAGCGCATCGCGGCGGCGCTGGCTGCGCTGGGCTGAAGGCCTGCGGCCTCAGCGATAGGCCTGCGGGTCCGGCGAATCGGTCGGCCGCGCGATCACGCGCAGCAGCGAATCGCTCATCGGCAGCTTCAGGTTGATGTCCTGCGGCGGGATCGGGCTCTCGAACCACTTCTTGTAGATCGCATGGATCTGGCCGCGGCGGAACAGGTCGATGATCACGCCGTCGACCAGTTGCTTGAAGGCCGGGTCGTCGCGGCTCATGCCGATGGCATACGGTTCGACCGTCAGTGTCTCGGTCGAGATGCTGTACTCGCGTGCATCGGGTGCGGTGGCCAGCACGCCGCGCAGCAGCACGTCGTCCATCGCGAACGCGGCGGCACGACCGGTGCGCACCATCTGGAAGGCATCGGCATCGTCGGCGCCGGCGAGGATCTTCATGTCCAGCCCGCGCGCCTGGTTGGCGGCGGTGAGGTACTGGATGCTGGTGGTCGACACCGTGGTGGCCACCGGCTGGCCGCGCAGGTCTTCCAGGCCGCGGATGTTGGCGCTGCTGCGCGACAGCAGCCGGCTCGCGGCCACGAAGGTGGTGATCGAGAAGGCCACCGTCTTCTGCCGTTCGGCGGTGTTGGTCGTGACGCCGCATTCGAGGTCGATGGTGCCGTTGGCCAGCATCGGCACGCGGGTGGCCGAGGTCACCATCACCAGCCGGGTCTCGATCGTGGGTTGGCTCAGGCGCTGGCGGATCGCGTCGACCACACGCTCGCAGATGTCGATCGAGTAGCCGATCGGCCGGCGCTTGGCATCGAGGTACGAGAACGGCACCGAGCTGACGCGGTAGCCCAGAGTCACCACACCGGTGTCACGGATGCGTCGCAGCGTCGGCGAATCCTGCGCGGCAACCGGCAGCGCCACGGCCGCCATCGACAGCGAGAGCAGCAACGCACGGGCGGAGGCAAGGCACGCGGCCAGGGACATCGATGCGGCGAGCGAGGGGTTCATCGGCGGCTTGCCGAAGCAATTCGCGCGCTATGCGGACCGGCCGGCGGCAGCGCGGCGCGAGTGTAGCGCCAGAACAGTGCATGCCTGCCCGTGGTGAACCCGGGGCCCGCCCGACCTGCGGGGGCGTGATCGGCCCCTAGAGCCGGAACACCGCCACCGCGGCCACCAGCCGCTCGGCCTGCTGCCGCAGGCTCTCGGCGGCGGCGGCGCTCTGCTCCACCAGCGCGGCGTTGTGCTGGGTGTTGCCGTCCAGCTGCGTGACCGCGGCATTCAGCAGCGCGATGCGTTCGGTCTGCTGATGCGTGGCGCCGCTGATGGCGCCGATCAGCCCGTCGACCTGGCCGACCTGCTCGACGATGTCGTGCATCGTGGCACCCGCATCGGTCACCAGCGCGGCACCGGCATCGACCTCGGCCACGCTGCTGCCGATCAACTGCTTGATCTGCTTGGCCGCCTCGGCGCTGCGCTGCGCCAGCATCTGCACCTCGCTGGCCACCACCGAGAAGCCACGCCCCTGCTCGCCGGCGCGCGCCGCCTCGACCGCGGCATTGAGCGCCAGGATGTGAGTCTGGAACGCGATGCCTTCGATGACGCCGACGATCTCCTCGATGCGGCGGGAGCTCGCGCTGATGTCCACCATCCGCCGCACCACCCGCGCCACCGCCTGGCCGCCCTGCGCGGCCACCGCGCTGGCCGCGCTGGCGAGTTCGCGCGCCTGGCGCGCCCCTTCGGCGTTTTCCACCACGGTGGCGTGCAGCTCCTCCATCGAAGCGGCCGCGCGCTGCAGGCTGCCGGCCTGCTGCTCGGTGCGCCGGCTCAGGTCGGCATTGCCGGCGGCCACTTCGGCACTGGCGGTGCAGATGCCGTCGGCACTGAGCCGGATCTCGCTGACCACCGCCTGCAGCCGCTGCTGCATGCGCGCCATCGCCTGCAGCAGGCGGCCAATCTCGTCCTGACCACCTGCAGCCACCGGGCCGCCCAGGTCCCCGTCCGCAATGCGCTCTGCCATGGCCACGGCCTGGTCCAGCGGGCCGCACACGGCACGTTGGGTGGTCCAGGCCAGGGGCAGGAACAGCGCCAGCACGGCGACCACCAGGCCCAGTTGCAGGACATCGGCCACGCCGGCCCGCTGGGCGGCGCGTTGGCGCAGCACCGCGACGCGTGCGAGCTGCCGCTCGGTCAACGCACCGACGTTGGCCTGCATCTGCCTGACCGTGTCTTCGGCGCGCGCTGCATAGGCCAGCGCCACCGCGCCGTCGATCTTGGCGGCCTGCAATTGCGCGGCAATCGGCTGGATCAGCGCCGCATAGTCGGCCAGCAGCCGGGCGTGGCGCGCGGTGAGCTCGCGCACCTCATCGCCGGAGCCCTCGGCCTGGCCGATGCGCTCGGCCGCCTTCGCGCTGGCCGCCAGCGCCTGCTGCCACTCCTGCGTCAGCCGCTGCACTTCCAGCGTGTTGCTGCTGCCGATGGCGATGATCGCGGACTCCAGCCGGCGCAGCTGCGCCACTGTCTCGCGCAACGCGCCGCCGTCGCGCAAGGCGTCGGCGGTCTGTGCCAGCACGGTCTCCGCCGCCTGGCGCCCGACGCGGTTGCCCAGGGCATTGAGCAGCGCCACGGCCAGCAACGCGACGCCAACGATGCCTAGCATCCAATGAAAGCGGCCACGGATCGTGAGCGATGTCAACAGCCTGGCCATGGCCGCTCACCAGCTGTCCGAGCGCAGCATCAGCTCCCAGCGTTCGCTGCCGAGCTTGTAGATGCCGATCGAGCCGTAGCGCTGCTCGCCCTGCGCGTCGAAACGCATCGTGCCGGTCACCGGCGCCAGTCCGTCGAACTGCTTCAGCCGCGCCAGCAGTTCGCCGCGGTCGGCCGAGCCATTGCGCGTCAGCGCGTCGGCAACGACGAAGATGGCGTCGTAGGTGTAGTGCGCGCCGTACACCGGATCGTGGTTGAAGCGCTTGCGGAAGCGCTCGAGGAAGCCCTTGCCCTGCAGGAACTCGCGCGCCTCGAGGATCGGCGAGGCCGCGAAGATGCCGCCCACCTTGCGCGCCGAGCCCACCAGGGCCGGCGTCTTCAGCGTGTCGCCGCCCAGGATGCGCAGTTTCGAAGGACCCGACTGACCCAACGCATCGGCCAGCGCGCGGATCTGGAAGTCGGCCAGGGTCGTCACCAGCAGGTCCACCCTGGCGTCGGCCAGGGCCTTGACCAGCTCGGCGAACTCGGTGGTCTTGTCGTCCAGCGTGCGGCGCAGCACCACCGGGCGCGAGGCCTTGGCGATCACCTTGGATGCCTGCTCGGCCAGGCCCTTGCCGTAGGGCGTGCCGTCGTCGACCACGGCGATGCGCTCGACCCCGGGCATCTGCAGCGCGTAGCTGCCCATGGCCACGGACTGCATGTCGTCGTTGGCCACCAGGCGCAGCGTGGTCGGCAGGCCCTGGCGGGTGTAGTCGGGCTTGGTCGAGATCGCCAACTGCGGAATGCCGGCCTGCGCATAGATCGGTGCGGCCGGGATGCTGACGCCGGAATTGAGGTTCGCCACCGCCACCAGCACGCCCTGCCGGACCAGTTCGCGTGCGGCCTTCTGGCCCTCCTGGGGGTTGGCCTTGTCGTCGTAGCTCACGACCGCCAACTGCACGTTCTTGCCGGCGATGCGCACACCGCCCTGCGCGTTGATCTCCTCGACGGCCATCTCCACGCCGTTGAGCAGGTCGCGCCCCTGGTGGGCCAGCTCACCGCTGAACGGCGCTGCCACGCCGATGCGCAAGGTGTCCGGCACACGCGGCCAGGCCCAGAAGACGGCGGCGGCCAGCGCCGCCAGGATCACCGCGAAGATGCCGAAACGACGGGCGTGCATGCGGAACTCCAGGCTCTAGCAAGTGAAAGAAAAACCCCGGCCAGCCGGCGTCAGACGACGGCCGGCCGGGCAACTGCCCAAAGGCACTGCAATGAACAGAACAGAGGACCGGTTGAAACTGCTTAGAAGTTGTGGCGCACGCCCACGGCGAACGAGCGGAAGTCACCGCCGTACAGGCCGGCCTTGCTGTCGTCGACCTTGGTGATGAAGGTGTAGACCTTGGTGCGCTTGCTCAGCAGGTAGTTGTAGGCCAGCGTGTACTGGCGGGCGCTGCTGTCCTTGATGTTGCCGGTGTCGCCGGCCGAGCCCACGTTGACGTGGAACTCGCTCAGGTCCATCGTGTACATCGCCGACAGGCGCACGTTGGTGCGGTTGCCCGCGCCGTAGGCGTTCTTGTCGCGCTGCACATAGCCGCCGAAGCCGAACGGGCCGCTGCTGTAGAAGGCGCGGAAGGCGACCGGTCCTTCTTGGTCGTCGTGGTGTCGGCCATCTCGTAGCCCAGGCCCAGTTGCAGGCCGCCGGTGGCGTAGTTGACCGCGAAGTCGTAGTTGTTCTTCTGGCCGGCCACGCCTTCATGCAGCAGCACCGCGCCTTCGATGCTCAGGTCCTTGGCGAACTCGGGCAGGCGGTAGGCGATCTTGTTCGCATCGCGGCCCAGGTAGGCGTAGAGCGCGTCCGACGAGGTGCCGGTGTCGTGGTTGTGGTTGCTGACGTAGTCGGCGGTGGCGAAGTAGGCCTCGCTGAAGAAGCGGCCCATGCGCAGGGTGCCGAAGCCGCCCGAGAGGTTCACTTCGCTGCGGCGGCCGAAGAAGGTGGACGCGGCGGTACCGGTGTCGGCGCTGAAGCCGCTCTCGAGGTTGAAGCCGGCCTTCAGGCCGCCGCCCAGGTCTTCGCTGCCGCGCACGCCCCAGCGCGAGGAGTTGTTCTGCAGCACGGTCTTCGAGGCATCGCCGACCTTCTGGCTTTCGACCGAGAGGTTCACGCGGCCATACAGCGTGACGTTGCTTTGCGCCGAGGCGGCGACAGCGGTGAGCGACAGCGCGGCCGCCAGGCCGATGCGGGTGACTTGCATGTTCATGAGTTGCGTTCTCTTGGAGTGAAAGTGGAAATGGTCTGAATCAGCGCCGGCGCCCCCAGCACACGCCGCGGAACCGGCTCCGCCGGGCCGCTGGCGTGGCCCCCTTGAGGGGGAAGCGCCGCAGGCGCTCCGGGGGTGGGCCTTAGTTCAGTGGGGACTTCTTGCCGTCCTTGTAGACGTACAGCGTCATCGCCGGGTTCTTCAGCTCGCCATCGGCCTCGAATGCCACCTTGGCGGTCACGCCCTGGTAGC
>CAZXLI010000234.1:0-10998 GCA_964641795.1 uncultured Bordetella sp. | reverse complement strand
TGCACCCAGTCCTCCAGCGCCGCCTTCTGGTGGTCGCGCAGCCGCACGCCCAGCGCCTGATAACTCTGAAGGTACTCGTGGGCCATCGTGCCGATCGGCACCAGGTTCAGGTCGCGGGCCAGCAGCACGTTGGAGCTGCCCTTGAAGTACTCGGGCACCTCGCGCTGCAAGGTGGTGACGACCTCGCGGTGCCACGGGCCGCTGAAGCGGCGGCGCAGGCCGAAGTCGAAGAACTCGAACGGGTGGCGGCGCGGCGCCTCGGCGCCAAAGGCCTTCAGCTGCGCGATCTTCGCGGCCAGGCGCTGGCGCCCTTCGGCCAGCGCGGCGGCCTGGTCGAAGCGGCAGAAGTACAGCTCGTTGACGATGGCCAGCACGTAGATCTCGAAGGCCATCACATGCACCTGCGGGCCTTCGGCCTCGATCGTCAGGTGGTCGCCTTCGACGCCGGCGCGGATGAAGTCGCGCTGGAACTGGAAGATGCGCAGGAAGTCGACGAAATCGCTCTTGATGAAGCGCAGGCCCTTCAGGTAGGCCAGCTCGTCGGGGCGGAAGCGCAGTGCGCACAGCGTGTCGAGCGCGGCGTTTACCGCGGGCAGCAGTTCGGCCAGCGGGTAGGCCGGTGTGTTGCGGCAGACGAAGCGGTAGCGCGCCTGCGTCTGCGGATGCCGATGCAGCATGGTCTGCCACATCGTGAACTTGTAGAGGTCGGTTTCCAGCAGGCTGGTGATCGGGGCGTTCATCGTGGTCTCTTGGTGCGCGCAGCAAGGGGCGGGGTGCGCGCGGCCCCGGCAGCCGTGGTTGTCGCCGGCTGCCGTATCAGCGGTGTATCGGGCCGGGCAGGCTTACTGCTTCAAGCGTTGCAGCGCCTCGGCGCTGGTGGCGGTGCGCAGGCCCTTGGCGCGCATCGCGGCCAGGAAGCCTTCGGCCTGGGCCTCGAAGCCGCCCACCGGGCTCATGCAGTCGGTCAGCAGCACCAGGCGGTCGAGCCGGCCGCCGGGCAGGTGTTCGGCGATGTGCTCGGTGGTGGCTTTCACGCAGTGGCTGCTGGCCTCGCCGGCGATGAACAGCAGGTCGGCGCGGTCCAGCGCCTCGATCAGCGCGCGGTTCAGCTGGGTGTCGGCGTCGGCCACGTCGGGCACCTCGGCCTGCACCGCGCTGTAGTGCTCGGTCCAGGGGTTCGATCCCTTGTTCACCTTGCGCACGATGGCCTGGCGGCGCTCTTCCCAGCGGTTGTAGGCGCTGCGCACTGCGGCATGCACGTTGTGGCCCCAGCTGCCGATCTCGCAGTGCACCGGCCACACCATCAGCGTGTAGCGGCCGCGGGCTTCCAGCTCGTTCAGGTAGGCCAGTGTGCGCGGCAGGGCGGCGGGGTCGCGCGGCGCGTACTCGCCGGCGCGCACCTGGGCGGCGGTGATCTGGGTGAACGGGCCCACCGCGCCGCCCGCGCGCGTCTGCCAGAAGGTGGGGTGGGCGATGTCCAGCCGGTGGTGCGAATCCAGCGTGATGGTGATTTCGCCGATCGCGTCGCCGGCGGCATCGATGAAGCCGGCCAGGCGCTGCATGTCGGCATCGGCGCCGGCCACCGGCAAGGCCGGCGTGCCGTGCGGGCCGGCGGGCAGGTCGCAGAAGTCGTTCTGCGGGTCGATGATCAGCAGCTGCACGTTGCGGGGCATGGCGTCTTCCTCTTGGCTTTCGGTGAATCTACTCTAAGCCAGTTAAGACAAACATGCAACTAACATGGCGTGACCTTGGTCATTGGTGAGGTCGGCACGTATAGTCGGCTTTGTTTCAAGTTTGTCGCAAGCCTGATGCGCGAGACCGCCGAGCCGCTGATCTGCACCGTCGACGTGGTGCTGCTGACCCTGCGCGACGATGCGCTGGCCGTGCTGCTGCAACGGCGCGAGCGTGAGCCGTTCAAGGGCGCGCTGGCGTTGCCCGGTGGCTATGTGCATGTGCAGGAGGATGCGGACGCGGCGCAGGCCGCCGAGCGGGTGCTGCGCCAGAAGCTCGGCCTCAAGAGCCCCTACCTCGAGCAACTGGCCACCTTCAGCGGCGCGGCGCGCGATCCGCGCGGCTGGTCGGTGTCGATCGTCTACTGCGCGCTGCTGCCGCTGGCGGCGTTGTCGGCCGAAGGCGGGCCGCCGGCCGAGACCACGCTGGCACCGGTGGACCGCCTGCCGCCGCTGCCCTTCGACCACCGCGAGATCGTGGCCACCGCGGTGCAGCGCGTGCGCACCAAGAGCCAGTATTCGTCCTTGCCGGTCTACCTTTGCGGCGATCGATTCACGCTGCCGCAGCTGCAGGCGGTGTACGAGGCGGTGCTGGGCGAGCCGGTCAACAAGGTGAGCTTCCGCCGCAAGATGGACGAGCTGGGCATGCTCGAGCCGATCGAGGGCGAAATGACCGCGGGCGGCGCCCACCGGCCGGCGCAGCTGTACCGGCTGCGCAAGGCCTTCCGGCAGGCTTTGTCCTTGTCCGAGCGCGGGCTTAACGGCAGGGGTTGATCGGCCACGGCCGTTCAGTCGGCTGGACGCGCGGTGTGGCGCAGTTGCTGGAAACGCACACCCTGCCGCGTGCCGCTTGCACGTCGCGCGACACGCCGCGACAGTCGGTCACAGCACCGTCACGCACAAGAGTGCCCCCCGGGCCGTGCCGTTAGCTCGGCCCGCCCCCCGAGGGGGTTGAGCAGCCCGGCCAAGCCGGATCTGCCCAAAAGACGGCCGACAAGTTCGAGGAGTGTCTTGCCATGGAACTGAAGCACATCGTCCGTGCCATCCTGTTGCTTTGCGCCGCCGCATCGGCATCAGCGCAGCAGAGCGACCCCGCCCAGCGCGTCGAGATCACCGGCTCCAGCATCAAGCGGGTGCAGACCGAAGGGGCGCTGCCGCTGCAGGTGATCTCGCGCCAGGAGATCGACCGCGCTGGCATCGTCAGCGCCGAGCAGCTGGTGGCCCGCATCACCGCCAACGGCACCGGGGCCGACAACCTGTCGTCCAATGTCGGCATCCAGCTCGGCACGACCGACCGCAACAACAACGGCAACTCCAGCGCAAACCTGCGCGGCCTGGGCGCTTCGAGCACGCTGGTGCTGCTGAATGGCCGGCGCGTGCCGGCGCACGGCGCCAAGGGCAACTCGGTCGACCTGAACTGGATTCCGCTGGCCGCTGTGGAACGGGTGGAGGTGCTGAAAGACGGCGCCTCGGCGATCTACGGCACCGACGCCATCGGCGGCGTCATCAACTTCATCCTGCGGCGCGACTACAAGGGCCTGGAAGCCACCGCCTTCGTCGACACCACGCAGCATGGCGGCGGCGACATCTACCGCGGCTCGATCACCGGCGGCTGGGGCGACATCAGCGCCGACCGCTTCCACCTGATGGCCAACCTCACCTTCGACAAGCAGCAGAAGCTGGCCGGTGAGCAGCGCTCGTTCGCCAACGGCTTCCAGCCCGAGCGCGGCCTGTCGCCGGACACCGCCGGCGCGCCCTTCGCCAGCCAGACCGGCCTGGCCGGCACCGCCATCGGCGCCACCTTCAAGACGCCCGAAGGCGGCACGCAGACCTTCAACCGCGCCAACCTGCTCAGCTTCCAGGGCAAGTGCGACTCGGTGCCGACGATGTCGCAGTACCAGTACCAGCTGTGGGCCTCGCCGGGCGCCCGCTATGCCTGCGCCTACGACTACGGCGGCGCCGAGGTGCTGATCCAGCCGATCGAGCGCACCAACTTCGTCGGCCGCGGCGAGTTCGCCGTGGCGCCCAACCACACCGCCTTCGTCGAAGCGGTGGCCTCGCGTTCCAAAGCCACCAAGCAGTTCGAGCCCTACCAGATCACCACCTCGCTGGCCACCGCCTACCCGGTGAACGGGCCGTACTACCAGGACCTCTCGGCCTACATCCCCACCTTCGACAAGACCAAGCCGATCGCCTACCGCTGGCGCTGCACCGACTGCGGCAAGCGCACGATCGAGACCACCACCGACGGCTCGCGCTTCCTGGTGGGCATGGAAGGCAGCTTCGGGGCGTGGGACTACAAGACCGGGCTGTCGCAGGCCGAGAGCAAGGCCACCTCGCTGCTGGTGGGCGGCTACTACTTCACCAGCCCGCTGAACGCCGCGCTGGCCAGCGGCCAGATCAACCCCTGGCTGCTGCCCGGCCAAAGCCAGACCGATGCGGCCAAGCAGCTGCTGGCCAATGCCAGCGCCAGCGGCACGCGGCTGTTCGGCGGCAAGTCCACCACCACCGAGTTCGACGGGTCGGTGTCGGGCGAACTGATGAAGCTGCCGGCCGGCCCGCTGGCGCTGGCGGTGGGCTTCGACGTGCGCAAGGAAAGCTACCAGTTCGACGACGGCTCGCGTGCCTCGCAGCCGGTGTTCCTGGCGCCCTTCGACCCGCAGTTCCCGAAGGTTTCGCGCGACATCAAGGCGCTGTTCGCCGAGGTGGCGGTGCCGGTATTCAAGCAGCTCGAGGCCTCGGTCGCGGTGCGGCACGACGACTACAGCGATTTCGGCGGCACCACCAACCCGAAGGTCAGCTTCAAGTACACGCCGGTGCAGCAGTTCGCGCTGCGCGGGTCGTACAACACCGGCTTCCGCGCGCCGAGCTTCTTCCAGCTCTTCACCGCCACCACCGAATCGCAGGTGCCCGGCAACATCGCCGATCCGGTGCTGTGCCCGAACGGCCCGGTGGCCGGCTCCGACCTCACCGTGTGCGCCATCCGGCCCAATGGCCGCAACGGCGGCAATCCGGACCTGAAGCCCGAGGAATCGAAACAGTGGACGCTGGGCTTCATCGTCTCGCCGACCGATTGGCTCTCGGGCAGCGTGGACGTGTGGGAGATCAAGCGCACCAACCTGATCTACGAGCTCACGCCGCAGCAGGTGATCGCCAACTACACCACCTTCCCCGAGAACCTGGTGCGCGGCACCAACGGCCGGCTCGACGGGCCGGGCGGCTACATCCGCGCCGGCTTCGTCAATGCCGATGGCGACATCACCCGCGGCGTGGACATCAGCGTGGCGGCCAACGGCAAGTTCGCCGCCGGCGCCCAGTGGGCGCTGACGCTGGACGGCACCTACATGGACAGCCACCGCTCGCGCATCTTCGCGAGCCAGCCCTATGTCGAAACCGTGGGCCAGTGGAACAACCGCGACCTGTTCGTGCGCTGGAAGCACCAGCTCGGCTTCACCTACACCCGTGGGCCGTGGAGCGCCACTTTCTCGCAGAGCTACACCGCCGGCTACAAGGACCAGAAGCCGGCCGGCACCATCCCGCCGGGCTTCGTCGAGGACGTGGACAGCTACACCCTCTACAACGCCTCGGTCACCTACACCGGCATCAAGAACCTGACACTGAGCTTCGGCATCAAGAACCTGTTCGACACCGACCCGCCGTTCACCGCGCACAACCTCGACTTCGCCGCCGGCGCCGGCTGGGACCCGCGCGTGGCCGATCCGCGCGGCCGGGCCTTCACGCTGCGGGCCAGCTACAAGTTCTTCTGATGGTGGATTGCATCCGCGTCGAGGACATCGCCCGCCACCCGGACTTCCGGCCGCTGGCGAGCCTGCGGGGTGTCGCTCACGATCTGCGTTATGCCGGCAGCAACAACTTCGCCGGCCGCGCGCTGTACCGCGGGCTCGATTGCGCCTGGCTGCGGCGCGAGGCCGCTGCCGGCATCGAGGCCTCGGCCGCCTGGCTGGCGCGCGAGCGGCCCGGTCACGGCCTGCTGCTGCTGGATGCACTGCGGCCGCAGCGCGTGCAGCAGGCGATCTGGGCCGACGTGGTGGGCACGCCGATGCAGGACTACTTTGCCGACCCGGCCCTTGGCTCGATCCATTCCTGGGGCATGGCGGTGGACGTGGTGCTGCTCGATGCCGATGGCCGCGAATGCGACATGGGCAGCGGCTACGACGAAGCCAGCCTGCGCTCGCATCCGGCGCTGGAAGACGAGCACCTGGCGCGCGGCGTGCTGACGGCGGCGCAGGTCGACGCGCGCCGCTGGCTCTATGCCGCGATGGCGCAGGGCGGCTTCCAGGGCATCGCCACCGAATGGTGGCATTTCGAGCTGGGCGACCGTGACCGCGTGCGACGGGACTTGCCGCGTGTCGACTGAGCCGCGCTCGCGGGGCCGCCGCGCGCTGCTGCGGCAGGGCGCGGCCCTGGCGCTGGGCGCGGGACTGTCCGCCCACGGAGCCGAGGCTGCCGAGCGCCTGCCGCTGATCAAGCCGCCGCGCCTGAAGCCCGGCGACACCATCGGCCTGATCAACCCCTCGTCGGCGATCTACGAGCGCGGCCCTTACGAAGTTGCCACCGAGACCCTCACCGCGCTGGGCTTCCGCGTGCGCGAAGGCGCGCACCTGCGCGCGCGCTACGGCCAGTTCGCCGGCACCGATGCGCAGCGCGCGGCGGATGTCAACGCGATGTTCGCCGACCCCGGCGTGCAGGGCATCCTGGCGCTCACCGGTGGCTCGGGCGGCAACCGCATCCTGCCGCTGCTGGACTACGCACAGATGCGCCGCAATCCGAAAGTGCTGGCCGGCTTCTCCGACATCACCGCGCTGATCAACGCGGTGCATGCGCGCAGCGGGCTGGTGACCTTCCACGCGCCGGTGGGCGTGTCGGAATGGAACGAGTTCAGCCTGCGCCACTTCCGCGGCGTGCTGATGGACGCGCAGGCCCTGACGATGCGCAACCCGCGGGACCTGGGCGACCTGCCGGCGCCGAAGGAGGACCGCATCCAGACCCTCCGCCCCGGGCTCGCGCGCGGCCGGCTGCTGGGCGGCAACCTGGCGGTGCTGAGCGCGCTGTGCGGATCGGCCTACCTGCCTTCGTTCGACGGCGCGATCCTGTTCCTCGAAGAGATCAACGAGTACATCTACCGCGTCGATCGCATGTTATCGACGTTGAAACTGGCGGGCGTGTTCGACCGCCTGGCCGGCGTGGTGCTGGGCGCCTTCACCAACTGCACGCCGGGCGAAGGCAACTACGGCACGCTGACGCTGGACGAGGTGTTCGACGACTACTTCGGCGCGCTGAACGTGCCGGTGTACCGCGGCGCGATGATCGGCCACATCCGGCGCAAGTTCACCGTGCCGCTGGGCATCGAGGCCGAGATCGATGCCACGGCCGGCACGATCCGGCTGCTCGAGGCGGCGGTGCTCTGAACGGCCCTGCGGGGAGCCTCTGCCCATCCATGACCCGGTCGTTCGCGGTCAAGAGACCGTCGGCGCTGTGGTGCGCAATGGCAATCGGATTGGGCGCGAAGGTGATGTCGAAGAGGGCGCTGGTCATCACGAGACGCTGACCCAGCTCGTTCTGGACAAAGATGCTGTTGCCAGTGCTCATCATGATCACGCCGGTCGCAGTCGCCCCGAGCTGCGGGCTCAGCAGGCGGCCCGCGGCCGTGGGCGAGTCGGGCGGCGCGATGAAATGCTCGAAAGCCACGGCGTCTGCCTTGGCTTCGACTTCACACCAAATGCTCCGGGGCTAGCGCTCGATGAGCAGGTTGAAGTCAAGAATGCAACCGCCCGGATCGATTGAAGGATCCGGCGACAGCCACAGGCTCCGTCGCTTTTCGGAGACCTGGGCTTCATAGAACTTCGTCATGTATTCCCCTCTATTTTCGACCTTCAACTTCCATTGTTTCCCGAGCGCGGGGAGCAGATCCACTGGGCGAACGCAGAGTACGCCGACCTGCGGATCGTATTTCGACTGATTGGCCAGAAAGAGCCGAATTGAAATCTGGTTTCTCGAGTCGGTAAACCACAGATTCCCGCGGCGCGAGTCGGTTTTTTCAGCCAATGGGGCGGCCGATCGGGCGAGATAAGAGGTTATACGGCGTCGCGCAAGTACTCTTGAAGGGCTACATCAAACATTGACTCAATCGATCGCTTAATGGGCGGCTCACCATTTGCCAATGAGACGAGAGTATTGAGAGTCCTCTCGGCTCCGGCAGACAGCGGCCCAGGTTGTCCAAGCGTGGGTGGCGAGATGGCGCAACAGGCAACTACTAAGCACAGCTTTGGACAAGCAGCCAGGGTCGCGTCAATCGCGGCATTTATGAAATTCCGCTTGTCGCCACTTCCTTCTGTTCGTGCTCCGCAGAATTCGTTTGGATTGTTCGCCTCGATGGTCGAGTCAGATACCCGCGAAAACCCACCGCTGATCGTTAGTGCAACAAGGGTATTGCCGCCTACCTCTAGCGCAAGCAGTGCAGCCTCGACAAAGCGGAGAAAGGGCTCGATGCGCAGAGAATTATGCGAAAAGCCCTGCATATTCAAGATCCGCTTTTGTTCGCCTCTATTTCGACAATCGAAGTCGTGTCAGGTTCTCGTGGCGATTTGAGTTGTCAGGCGATTGCTCTGCCGCGTCAGAAAGGTCCCATGAGCGCTACCACTTGGCCGGGTTCAACGGTCAGCGAGAGATCTTCGTAGAGCATCGACCGGTCTTCGCCGTAGCGAAAGGCCAGGCCATTGCCTTCGATCCGCCGTGGGCTTTCGCCGCGCCTGGAAGGCGGCAGGCGGTAAGGCTCGGACGGGGCGTTCATCGCGTCACCCAGGCGCCGCATCGGCAGGTTGGCCTGCCGAAACTGGCTCCACAGCGCCACGGTCCGTCGCACCGGCTGGATCAGCTTCGAGCTGAACATCTGGAACGCTGGCGACCCTGCTGGTGGGCGCATGGTGACTCCTGCTAGCCCCCCAAGTGCATGGAAGCCTGTGGCGAAGAGAACTCTAGCGCGATGCCCAGCCGCGGGCTACTGAAAAGTGGTGGTTCCGGGCCACTATTCCACCGAGCGGCGGCACGAGCGGCGGCTACGCTGCCGGCCCATGACTCAACTGCGTTCACCGGTGCGCACTCCGCGCCTGGCACTGTCCATACTGATCGCGCTCGCCGTTGGCGGTGCGGCCGCGGCCACGCCGACGCCCGCGGATTTCATGGACTGGGCCGAACGTGCCTATCCGCAATACTTCCCCGGACCCGCGACGAATCAGTCCAGCGGCGTCTACATCTACCGCTTCTATCCCGATACTGGCAACTACGTTGGTGTCAGCGGCAATCGGGCGCTGGTGTACGGGCCGCTGTCGAACAATGCGCTGCTGGACGTCGGCGCGCTCAGTGACTTTACCTGCCGCGTCCATCCGGCCGATTGCGGACTGCCGAATATCGGATCTCAGCCGAAGACCACGTATGCGCTGGCCGGCGAGGCAGCCAGCTTCTCCATCAATGCCTCGAACGCGACATCCGTGCAGTGGCAGATCAGCACGGACGGCGGCTTCAGCTTCACCGATCTGCCCGGCTTCGTTGGCGGCAAGGTCACGTTCACCAACGTCGGACCCGCAGACAACGGCAAGCGCTACCGGGTCGTCCTCAGCAACGCCAAGGGCCAAGTGATCAGCGACGTCGCGGCACTGTACGTGTTGTGGACCGAGCCGACCACCGGCAGTCCGGCCGAGTGCGTGGCAGAGGCGCTGCTGCAACCCGGGCGCACCGTGGAACTAGTAGCCGGCAGCGCGGCCGACCCACGCGTGCGCGCAACACTGGCGACCACCGTGCGCTCGAACGTGGTCTTCGAAGGCCGACTCGTGCGCGCCTACGAGGCGAGCGCGGTGCAAAGCAATTTGCCCGACTACACGACAGTGGACACGTACTTTGCAAACTATGAAGCGACGACGGGTGTGGTCAGCGTCTATGGCTACAAGGTGGAGTCACGCAGCACCGGATATATCAGCGAGGAAACGACGGTGATGGCCCCGCCGCAGGTGATTCAACTGGCTGCCCTGCAGCCGGGTGAATCGTCACCCGAGCAGGCGATCACCAACACGGAGACTTCGGTGATCACCACCAACGGAAAGGCCGGTGCCGCCCAGGTGGATGTCTACTCCGGAACCCTCACCGAAACCTTCCTGGGCATGGAGCGTGTCAACTCGCGTGCCGGCTCCTTCAGAACCTGCAAGGTGATGACAACCTCCGTGGTGAACGGGCGCGCGAAGTCGCGCACGGTCTGGAGGCTGGCCGGTTACGGCCTGCCGTTGTCGGGCTGGAACAGCAAGGTCTCGCCTTTGCTCGAACTGCGTGTCGATGGCGTGCCGCTGCGATCGAACTGAGCGTCTGCCTGGCGATCAGCGCGCGATCGCTCTCGACTCGTCCCGCCGATAGGACACACCCGAGTCCGAGCGTCAGCGCATGGCGCCGCCCTTGACCCGGCGAGGCCGGTCGTTCGAGCGCGCCCCGACCTTGAGCCGGCTCAGGCTGATGCCGCAGTGGCTGGCGATGTGGTGCTGCGCGATGCGCGCCTGAAGCCCGGGAGCTGGGCCTCGAACAGCGGCCAGCGCTGCGCGGCAGCGCGGCACCGGCTTGTCGCCGCATGCCGGCTGCGGAGATCACGGTCGAGCGCTTCGAGTTCCTCACCGGCGCCTGCAATCGCGTGGTGGGCGAAGCGCAGCAGCGGCGGCTGATGCTGCACTTCCGCCAGCCGCGGCTCGCGGTCATTCCCGAGGCCGGCCACTTCATGTTCAACGACCAGCCCGAGCGCAGCATCGCCGCGGTGCGCGCGTTCCTGGCGGAGGCACCGTCGCGTTGAACAGGGCGCCGGGCATCAGCCCATGAGCCGCTGCCGGAAGAAGCCCAGGATCTCGTCGCGCGCCGCGCGGGTCGGCTGGCCGGCCTCGTCGATCAGGTGCGCGGTCACCACGCTGTGCGGGCTGGCCACCACCTGGGAAAAGAAGGGCGGTGGGTTCGGGTGCGCCGCGCTGTCGGGCAGCACGCGGGCGACGAAACGGTCGCCCAGCGCCGCCTGATAAGCCGCAAAGCGCTCGGCCCGGCAATGGCGATCACCCTCGAAGCGGTAGGCCAGCACGGTGAGGTCTTCGCGCTGCAGCCGCTCGCGCACCGCGGCCAGCTCGTCGGGCGCGATCTCCAGCCCGGCCGGGTCGTTCATCGGCAGCGAGGGCTGCGACAGCACCGGCGCCAGCATCGCGGGCTCCAGCATCATCGTCAGCGCGAA
>CAZXLI010000233.1:0-11013 GCA_964641795.1 uncultured Bordetella sp. | reverse complement strand
TAGGCGATGATCACCTGGTTCATGCGCTGGAAGTCGTAGACGCCGATGAGCTTCGTGCTCAGCGCTTCGAGCGCCGTCTCCTCGGCCACCTCGCGCACCAGGCCCTCTTCGGGCGTCTCGCCGGCCTCCATGAAACCGGTGATCAGGCCGAACAGCCGGCCACCCCATGCGGCATTGCGCGCCAGCAGCAGCTGGCCGTCGCGGTCGGCGCATTCGATCACCGCGGCCAGCACCGGCGTCGGGTTGTTCCAGTGCGTCCACTGGCAGGCCGGGCAGCGCAGGCGCAGCTTGAGGCCGCCATCTTCCAGCGATTCGGTCTCTGCCAGCGGGGTCGCGCAGTTCGGGCAGAAGCGGTACGTGTGGGCCATGGCGCAGGCCTCAGGCGGGGAACACGCCGGTCGAGAGATAGCGCTCGCCGCGGTCGCAGACGACGAACACGATGGTCGCGTTGCTCACCGTCTGCGCCAGCTGCAGCGCGACCCAGGCCGCGCCGGCGGCCGAGATGCCGGCGAAAAGGCCCTCTTCGCGCGCCAGGCGCCGTGCCATGTCTTCGGCGGCCGACTGCTCGACCAGCACCAGTTCGTCGACCTGTGCCGGGTCGTAGATCTTCGGCAGGTAGGCCTCGGGCCACTTGCGGATGCCGGGGATGCGCGAGCCCTCGGACGGCTGCGCGCCCACGATGCGCACGGCCGGGTTCTGCGACTTCAGGTAGCGGCCGACGCCGGTGATGGTGCCGGTGGTGCCCATGGCGCTGACGAAGTGGGTGATACGGCCCTCGGTCTCGTGCCAGATCTCGGGGCCGGTGGTCTCGAAGTGCACGCGCGGGTTGTCGGCATTGGCGAACTGGTCGAGCACACGGCCCTTGCCATCGCGCTGCATCTGCTCGGCCAGGTCGCGGGCGTATTCCATGCCGCCGGAGCGCGGTGTCAGGATCAGCTCGGCGCCATAGGCCTTCATCGTCTGCGCGCGCTCGATCGACAGGTCCTCCGGCATGATCAGCACCATGCGATAACCTCGAATTGCAGCGGCCATGGCCAACGCGATGCCGGTGTTGCCCGACGTGGCCTCGATCAGCGTGTCGCCGGGCCGGATGTCTCCGCGCTCCTCGGCCCGGCGGATCATGCTCATGGCCGGACGGTCCTTCACCGAGCCGGCCGGGTTGTTGCCTTCGAGCTTGCCGAGGATCACGTTGCCGCGGCCCTCGATCGCGGCACCGGGCAGCCGCTGCAGGCGAACCAGCGGCGTCTGGCCGATCACGTCCTCGATGGTCTTGTAGCTGGGCATGGAATGCAGTACCTCCGCGGCCGATTGTGTCAGCCGCGCGCGAAGCCCGCAGAACCCGCATGCCATAATCCGCGCCCACGCCGTCACCCGGCGTGCGTGCACGCGCCCTCGTGACGAAATCGGTAGACGTAGCGGATTCAAAATCCGCCGCCGCAAGGCGTGCCAGTTCGAGTCTGGCCGGGGGCACCAAGCCCTTGCATCCGTCCCCATGCCACCACTGCCACCGGTCACCCAAGCCTTGATGCTGATCTGCACCGCAGTGTTCTGCGTGCAATGGCTGTGGAACGGGGCCGTGGCCTGGCTGGCGCTGTGGCCGCTGGGCAGCGGCAACTTCGCGCCGTGGCAGATCGCCACCTACGTGTTCCTGAGCCCTGACCCGACAGGCCTGATCTTCACGCTGCTGGGCCTGTGGTTGTTCGGCAGTTCGCTCGAGCAGCTGTGGGGCCAACGCCGCTACATCCAGATGCTGGTGGTCTGCGGGCTGTCAGCCGCCGTCGTCGGCCTGCTGGTGGGCTGGCTGCTGGGGGGCGGACTGCCGGAACTCGGCCTGTCGGGTGCGATGTTCGGCCTGCTGCTGGCCTATGCCATGCTGTTCCCCGATCGGCAGATCATGCTGCTGATCCCCCCGATCCCGGTGAAGGCCAAGGTCGCCGTGATGATCTTCGCGGGCCTGGCCCTGCTGCTCAGCCTGCTCGGCGGCGGCGGCTTCGCCTCGTTTGCGCACCTCGCTGGCGGCATGCTCGGCGGCTGGCTGATGATCCTGTACTGGCGTGGCCGCCTGCCCTTCGGCAGCGGCGGTGGCGGCAAGCGCCGCCGCTGATCCGCCCCCCGATTCGCGGCAGATCGAATAACCCCGGGCTCGCCTTGGCGGCGGGAACGGATCATGCTGCAGGCATCCCGTCACCTTCGGGAGCGCCGTCATGAAGCTGCGTCTGCCCTCGCTTGCCTGGCTGGTTCTGCTGATGTCGATGGTGGGCGGCGCGGTCGCCGCGAACACCGCTGGCGCCGCCCCTTCCGATCTGGCCGACCGCTCGCGCGCACTGCAGCGCGCGGCCAATGCGGTGGTCGGGCTGCAGGTCATCGCGATCGAGGGCGCGCGTTCCTCGGCCACGCTGGGTCCGCAGCGCATGGGCTCGGGCGTGGTGATCGGCCAGGACGGGCTGGTGCTGACGATCGGCTACCTGGTGCTCGAAGCCGAGCAGGTGCAGATCGTCACCGACGACGACCGCACGCTGCCGGCGCGCGTGGTGGGCTATGACAACGCCACCGGCTTCGGCCTGGTGCAGGCACTGGCGCCGCTGCGCATCGAGCCGGCGCCGCTGGGGCGTGCCGCGGCGCTGGGCGCGCGCGAGGCGATGATGATCGCCAGCGGCGGCGAGGACGGCGCCGTGAGCCCGGCCTGGCTGGTGTCGCGCCGGGCCTTCTCGGGCTACTGGGAATACCACATCAATGGTGCGCTGTTCACCACGCCGCCGCGCCGCGACCACAGCGGCGCGGGGCTGTTCAATGGGAACGGTGAACTGGTCGGCATCGGTTCGCTGTACGTGGCCGACGCGGCTGCGCCCGAGGAGTCCGATCGCGTGCCAGGCAACATGTTCGTGCCGGTGGACCTGCTCGCCCCCATCCTGCCCGAGTTGCGCCGCACCGGCAGCATTGCGGCCCATCGGCGTGCGTGGCTGGGAATCAACTGCATCGAGCAGAACGGCAGCGTGCGCGTGGTGCGCGTCACCGATGACAGCCCCGCCGACGTGGCCGGCCTGCAGCCCGGCGACAACATCGTGCGCGTCGACGGTACCGAGGTGCATGCCCTCGAGGCCCTGTGGAAGACGCTGTGGTTCGGCGCCGCCGAGCGCGAGGTGGTGCTGGACATCCTGCGCGACGGCAGCGCGCAGACCGTCAAGGTCTTCAGCGTCGACCGCAGTTCGACGATCAAGCGCCCGCAGGGGATCTGAGCGCCGCCAGTCCTTCGCGCACCGTCGGGTAGCGCAGCCGCAGACGCAGCTCGTGCTTCAGCCGGTGGTTGTCGAGGCGGCGTGATTCGCTCCAGAAGCTCAGCTGCAGCGGGCTCATCTGCTGGCGCGCCTGGGCGCGGCCGATGCGGGGCGGCCGCGGCAGGCCGCTGAGCGCTGCCGCGAGATCGAAATACTCGCCCATCGTCAGCTCGCTGTCGTCACAGACGTGCAGCGCGCGTTGCGGCAGACCGCGGTGCAATGCGGCCACGCAGGCGCGCGCCAGGTCGTCGGCATGGATGTGGTTGGTGAACACATCGTCCTCGGGCGCGAGCACCGGCGTGCCGCGGCGCAGGCGCTCGCGCGGGTCGCCACCCGTGCGGTCCGGCGCGTAGATGCCGGGGATGCGCAGCACCGTCACCGCCACGCCCTGCGATCGGCCGAACCAGCGCACGCGGGCCTCGGCATCGACGCGGCGCAGCGCGCGGTCGGTGGCTGGACGCAACGCACGCGTCTCGTCGACGCGCTCGCCGCCGGCATCGCCATAGACGCCGGTGGTGCTGGCATACACCAGCCGACGCAGGCGCGGACAGCGGGACAGCGCCTGCAACAGCGCCGCGGTGCGCCTGTCGCTGCGCCCTTCGGACGCCGGAGGCGCCAGATGCAGCACGGCATCGGCCAGACCCGCCAGGCGGGCCAGGGTGGCTGGCTGGTCGAGGTTTCCCAGCAGCGGCACCGCCCCTGCGGCGCGCAGGACTGGCAGGCGATCGGGCGACGAACTCAGCGCCAGCAGCCGCCAGCGCCCGCGCAGCAGCCGCAGCACGCGCAGCCCCACATCGCCGCAGCCGATGATCAGCAAGGTGGGGCGGCGCATCGGCATGGTCGGCAGGGGCATCGGGCGCTGGGCGTACGGGCATGCCGCGGCGGGCACAATGGCGGGCGAGTTTAGGGTCTGCAGACCCTCGCAGCACCACCATGACCTTCCGCGTCACCCTGCACCCCGCCGAACGCGCGTTCGACGTGGACCGCGACGAGCCCATCCTGACCGCCGCCATCCGCCAAGGCGTCGGCATGCCCTATGGCTGCCGCGACGGCGCCTGCGGTTCGTGCAAGAGCCGCCTGCTCGAAGGGCGGGTGCTGCATGGCGCACATCAGCTGAAGGCGCTGTCCGCCGCCGAGGAAGACGCCGGCTTCATCCTGCCCTGCTGCGCCACGCCGCAGACCGATTGCGTCGTCGAGGCACGCACCGTGCCCGGTGCCGGCGACCACCCGATCCTGAAGATGCCCAGCCGGGTGCTGAAGCTCGAACGTGCCGCGCCCGACGTGATGGTGCTGACCCTGCAGTTGCCGGCGAACCAGCGCTTCCAGTACCACGCCGGCCAGTACATCGAATTCATCCTGCGCAGCGGCGCGCGCCGCAGCTATTCGATGGCCAATGCGCCAGGGCGCCTGATGGACCCGCCGGCGATCGAGCTTCACCTGCGCCACATGCCTGGCGGCGAGTTCACCGACCATGTGTTCGGCGCGATGAAGGAGAAGGAGATCCTGCGCATGGAAGGGCCGTTCGGCAGCTTCTACCTGCGCGAAGGGTCCGACAAGCCGATCGTGCTGCTGGCGTCGGGCACGGGCTTCGCACCGATCAAGGCCATCATCGAGCGGATGCAGGACATGGGCAGCCAGCGTCCTGCCGTGCTGTACTGGGGCTGCCGTGGCAAGGCCGACCTGTACCGTGACGCCTGGGCCCGCGAGGCCGCGGCCGCGTTGCCGAACCTGCGCTACGTGCCGGTGCTCTCCGAGCCCCGGCCCGAAGACCACTGGCGCGGCCGGACCGGCTTCGTGCACCAGGTGGTGATGGCCGACCTGCCCGACTTGTCAGGCCATCAGGTCTACGCCTGCGGCGCACCGGTGATGGTCGAGGCCGCACAGCGAGATTTCGTCGCGCGATGCGGCTTGCCCGCCGACGAGTTCTATGCCGACGCCTTCACGTCCGAGGCCGACAAGCACGGCGCCTGACCCGCCGCCGATATGCGCCAAAGTGCGCAGCATTGCACAACTTGCTGCCCGAATCCCCGGGCGTTTCGGATTGCCACCCTGCCGCCGGCCGGGGCCGCTGTGTTTCAATCGACAGGCTGAATCGCAGGGGGCACGACATGCAGAGTTTCGTACAACGCTGGGCACGGCTGGTCGGGGTGCTGAGCCTGGTGGCGGGCGCAGGCGCCGCACAGGCCGCGCTGGTGAGCAGCGTGCCGGTCGGGCTGGATGCCAAGGTGATCACCTTCTCGGCCTACGACACTGCGCCCCCCGCCTCGGTGAGCGGCGGCCTCGACGTTGGCACGGCCGAAGTGGGCGAGGTCGTCACGCTGACCGGCGAAGCCGCCTCGGTGGTGACCAGCGCCGCGCGCAACTTCGGCACCAACGGCAACTGGCCGGTCGACGGCGCCTACGCCAGCTTGAACGACGCGAGTGGATCGCTGACCTTCACGTTCAGCCGCGGCCTGAACTTCGTTGGCGGGCTGGTGAACTACCTGCCCAGCACCGATGCCTCGACGATCATTTCGGCGCTGGACATCGACGGCAACGTGATCCTCGACGTGGTCTTCGAGACCGCCTCGCTGGACTTCACCGATGGCGCCAGGTTCCTCGGCTTCTCCCGGTCGAGTGCCGACATCTACGGCCTGTCGCTGTCGAGCAATTTCGTCTCGCTGGACAACCTCACCTTCGGCACGCTGTCGGCCGCGCCGGAGCCGCAGTCGCTGCTGCTGGTGCTGGCCGCCTTGGGCGCGCTGGGGTGGCGGCAGCGTCGGCGCCGCAGCACGCCCCGCTGAGCGCACGGGCCCGGCGGGGCCCGGCGCTTCGCCTGCACTATGCTGGGCGGCATGACACGTCGCTCTCTCCTGGCACTGGCCACTGCCGGCGCCCTGCTCTGCCCTTGGACCCTGCCGCAGGCTGTGGCCCAGGCCCCTGCCGCCAAGCCGATCCGCCTGATCGTCCCCTATGCCCCGGGTGGCCCGCTGGACCTCGTCGCGCGGGCACTGGCCGCGGCCGTGAAGGACTCGCTCGGCACCGTGATCGTCGAGAACAAGCCTGGTGCCGGCGGCAACCTCGGCGCCGACCTGGCGGCCAAGGCGGCACCCGACGGCACGACCCTCGTGATGGGCGCCGTGGCCACGCATGCGATCAACCCCTGGTTGTTCGCCAAGATGCCCTACGACCCGATCCACGACTTCACGCCGATCACGCGGGTGGCCGAGGTGCCAAACGTGCTGGTGATGAACAGCGAGACCGCGCAGCGCCTGGGCATCCAAGGCGTGCACGACCTGGTGCGGTACGCCAAGGGCCACCCGGGGCAGCTGAACTATGGCTCCGGCGGCAACGGGAGCGCCGGCCACCTGGCCGGCGAGATGTTCAAGGCCCAGGCCGGGGTGTTCATGGTCCACATCCCGTATGCCGGTGGCAACCCGGCGCAGCTGGCATTGCTGTCGGGCCAGGTCGACCTGAACTTCGACAACCTCGCCTCCGCCTCGGTCAACATCAAGGCCGGCAAGCTGCGCGCCATCGCAGTGACCTCGGCCAAGCGCGCCAGCGCGATGCCAGAGGTACCGACGATCGCCGAGAGCGGCAAGGCCGACGGCCTGGGCCAGTTCGACGTCAGCACCTGGTTCGGCCTGTTCGGTCCGGCCAGGCTGCCGCCCGAGGTGCTGGGCCGGCTGAACAAGGCCTTTGTCGAAGCGCTGCACTCACCCGACGTCAAGGCCCGCATGGCCACGTTGATGGCCGAACCCTCGCCCACCACGCCCGAGCAGTTCGCGGCCTTCGTGAAGGCCGAACTCGCGAAGTACGAGAAGGTCGTGAAGGCCTCCGGCGCGAAAGTCGATTGACGCGTCGCCCGGTTTGCCCTTAGTCTTCGCTCCGCCATGCGCTCCCCGACCGTCACCCTTTCGCTGCGACGCCGCGCTCGACGACATCGTTGAGCGGGATCGTTGCTGCTGAAGGGCCCGAAACGGGCCGCTACCCAAGGCCACGACACCCGTCGTGGCCTTGTTGCTTCCGGGGCCCGCATGGCCCGGAAGCATTGCTCGAGAGACAGCCGCGGCGGGTGGTTCATTACCTCACTGACCATCCCACGACAAGGAACACCGATGTCCGCGCTGCTGTCTTTCGACCATTACCCCACCGATGCGCTGATGCGCATCACCCATCGTCCCGATGCCGTGTTCGTGCGCGGCCAGGGCAGCTGGCTGTGGGATTCCGCCGGCCGCCGCTACCTCGACTGCGTGCAGGGCTGGGCCGTCAACACACTCGGCCACGCGGCGCCGGAGATCACCGCGGCGCTGCAGCGGCAGGCGGGGCAGCTGCTGCATGTCGGCCCCGGCCTGTACAACGACCAGGCCACGCTGCTGGCCCAGGAACTGGTCCGATTGAGCGGACTCGATCGCGTGTTCTTCATCAACAGTGGCGCCGAAGCCAACGAAGGGGCGATCAAGCTCGCGCGCAAATACGGCCAGCGCCACCGCGCCGGCGCCAGCACCATCATCACCTTCGGCAACAGCTTCCATGGCCGCACGCTGGCGACGATGGCCGCCAGCGGCAAGCCTGGCTTCGATGCGCTGTTCGCGCCGGCCGTGCCCGGATTCGTCAAGGTGCCCTACAACGACCTGGCCGCCGTGGCCGCGGCGATCGGACCGGACACCGTGGCCGTGATGCTGGAGCTGGTGCAAGGCGAGGCCGGCGTGATCGAGGCCGAGCCGGGTTTCGTGAAGCAGCTGCGCACTTTGTGCGATAGGCACGGCCTGCTGTTGATCGTCGACGAAGTGCAGACCGGTATCGGCCGCTGCGGCACGCTGTTCGCGCACACGCAGTACGGCATCACGCCGGACATCATGACGCTGGGCAAGGGCCTGGGCGGTGGCGTGCCGATCGGCGCGCTGCTGGCGAGCGAGGCGGTCAGCTGCTTCGAGCCCGGGGACCAGGGCGGCACCTACAACGGCAACGCGCTGGTCTGCGCGGCGGCGCTGGCAGTGCTGCAGGCGGTGACGGCGCCGGGCTTCATCGAGCAGGCGGCCGCACGCGGCCGGCAGCTGCGCGCCGGGCTGGTCGATGTGTCGCGCCGGCAAGGCCAGGGCGCCGTGCACGGCCGCGGCCTGCTGCTGGCGCTGGACCTCGCGCAGCCGGTCTCGAACGCGCTGGTCGATGCGCTGCGCGATCAGCCGCGCGGCGACCTGCCCGGCCTGCTGGTCAATCCGGTGCGGCCCCAGCGGCTGCGCTGGATGCCCGCGCTGAACATCAGCGCCGACGAGGTGGACCTCGCGCTCGAGCTGCTCGAGCGCGACATCAGGAACCTTGCTTGCGCCGGATGAAGCTGGCCCGCTTCTCGTCTTCGGGGTACTGGAAGCGGATCTCGCCCTTGCGCCAGACGCCGAGCCAGATCATGTTGATCGAGAAGGCGTCGTGGTCATTGGCACTGAAAGGCTGGTCATAGGTGGTGATCACACCGACATAGGGCTTGTCCAGCTGCTCCAGCGCCGTCTTCAGCTTCTCGGCCCGCGTGTCGCCGCGGGTCTGGAACACGGCGCGCAGCATCAGGTGCACGGCGTCGTAGGTCTGCGCCGCGGCCATCAGCGAGGCCACCGGCTCCTTGCCGGCCTGGCGCTTCAGGCGTGCGATGAACGAGCTGCGCCGCTCGTTGGCCAGGTTCGGGATGATCGACTGGACCATCATCGCGCCCTCGGCGCCGCCGTTCGAGCGCTCCCACACGGTGCGGAAGGACATCGGCCAGGGGCCGTAGAGCAGGCCCTCGTACTTGGCTTCGGCGCGCGCCCGGGCCAGCACGGCAAGCTCGGGGCCGACGGTGTAGCCCACCAGGGCCTGCGCACCGGCGGCCTTGGCCTGCTGCACTTCGGCGGTGAGGCTCTGCACGCCCAGGTCGAAGCGGGTCACCTGCACCGGCTCGACGCCGCGGTCGGACAGGAACTTCAGCACGTCCTTCAACCCACCCTCGCCGTAGCCGGTCTTGTCGGCGAACACGGCCACCTTGGTCAGGCCGCGCTTGACGACGATGTCGTCGACGAGGAAGCCGGCCTGCAGCGTGTCGCGCGGCGACATGCGGAAGATGAAGCTCTGTGTTGGCGGGTACTTGGCCGTCACCGCCGAGCCGGTGGACACCGGCACCATCAGCAGGTGCTTGTGGTCCTGGAACACATCCAGCGATTTCAACGCGACGCCGGTGTTGCAGTAGCCGATCGTGAAGGCCACCTTCTCCTTGAGCACCAGGTCCTCGGCCATCTGCCGCCCACGATCGGGGTTAGCCTGATCGTCGCGCTCGACCAGTTCGACCTTGCGGCCCAGGAAACCGCCGACCTCGTTGATCTCGTGCACCGCCAGTTCGGCGCCCAGCCGTGCGCTGTTGCCGAAGTCGGCCGAGCCGCCGCTGAACGGGCAGATGAAGCCCACGCGCAGCGGCTGGCCGGCGTCCTGCGCCTGCGCGGCACCGAGCATCAGCCCGGCGGTCAACAGCCAGCCGGCCTTTCGGCTGAGTGCCAGGCCCAGGGTTCGCAGGTCGCGGCATCGGTACAGCATGGTCCACCTCCGGCGCCACCCTGGCGCGAGGCCGCGAAGGTAACCGTCTGTACCTTAAAGCTGGCTTGCAATCGCCAGCGGTGCAGGGAAAGCCCCAGGCCGGCGCGCGACCGAAGCGTGCGGAGTTGCGCAGTGCGGGCGGCCACGCTCAACCGGCTGAACCGGCGGAATCCGCCGCGCGCTCACTCGCCGAGGTAGGCCGCCCGCACCTTCGGGTCGTTCAGCAGCATCTTCGCGTCGCCGCTCATCGTCAGCTCGCCCGACTCCATCACGTAGCCGCGGTTGGCCAGCTGCAGCGCGCGGCTGGCGTTCTGCTCGACCAGCAGCACCGTGGTGCCGCGGCTGTGGATGTCGTTGACCACCTCGAAGATCTTGTCGACCATGATCGGCGACAGGCCCATCGAAGGTTCGTCCAGCAGCAGCACCTTGGGGCGAGCCATCAGCGCACGGCCCATCGCCAGCATCTGCTGTTCGCCGCCGCTCATCGTGCCGGCCAGCTGCGCGGCACGCTCCTTCAGGCGCGGGAACAGCGCGAAGACCTTGTCGATGTCGGCCTGGATCTCGGCATCGTCGCGCACATAGGCGCCCATCTGCAGGTTCTCGACGATGGTCATGCGCGCGAAGGTGCCGCGCCCTTCGGGCACCATCACCAGCCCCTGCTTGACCAGGTCCCAGGCGCCCTGGCCGGCAATGTTCTTGCCCATGAACTCGATGCTGCCGCCGGCCGGCGACAGCGTGGCGGTGATGGCCTTCAGCGTGGTGGTCTTGCCGGCGCCGTTGGCGCCGATCAGGCTGACCAGTTCGCCCTGTCGCACCTCGAAGCTCACGCCCTTGACGGCCTGGATGCCGCCATAGGCGACCTTCAGGCCGCTGACCTTCAGAAGAACGTTTTCGTTGTTGGCCATGTGATCGATCTCAGCACGCGTACGGAGTCGAGCGAACGCCGCGGAGCCGGCTCGGCCGGGCCGCTGGCGTTGCCCCCTCGAGGGGGAGGCGGCCAAAGGCCGCTGCGGGGGTGGGCTTCATCAATGTGCCTTGTGGCCGGCGCCGAGGTAGGCCTCGATCACCTTCTCGTTCTTCTGCACGTCCGCCGGCGTGCCCTCGGCGATCTGCTTGCCGTAGTCGAGCACCGTGACGCTGTCGCACAGGCCCATCACCAGCTTCACGTCGTGCTCGATCAGCAGGATCGTGCGGCCGTCCTGGC
>CAZXLI010000232.1:0-11057 GCA_964641795.1 uncultured Bordetella sp. | reverse complement strand
CATGAAATGCTGGTGGACCATGCCGATTCCGACCGCGATCGCATCGGCCGAGGAGCGGATGCGGCGCGGCTCTCCCGCGATCTTGATCTCGCCGGAATCGGCCTGGTAGAAGCCGTACAGGATCGACATCAGCGTCGACTTGCCGGCCCCGTTCTCGCCGACGATGCCATGCACCGTGCCCGCGGCCACCGTCAGCGTGACGTCCTGATTGGCCTGGACCGCACCAAAGCGCTTGTTGATGCGGTCCATCCGGACCGCGGGAATTGGCATCTGCATCTCGGTGCGCATTCACCCCGGCAGGGGACAGACCGCGCAGCGGTCAGGGGAACGGGCTGTCAGTCGAAGGGCCCGGCCCGATCCGGGTTGCCCGGTCGGGTCGGGTGCCCCCTCGGGGGGCGGCCGCCAGGCGGCCGGGGGCTCAATACTTGCAGGCGTTGTCCGCCATGTAGTCGGCGACCTTGATCTTCCCGGCAATGATGTCGGCCTTGGCCGCATCGACCCGCTTCTTCATCTCGGCGCTCACCAGCTTCTCGTTGTACTGGTCCAGCGCGTAGTCGACGCCGCCTTCCTTCAGGCCCAGCACGGTGACGCCCGGGGTGGTCTTCTTCGCGGCGTTGTACACCGCCACGTCCACGCGCTTGACCATCGAGGTCAGCATCGTGCCCGGGTGCAGGTGGTTCTGGTTGCTGTCGACGCCGATGGCGTACTTGCCGCCGTCCTTGGCGGCCTGGTACACGCCGACGCCGGTGCCGCCGGCGGCGGCGAACACCACATCGACACCCTTGGCGAACTGGGCCTTGGCCAGCTCGGCGCCGCGCGTCGGGTCGTTCCAGGCCGCGGCGGTGGTGCCAGTCATGTTGGACGTTACTTCGGCCTTCGGGTTGGCGTACTTCGCGCCCTGCTCGTAGCCGCACTGGAACTTGCGGATCAGCGGAATGTCCATGCCGCCGATGAAGCCCACCTTGCCGGTCTTGCTGGCCAGCGCGGCCATCATGCCGACCAGGAAGCTGCCTTCCTGTTCCTTGAAGACGATCGATTCGACGTTCGGCGTCTTCACCACCGAATCGATGATCGCGAACTGCAGCTTCGGGAAGTCTTTCGACACCTTCTCCATCGACGAGCCCTGCGAGAAGCCCACGCCGATGATCGGATTGGCGCCCTTCTCGGCCATGCGGCGCATGGCCTGCTCGCGCTGCGCTTCGTTGCTGATCTCGAAATCGAGGTAGGGCTTGCCGGTCTCCTTCTTCCAGCGCTCGGCCCCGTTGTACGCCGCCTCGTTGAACGACTTGTCGAACTTGCCGCCCATGTCGTAGATCACGGCCGGCTCGGCCCGTGCGGCGCTGGCCACGGCCATCAGGCCGGCAAGGGCGAGGAGCTGGTGCTTCATATGCGGGTCACCCCTAGGGTTGGTCAATGTGGTCGGGCAGGATAGCAAGACTCACGCCGCGCGCGGCCCCGTAGTTGCTAGCATCCCGCGATGGAGAACCACCCCAACGCCACACCGGCCCGCGCGGACGACACGACCGCCCAGCGTGCGCACCGGCTGCCCAAGGTGCTGCTGCACGATCACCTCGACGGCGGCCTGCGCATCCCCACCCTGATCGAGCTGGCACGCCAGCGCAGCCTGGCGCTGCCGGCCGATGAACCCGAGACCCTCTCCGCCTGGTTCGATGCCCGCGCGCATGCCGGCTCGCTGGTGGAATACCTGCGTGGTTTCGCGCTGACGGTGGCCGCGATGGCAAGCCCGCAGGCGCTGGAGCGGGTCGCCTTCGAGGCCGCCGAGGACGCGCGCGCCGACGGCTGCGTGCTGGCCGAATTCCGCATCGCGCCGCTGCTGTTCGAGGCGCATGGCGTCGGCGGCGAAGCCGCGGTCGAGGCGCTGCTGACCGGCCTGCGCCGATCGCCGCTGCCCAGCGGCCTGATCGTCTGCGCGATGCGCCAGCTCGACGAGACCGAGGTCGCCCGCAGCGCGAACCTGGCCTTGCGCTACCGCGGCCAGGGCGTGGTGGCCTTCGACCTGGCGGGACCCGAAGCCGGCTACCCGGCCACGCGCCATGCCGCGCTGCTGGCCCGCTTGCGCGAAGAAGGCCTGCCGCTCACCTTGCATGCCGGCGAGGCCGACGAAGGCCGGCGCGTGGCCGAGGCCGTGCGCCTGGGCGCGCACCGCATCGGCCATGGCGTGCGGCTGGCCGACCTGATCGGCACGCCCGCAGGCCAGCCGCTGGTCGACGAAGTGAAGGCCGCCGGCGCGCACCTGGAGGTCTGCCCGACGAGCAACGTGCACACCGGCGCGGCCGCGTCGATTGCGCAGCATCCGATCCGCGCGCTCTGGGACGCCGGGCTGTCGCTGTCCTTCCACACCGACAACCAGCTGATCTCCTGCGTGACGCAGTCTGACGAAGCGGCGCGGCTGGTCGACGAGGCTGGCTTCGGCTGGGACGACCTGGTGCGCATGGGGCTGGCCGCGGCCTCCGCCTCGTTCCTGCCGGCGGCGCAGCGTGCGCAGGCGGCGCAGGCCCTGCACGACTGGGCTGCGGCGGAAGGCCTGGGCGTCTGAAACGCCGCGGCGTCGCCGCCGCCGGGCGGTCGCGTGCGGCCCTGCCGGCACTGTCATCGCCCTTCAACATCGCGCGCCGACACTGCGCTGTCCTGCCGCGCACCGCCACGGCGCCCTCGCGCACCAAGCGTGGGTGAGCACTGTGGCGAAAACCCATCGCACGGGAGAAACCCGTGGTTTACCCGCAGCCCGGTTTGCGCGAGATTGACTGTTTGGTCAAGTTTCGTGCGAAACGGTGTTGGCAGGCAATTTGCATCCGGCCTGCGGCAAACCCGGCATGGCAGCGGCCATCCATCGTGAGGAGTGAGAGCGAATGAACGACAGGCTTGGATTCGGCGGTTTCGCCAGAACCGTGGTGAGCGTCGCGGTGGCCATGGCTGCCGCGCCAGTGCTGGCGCAGAACACCACATCGGCGGTCAGCGGCCGCGTCACCGGCGCCGACGGCAAGCCGGTGGCCGGTGCCACCGTGACCATCCGCCACGTCGAGTCCGGCGTGAGCAACAACACCACGACCGACGCCGAAGGCCGCTACGCGGTGCGTGGCCTGCGCGTGGGCGGCCCGTACGTCATCACCTTCACCAAGGACGGCCAGACCGACAAGCGCGAGGACCTGTTCCTGGCACTGGCCGAGACGACGACGATCGACGGCTCGATCGGCGCCACCGCCCAGGTGGTCGTGACCGGCCAGGGCGGCGCCTCGCGCTTCAGCGGCGCCAACATGGGCTCGGGCACCAACCTCGGCCAGCGCGAGATCAACGGCCTGGCCTCGATCTCGCGCAGCCTGCAGGACTTCGCGCGCACCGACCCGCGCGTGTCGCAGACCGACAAGGAGCGCGGCGAGATCTCGATCGGCGGCCAGAACTCGCGCTTCAACACCATCACGATCGACGGCGTCAACATCACCGACACCTTCGGACTGAAGCCCAACAGCCTGCCGACGCTGAAGCAGCCGATCTCGCTGGACGCGATCCAGTCGGTGCAGGTCAATGTCTCGAACTACGACGTCACCCAGAAGGGCTATGTCGGCGGCAACATCAACGCCGTCACCAAGAGCGGCACCAACGAGTTCCACGGCGCGATCTACCACACCTACCGCGATGACGACCACCTCTCGGGCGATCGCTACAACCGCACCAACGACACCTACTCCGGCGCGCCGAACTTCGTCGACACGCTGCGCGGCTTCGTGCTCGGCGGCCCGATCATCAAGGACAAACTGTTCTTCTTCGCCAGCTACGAGGAACTTAACAGCTCACGCGCGGCGCCGGAATTCGGCCCGCTCGGCGGCAGCAAGACGAACGTCGGCATCACGCAATCGGCGATCGACAGCGCCGCGCAGATCGCCAAGACCAGCTACAGCCTCGACCTTGGCAGCGCCGAGGCGCCGGGCAAGCTGAAGACCAAGGTCAAGGACACGCTGCTCAAGCTCGACTGGAACATCAACGACGACCACCGCGCCAACATCCGCTACACCAAGACGGACCAGATCGACCCGTCGCTGAACAACATCACCCCCACCGCACTGTCCTACAACAGCAACTGGCACAACCTGAACGACGTGATCGAGACGGTGGTCGGCCAGTGGTTCGCCGACTGGACGCCGAACTTCAGCACCGAGCTGAAGCTGTCGAACCGCAAGTACGACAGCATCACGATCAACAGCGTCAACACGCCGCAGATCGGCCTGAACTTCACCGGCCAGTTGCCAGCCGGCACGCCCAGCAGCGTCGGTAGCAACCGCACGCTGTTTGCCGGCACCGAACGCAGCCGCCAGTTCAACGCGCTGAAGACCAAGACCAACGACGCCTACTTCGGCGCCACCTGGAACGCCGGCGACCACGAAGTCAAGTTCGGTGCCGACGTCATCCAGAACAAGATCTACAACGCGTTCCTGCAGGACGTGAACGGCAACTACACCTTCCGTTGCCTGGACACCACCTCGGCGCTGACCTACCAGTTCAACAATGGCGCGGCGCTGTCCTGCGGCTCGGCCAATGCCGCGACGGTGGAGGCCGCGCTGCTGGAGAACTTCCGCCGCGGCCGCCCGGCTGCGTACCAGGTGCAGGTGCCGCTGTCGGGCAAGACCATCGATGACGGCGTGGCGCGCTGGAGCATCACCGACACCGGCTTCTTTGCGCAGGACACCTGGAAGGTCAACAAGCAGCTGACACTGACCGGCGGCGTGCGCGTCGACGTCACCAGCACCGGCGACAAGCCGATCACCAACACGGCCGTGGCTGCGCCGGCGGTGGCCGGCTCGCTGTCCGCGACCAATACCATCACCCGCGCGCGCGGCGGTTTCGGCCTCGACAACTCGGTCACGCTGGACGGCGAGAACCTCGTGCAGCCACGCGTGGGCTTCAACTTCAACCTCGATCCGAGCGCCAAGCTGAAGTCGCAGCTGCGTGGCGGTTTCGGCCTGTTCCAGGGCGCCGCCGCCACCGTGTGGCTGTCCAACCCCTACTCGAACACCGGCGTGGCGACCGGCGTCGTCGGCTGCGGCATCTCGGGCTTCTCGCCCTGCCCGGCGACGGACGGGCTGTTCAACCCGGATCCGACCAAGCAGCCCACCTTCGCCGGCAATTCGCCGGCCGCCAACGTCGACTTCATCGAGAAGGGCCTGGGCCAGCCCTCGGTCTGGAAGATGAACCTGGCGTTCGAGAAGGAGCTGCCGTGGATGGGCCTGGTGGCCAGCGCCGAATGGCTGCACACCAAGACCAAGCAGGGCCTGTACTACCAGCACCTGAACCTTGGCGTGCCGACACGCACCGGCCCCGACGGCCGCGAGATGTTCTATGACCTGAAGGGCCAGGACCCGGCCTGCTGGGACGTCAACGGCAATCCGGTCAGCAGCTGCAACATCCGCAGCCGTGCGCTGAACAACCCGCTGTACAACAACGTGCTGCTGGCCGCCAAGACCACCAAGGGCAGCGCCGATTCGCTGACCTTGGCGCTGTCGCAACCGTCCGCATCGGGGCTCAGCTGGTCGGCCGCCTACACCCGCGCGGCCGCAAAGGAAGTGAGCCCGCTGACCTCGTCGGTGTCCAACTCCAACTGGGCCGGCCGCTCGATCTTCAATCCCAACGAGGAGGTTGTCGCCAACTCGCCGTACCTGGTGCGCAACCGGATCAGCGCCTCGGCCACCTGGTCGCAGGCCTTCATCGGCAGCTACAAGACCAGCATCGGCGTGTTCTACGAAGGCCGTGCCGGCAAGCCCTACAGCTGGACCTTCGACAACGACGCCAACGGCGACGGCCTGGCCGGCAACGACCTGATGTACATCCCGAAGGCACCGGGCTCGGGCGAGGTGGTCTTCGCGACCAACAACACCTACAAGACCTCGGCCGCCGCCGAAGCGGCGTTCTGGGACACGGTGTACCGCTACCCCGAACTCAGCCGCTCGACCGGCGGCGTGGTCAAGCGCAACGGCAGCTACTCGCCCTTCGTCAACAGCTTCGACCTGCGCTTCAGCCAGGAGGTGCCGGGCTTCCGCGCCGGCCAGAAGGGTCTGGTGATCTTCGACATGCTGAACATCGGCAACATGATCGACCGCCGCTGGGGCCGCATCGACGAAGTCGGCTTCCAGGCCAACGGCGGCCAGGCCCGCAGCTTCGTGCGCTACGCCGGCATCAAGGACGGCAAGTACGTCTACAACGTGATCCCGCTGGAGGACTACGTCACCCGCCAGGCCAAGGGCGAAAGCCAGTGGGCGGTGCAAGTCACGCTGAAGTACGAGTTCTGAAACACCGAGGGCCGCACCCGCGGCCCTCTCTTTCAGCATTCGACGCGGGCCACGAGCCCGCGTTTTTCATGGCGCGATGCACCGGGGCCTAGAACGGAATGTCATCGTCCATGTCGTCGAACCCGGTGCTCGACTTCGGCGCGGGCTTCGGGGCCGGTGCGGCGCTGCTGCGTGCCGGCGGGGCGCTGCGGCGTGGCGCCGGGGCATCGTCGCCGCCGCCTTCGTAGCCGCCGCGCTCCTCGGCGCCGCCGCCCATGCCTTCACGGCCGCCGAGCAGCTGCATCTGGTCGGCAAAGATCTCGGTGGTGTACTTCTCGACGCCGTCCTTGTCGGTCCACTTGCGCGTCTTCAGCCGGCCCTCGACATACACCGAGCGGCCCTTCTTCAGATATTCGCCGGCGATCTCGGCCAGGCGGTCGAAGAACACCACGCGGTGCCATTCGGTTTCTTCCTGGCGCTCGCCCGATTCCTTGCTCTTCCAGTTGCGGGTGGTGGCCAGGCTGACGTTGCACACCGCGCTGCCGTTGGGCGTGTAGCGCACCTCGGGATCGCGCCCCAGGTTGCCGATGAGAATGACTTTGTTGACTGAGGCCATGGCGGCAACTCCTGGAGAGAAAGCGGGATGGGGAATGCGGGATGGGGAATGCAGGGATGATACCCAGCCGCCGCCCGCCCGGGCGTCACCCTTCCGGGTGGCCAGCGCCCCCCGGAAGTGGGAGCGAGGGCCGGGGCCCCAAGCGGACGCCGTGGAGCCGGCTTTGCCGGGCCACCGGCGTCGCCCCCCTGGGGGGGAGGCGCCGAAGGCGCATCGGGGGGGCTCCCTTTCAGGCCGCCTGCAGGGTCAGGTCGCCGGCGCGCAGATCCCACTGCATCTTGCGGTAGATCGCGCGCACCTTGGCCGCCAGCGCCCGAGGGCTGACCTTCTCGTACTTCGCGACCTCGCCCAGCCGGCGGCCAATGGCCAGCTGGCGCAGCAGCAGGCGCTCGTCGGCCGTCAGGGCCAGCGGGCTGGTGAGCTCGTCGATCGGGTTGGCCAGCAGCGACGGCGGCGGGCGCCGGCTGTCGAAGTGGTCGAGCAGATGACGGGCGATCCACGGCGCGATGTCGGCGTTGCCGGCCAGCGTGTCGCGGGCGTGCACGGCCAGCGGCTCGGCTTTCGGATCGCCCGGGTCGTAGAAGTTGTCGGCCCCCTCCTGCAGCGCGTCCAGCAGCAGCGGGTTGCCTTCGCCGCGCGCCACCACCAGCACCTGGGCCTTCAGGTAGCCGATGCCCAGGCGCAGCACGCGGATCATGTCCAGCACCGTGCCGTCCAGCAGCTTCAGCTCGGAGATCAGCAGATCCGGGTTGTGCCGGTGCAGCAGCACGCGCGCGGCGGCAAAGCTCTGCACCGGCTCCAGCACGTCCCACAGGCCGGTGGCCAGCAGTTCGTCACGCCAAACCTGGTTTTGGGCTGGGGCGTGGCCAGCCATCAGCACCGTCTTCATGGTCCCAACGCAATCAGTGTCTTTGTGTAACTGATTCTGGGGACCGCGCCGGAAATCGACATCCCCGGGCTTCGGGGGCTACGACCCCTCTACAAGGTTTTGACGGAGCTTGTCGTGAACGACGTCACGGCGCGGCGCGACGCCGGGTTTCAACGCCCCCACCGCGCATCACGCGACCCGTGACGCACGCATCAACCGCAGCCCAGCGGCAGCCGCGGAGCCGGCTCTGCCGGGCCGCTGGCTGCGCCCCCCTGGGGGGGTGAGCCCGGACGCAGAAGGTCCGGGGGACGTTCTGCGCCTGGCGAACGGGCGGTCCGCTGGACCGCCCAGGGCCGGGGGCCGCCGCAGGCGCTCCGGGGGGGATCCACGTCACGCGGCGGGCTGCCAGCTGTCGCTGCGCGCCACCGGCCAGTACAGCCGGAACACCGAATGCGGCCAGTCGACCTCGCCACGGGCGGCCGCCGGCAACTCGCCGGGCTTCACGGTCGGCAGCAGGTTGGCCAGCAGCCTGACCGCGTGGTCGCTGGTGCGGCGCACGATGTGCGCGGTGGTGATCTGGTTCGGATGATCCAGCCCGGCGGCCTGCACCAGTTCCTTCAGCGCCTCCAGCGTCATGTCGTGGAAGCGCACGACGCGCTCGGCCTTGTCGGTGACCACCAGCGCACGCTGGCGAATCGGGTCCTGCGTCGTCACGCCGGTCGGGCAGGCGCCGGTGTGGCAATGCTGGGCCTGGATGCAGCCCAGCGCGAACATGAAGCCGCGCGCGGCATTGCACCAGTCGGCGCCGATGGCCATCGCGCGCACGATGTCGAAGGCGGTGACGATGCGCCCGGCACAGCCGATCCGGATGCGGTCGCGCAGGTTCAGCCCGACCAGCGTGTTGTGCACCAGCCGCAAGCCTTCCTGCAGCGGCGCGCCGACGTGGTCGGTGAATTCCAGCGGCGCGGCGCCGGTGCCACCCTCGGCGCCGTCGACGACGATGAAGTCGGGCAGCAGGTCGGTCTCGACCATCGCCTTGGCCAGCGCGAACCACTCCCAGGGGTGGCCGATGCAGAGCTTGAAGCCGACCGGCTTGCCGCCCGAGAGCTCGCGCAGCCGGTCGAGGAAGCGCAGCATCTGCAACGGGTTGGAAAACGCGCTGTGCGCGGCCGGCGAGACACAGTCCACGCCTTCGGGCACGCCGCGCGCCGCGGCAATCTCGGCCGTCACCTTCGGGCCCGGCAGCACGCCGCCATGACCCGGCTTGGCGCCCTGGCTGAGCTTCAGCTCGATCATCTTGACCTGCGGCTGCATCGCGTTGTCAACGAACTTGGCCTCGTTGAAGCTGCCGTCGTCGTTGCGGCAGCCGAAGTAGCCCGAGCCGATTTCCCAGATCAGGTCGCCGCCGTGCACGCGGTGGTGCTGGCTGATCGAGCCTTCGCCGGTGTCATGCGCGAAGTTGCCCTGCTTGGCGCCGGCGTTCAGCGCCAGGATCGCGTTGGCGCTCAAGGCGCCGAAGCTCATCGCCGAGATGTTGAACAGGCTGGCCGAGTAGGGCTGTCGGCAGCGGCTGCCCGGCGCGCCGCCGATCAGCACGCGGAAGTCGTGCGAAGCGATGCGGGTCGGCTGCAGCGAATGGTTCATCCACTCGTAGCCGGTCTGGTGCACGTCGAGCTGCGTGCCGAAGGGCCGCTTGTCCGATTCGCCCTTGCTGCGCTGGTAGACGATCGAGCGCTGCTGGCGCGAGAACGGCACCGCCTCGCGGTCGCTCTCGATGAAGTACTGGCGCATCTCGGGCCGAATCCATTCGAGCAGGAAGCGCAGGTGGCCGATCACCGGGTAGTTGCGCAGCACGGCGTGCCGGGCCTGGTGCAGGTCGCGCAGGCCGATCAGCACGCCGGCCCCCCCGGCGATGGCCAGCCATGCGAAGCGGCCGAAACCCACCCACGCGAACGCGCCGAGCAGCAAGGCCACGGCCGCGAGCGTGATGGTCAGGTAGCGGATCGGGAAATGGCGGTCCAGCGCCAACAGCCAGTTCGGCATCGAGGTCTCCTCCAGCAGCGCGCTGCCGCCCGGCCCATTTTGCAGTGCCATCGGCACCCCCGCAGATGGGGGTTCGCCCCGCGCGAAGCCTTGCCAACGGCATCGTCCATGCTTAACGTCGTGTCAACTTGTTGCGGGAGCACGCAATGCGTGGGATTCTTCGTCAGCTTGGCGCTTTGGCGGCTGCCCTTGGGATGGTCATGGCTGGCGCCGGTGCATCAGCAGCACCCATTTCGGTCAGTGTCACGTCGCAGAACTTCCTCACCGGGCCGGGCTACGGTGCCGGCGGCAGCGAATTGCCGGCCTTTGCCGACCTGCTGGACGTGAGCTTTGCCGCCAACGGGGTCACGCATTCGGCGATGCTGGACATCAACGACGTCCTCGTCTTCGAGTTCGGCACCGTCACGATGAACGAACAGCTGATCTCCGCCGGCGAAACGGACAATCTGGGGGTCGCGGCGGTGTTCAGCTTCATCGATCCGTTTGCAGGGCTGCGCGTGGTGACGGCCACCGGCTCAGCAACCACCGGCCTGGTCGGCGATGCCGATGTCGACCTGACCATCGACTGGAATCCGGTGCAGGTGTCATTCGGCAGCCGGGGCCTGCTGCAGATCAACATGAACACGCTGAACTTCCGGCAGCCCGGCCAGGGGCTGACGCAGTTTGCCAGCGTGCAGCTGCTTGCCGTGCCCGAGCCGGCATCGCTCGCCCTGGTGGCGCTCGCGCTCGGTGCGCTGGGGTTCGGCGGCCGCCGTGCCGCAGGTCGCCGTCAATCCAGCGTCTGACGGTAGCGCGCCAAAGCCACCGCGCCGGCCACCAGCAGGAAGGCCACCATCGGCCACAGCTCGGGCAGCAGCTCGGCCACGCCATTGCCCTTGAGCAGGATGCCGCGCACGATGCGCAGGAAGTGCGTCAGCGGCAGCACCTCGCCAAGCCCTTGCGCCCAGCCCGGCATGCCCTTGAACGGGAACATGAAGCCCGACAGCAGCATCGAGGGCAGGAAGTCATCTGCAGCGCCTGCAGCTGGTTCTTCGCCAGCGTCGAGAAGGTGAAGCCAACGCCCAGGTTGGCCAGCATGAAGACGCCGATCATCGCCAGCAGCAGCACCAGGCTGCCGTTCATCGGCACCTCGAACAGCAGCGCCGCGGCGGCCATGATCACGCCCAGCTGCACGTAGCCCAGCACCACGTAGGGCAGGATCTTGCCCAGCATCACCTCGAACGGCCGCACCGGCGTGGCCAGCAGGTTTTCC
>CAZXLI010000231.1:0-11122 GCA_964641795.1 uncultured Bordetella sp. | reverse complement strand
TCATCCCTACCACGCCGCCCTTCGAAGCCGCATAGGCGGCCTGGCCGATCTGGCCGTCGTAGGCCGCGACGCTGGCAGTGTTGATGATCACGCCGCGCTCGCCGGTGGGTTCCGGCGCGTTCTTGCACATCGCTTCAGCCGCGAGGCGAATCATGTTGAAGGTGCCGATCAGGTTGACGCCGATCACCTTGCTGAAGCTGGCCAGCGGGTGGGCACCCTCCTTGCCGACGGTCTTGATCGCCGGTGCGATGCCGGCGCAATTGACCAGCCCACAGAGCTTGCCCAGTGACAGTGCCTGCGCGACCACGGCCTGACCGTCCGCTTCCAGGCTGACGTCGCAGCGCACGAAGGCGCCGCCGAGTTCCTGCGCCAGGGCTTCGCCCTTGTCGGCCTGCAGGTCGGCGATCACGACCTTCGCACCTTCGCGCGCCAGCATGCGCGCGGTGCCTTCGCCCAGGCCGGAAGCGCCGCCGGTGACGATGAAGACCTTGCCGGTGATGTCCATGTCAGCCTTCCAGCGCGGCCATCGCGCGGGCCGTGATCTCGTCCACCGTGCCCAGGCCCAGGATCTTGCGATAACGCGGCGCCTGAGCGTCACCGGTGGCGCTCCAGGCCGAGTAGTAGTCGACCAGCGGACGCGTCTGGCTTTGGTAGACGGCCAGGCGCTTGCGCACGGTTTCTTCCTTGTCGTCGTCGCGCTGGATCAGGTCTTCGCCGGTCACGTCGTCCTTGCCGGCGACTTTCGGCGGGTTGAACTTCACGTGGTAGCTGCGGCCGGACGAGACATGGAACAGCCGGCCGGTGATGCGCTCGACGATGGCACTGTCGGGCACGTCGATCTCGAGCACCACGTCGAGCTTGACGCCGGCGGCCTTCATCGCATCGGCCTGCGGGATCGTGCGCGGAAAGCCGTCGAACAGGAAACCGTTGGCGCAGTCGGGCTGCGCAATGCGCTCCTTCACCAGGCCGATGATGATGTCGTCGCTCACAAGGCCGCCCGCATCCATCACCTTCTTGGCCGCCACGCCCAGCGGTGTGCCGGCCTTGACGGCGGCGCGCAGCATGTCACCGGTGGAGATCTGCGGTATGCCGTACTTCTGGCAGATATACGCGGCCTGTGTGCCCTTGCCCGCGCCGGGTGCCCCCAACAGAATCAGTCTCATCCGTTCCTCAGTGGTTTTGTGATGTGGCTGCCACGCGGTGAGGCCGATGCGGCAGGGCGATCGAATCGAGTCGATTATCGCCCGAGGGTCCCTGCGCGAAACTGACGGGACGGCGGCCCCGATGTTCAGCTTGCGGGGGCCCCGTTCACGGCGAACAGCGCGCGCACGCGAGCGAGATCTTCGGGGGTGTCGACACCGGGGCCTGGACGCTCGTCGCTCACGTGCACCGCAATGCGCTCGCCGTGCCACAGCACCCGCAACTGCTCGAGCGCCTCGCTCACTTCCAGCGGCGCCTGCGGCAGGCTCGGAAAGCGGCGCAGGAAACCGGCACGGTAGGCGTAGAGGCCGACGTGGCGCAGCGGAGCGGGCTCGGGGAGTTGCCGGATGCCATCCACGAAGCCGTCTCTCCACCAGGCAATCGGCGCGCGCGAGAAGTAGAGCGCGCGCGATCGAGCGTCGAGCACCACCTTGACGACGTTCGGGTTGGCGAACTCCGCCACGTCATCGATCGGATGGGCGACGGTGGCCATCATGCAGTCGGCCCGTTCGAGCAGCAGGGCGGCACAGGCGTCGATCATCGATGCTGCGATCAGGGGCTCGTCGCCCTGCACGTTCAGCACCACGTCATCGCCGTCCAGGCCCAGCAATGCACAGGCTTCGGCCAGGCGGTCGCTGCCGCTGGGGTGATCGGTGCGCGTCAGCACGGCCTGGACGCCATGCTCGGCACAGGCCCGGGCGATGCGCGCATCGTCGGCGGCCACCACCACACGCTCGGCCGCGCTGGCGCGCGCGGCTCGGGCCACACGCACGATCATCGGCAGGCCCGCGATGTCGGCCAAGGGCTTGTCGGGCAGGCGCGAACTGGCCAGCCGTGCGGGGATCAGCACCGTGAAGCGCATCGGTCCGACCTCACAACTGGATCGGCATCGGGGCGCTGTCGGGTTCGATGCCGCGCGCTTCGCTCTCCAGCATGATCGGAATGCCGTCCCGGATCGGGAAGCCCAGCCGATCCGCAGGGCACTGCAGCTCGCGCGGCTGGCCCTGGGCGTCGCGTGCCAGCGTCAACGGTCCCTTGCACAAGGGGCAAACCAGCAGTTCGATCAAGCGGTGATCCAGGCTCATGGCGAGGGCGGCGGCAGCCAGCGCTGCAGCGCCGCGGTGAAGTCCGAGGGCAAGGCGAAGTCTAGCGTCGCGACCCACACGCGCGTGGTGCCGACGCGCTGGGGCTTGAGCTTGACCGCATCTTTCTCGGTGACGATGACGTCCGGCGTCCCAGGGGGCCAGGGCAGGGTGGCGTAGTCGAAGTGGTCCGGCAGTGGCAGGCATTGGATGCTCAGCCCCTGCGCCCGCAGCATGGCGAAGAAGCCCTCGGGCTTGGCCAGGCCCGCGGCGGCCAGCAGCGGTCGGTCGCGCAGGCGCACGACGCGGCTGGTGACGGCCTCGGTCACCCACCAGTCCTGCAGCGAGCAGATCGTGCCCAAGCGCCGCCAGCCGATGAATCCGGGCAACGGCGTGCTCGGCGTTCCGGCGCTGTACACCACCAGCGTGCGCGGTGGCAGCACCCGGGGCAGGCGCTCTCTCAGCGGGCCCGAAGGCAGAAGGTGCCCGTTGCCGATGCCGCGCTCGTCGAACACGACGATGTCCAGGTCGCGCGCCAGTGCCAGATGCTGGAGGCCATCGTCGGCAACCAGCACGTCCACCGCCGGATGAGCCTGGCAAAGGGCCTGCGCGGCCTGCACGCGCCGGCGTGCAACAGCCACCGGCACACCGGTGCGCAGATGGATCAGCAGCGGCTCGTCGCCGACCTGGGTCGGATCGCTGTCATGCCGCACCAGGCGCGGGCCGTCGGTTTGCGCCGCGCCGTGGCCACGCGAGATCACGCCGGGTCGGTAGCCCAACTGGCGCAACAGCTGCACCAGCGCAATCACCATCGGCGTCTTGCCAGCACCACCGGCCACGATGTTGCCCACCACGATCACCGGTCGTGGTGCCGATTGGGCACGCAGCACACCGCGCCGGTACAACCAGCGCCGCACCGCGGCCAGCGCTCCGAAGCTCAGCGCCAGCGGCAACAGCAGCACCATGACCAGGCCCGGTCGCTGCCACTGCGCCTGCAGCCAGGCTTGCCAGCCCTTTGCCGACGCGCTGCCGCTGGACGCGCCCATGGCCTGCTAGCGGTTGCTACCGTTCACCTGCGTTGCAAAGGTCAGGCGCGGAAGCGAGGCGCGACGCGCCGCGTCCAGCACATTGATCACCGACTGGTGCGCGGCCAGCGCGTCGGCCGAGACGATCACCACGCTGGCTTCGCCGCTGCCTTCGGTGGCCGCGGCCCGCAGCGCCGCAGTCAGCAGTTCGACACTGCGCCCTTCCAGCGGCTGGCGGTTCACGAGGTACTGGCCATCGGCGGTGACTGACACCAGTATTTCGCCCGGCCGCTCCTTCAGCTTTTCGGCGTCTGCCACGGGCAACGTGATCTGCAACTCGGAGTACTTGCTGTAGGTGGTGGACAGCATCAGGAAGATCAGCACCACCAGCAGCACATCGATGAACGGGATGAGATTGATTTCCGGCTCTTCGGTCCGGCGATGGCGGAAGTTCATGGCCGAGCTTGGGCGGGGCGTGCCAGCCATCAGGCCGACGGTGGGGCCGGATTCGGCGTGCCGACCGGGGCCGTGCGCAGCGCGAAACGAAGCAGGTGCGGCACCATGCGTTCTGCCGCAAGCTCCAGGGTCAGCGCATATTCATCGACCCGGCCGCGGAAGTAGCGGTAGAACATCAGCGAAGGGATCGCAATGATCAACCCGAAGGCGGTGTTGTACAGCGCCACCGAGATGCCGTGGGCCAGCAGTGCCGGGTTCGAGCCTCCGCTGGGAGCCTGCGAGCCGAAGATGTCGATCATCCCCACCACCGTGCCGAACAGACCCAGCAGCGGGGCAGCGGCGGCGATCGTGCCCAGGGTGTTGAGGTAGCGCTCGAGCTGGTGCACGCAGATGCGGCCGGCGTTCTCAAAGGCTTGACGCAGGCCCTGCTCATTGATGCGCGGATCGGCGCCTACCGCGCGCAGTCCGGTGGCCAGCACCTGCCCCAGCACCGAGTTGTCGTGCAGCTTGTTCACGACGTCCGCCGCCGGCAGGCTCTGGCGGGTGACGGTCATCACTTCGTCCAGCAGCTTCGGGGGCGCAATGCGCCGTTCGCGCAGGCTGATCAAGCGCTCGACCACCAGCGCCAGCCCGACGACAGAACACAGGATCAACGGCCAGATCGGCCAACCGGCCGCTTGTATGATCGACAGCAAAGGGTCCTCGTCCTCGTCTCGTTGAGCAGGTGAGCGGCGCGCAGGGCCGGCGTGGCGGGATTATGGCGTCACGGGCACGCCGCACTGATGCGATGCCGCCACGCTGATGGCGCATGGCAACCAGTCCGAACAATTCACCGCTTCTGTGGATAAGTTTGTGGGCAAGCCGGTGGGTGGACATGCCGGATGACGCAGTTTCGGGCCTCGGCTTAGATTGCCTCAAAATCGCGCAACACATTTCTCTTTCAAATCAAAGGCTTGGACCATTGCGACAGTTCCGTGACGAGGCGGCTGAAGGCCCCGCCAGCCTGCTGAGCCCTGGGGAAATCCGCAGCGCGGGATGCGCCCGTGCGGCCCAGCGCTTTTCGCCATGAGCGAGAACCCGCAGCCGAGGAGCTGGGGTGTCAGCGCGCTGTTGCTGGCTGCAAGCGATGCATTGCAGCTGCGGTTCGGCGCCGTGTCGGTACGCGGCGAAATCTCCGGGTTTTCACGCGCCGCCAGCGGGCACTGCTACTTCAACCTGAAGGACGACGAGGGCCAGGCGGGTACGTTGCGTTGCGCGATGTTTCGTCGCGCGGCGGGGCTGCTGGACTTCCGCCCGACCGACGGCCAGTTGGTCGAATTGCGCGGCCGTATCTCGGTCTACGAGGCGCGCGGTGAGCTGCAATGCGTGGTCGAGGCCATGCAGCGCCTGGGTGCCGGCTCGCTGTACGAGCTGTTCCTGCGCCTGAAGGCCAAGCTCGAAGCGGCGGGCCTGTTCGAAGCCTCCCGCAAGCGGGCGATCGAGCCGTATCCGCGACGCATTGGCGTGGTGACCTCGCTGGGCGCCGCGGCCCTGCACGACGTGCTGACTGCGATCAGCCGGCGGGCACCGCATGTCGAAGTGGTGGTGTACCCGAGCAGCGTGCAGGGGGCCGACGCCCCGGCGCAGCTGGTGCAGGCGATCACGCTGGCGGGACTGCGTCGCGAGGTCCAGACGCTGATCGTCTGCCGGGGCGGCGGATCACTGGAGGACCTGTGGGCCTTCAACGATGAGCAGGTCGTGCGCGCGGTTGCCGCTTGTCCGGTTCCGGTGGTGTGCGGCGTGGGCCATGAAACCGACCTGAGCCTGGCCGAGCTGGCCGCCGATCTGCGGGCGCCGACACCCACGGCCGCCGCCGAACTGGCCACTCCGCGGCGCGACGATGCGCTGGCACGGCTGCAGGGGCTGGCCGAGGCGTTGCAACGCGCTGCGCAGCGCCGGCTCGACGGCCACGCCCAGCGGCTGGACCTCCTGGCGCTGCAATTGGGTCGGCCGGCGAGGCTGCTGATGCGTCAGGGCGCGCGCCTGCTGCAATACCGTCTGCGCCACCGGCAGGCGCTGGGGTGGGCGCTGGATCGCCAGCGACGGCATCTCGACGAGCTGTCGGCGCGCCTGCAGCAGGCGCAGCACCAGCGGATGCAGGCGTACGGGCAACGGCTCGAGCAGGCGCAAGTGCGGCTCGATGCGGTGAACCCGCGGCGCGTGCTGTCGCGCGGCTATGCCTGGTTGGCCGACGCCCAGGGCCGGGCCGTCACGGGTGCCGAAGGCCTGGAAGTCGGTCAGCGGCTGCGCGCCCAGTGGGCCGACGGCCATGCCCACGTCGACGTGGTCGATGTACGGCCGGACGCGCCCGCTGCATGAGCGTCGCCACTGCGCCAGCGCTGCCGCCGCAAAGCACGCCGCACATTGTCCGCACCCGCAGCGGCCCCTTGGTGTGCTGCCTACAATGCCTCCGATTCCAACCCCCGGGGCCCGCGCCGGGCGCCGCATACGTCAAGGACTCATCGCATGTCTAGCTTCACTCTGCCCGCCCTGCCATACGCACCCGATGCGCTCGCGCCGAACATGTCCAAGGAGACCTTCGAGTACCACTACGGCAAGCATCATCAGGCGTATGTCACCAACCTGAACAACCTGGTGCCCGGAACCGAGTTCGCGGGCCTGTCGCTCGAAGACATCGTGCGCAAGTCCAGCGGCCCGATCTTCAACAACGCCGCTCAGGTGTGGAACCACACCTTCTTCTGGAGCTGCATGAAGCCCGCCGGCGGTGGCGAGCCGAAGGGCGCTCTCGCCGCGGCGATCAACGCAAAGTGGGGCAGCTACACGGCTTTCAAGGAAGCCTTCACGAAGAGCGCAGTCGGAAACTTCGGCTCTGGCTGGACCTGGCTGGTCAAGAAGGCCGATGGCTCCGTGGACATCGTCAATACCAGCAATGCCGCCACGCCGCTGACCACGGCCGACAAGCCGCTGCTGACCATCGACGTCTGGGAGCACGCGTACTACGTCGACTACCGCAATGCGCGACCGAAGTTCGTCGAGACCTTCCTCAATGCGCTGGTCAACTGGGATTTCGCCGAGGCGAACTTCGGCTGATCCGACCTGGGTTTTCCCTTGCGAAAGGCCGGTCGCTGACCGGCCTTTTTGCTGCGTGCGCGGCGTTAGCATTGCGGCCCATGCGGATCCTGCTGGTCGAAGACGATGGCGCCTTGTCGCTCGGCATCAGTCGCGCCTTCGAGCGCGAGGGTTGGCGGGTGGATGTGCTGGGCGATGGCCAGCAAGCCATGGCGGAAGGCCTGGCGGCGCAATACGACGTCGCGGTGCTGGATCTAGGCCTGCCGCGTCGCGATGGCATGGAGGTCTTGCGTCACTGGCGCGCCCGCGGGGCACGCTTGCCCGTGCTGCTGCTGACCGCCCGCGATGAACTGCAGGACCGCGTGCAAGGGCTGAACGCCGGCGCGGACGACTACCTGACCAAGCCGTTCGACGTGGCGGAACTGGTGGCGCGACTGCGAGCGCTCAAGCGTCGAGCCGACGGGCGCATCGACGAGGTGATCAGCGTCGGCGAACTGACGCTCGATCTCGCCAACCGGGAGCTGATGCACCGGGGCGAGCGTGTGCGCATGAGCCCGAGGGAGATCGCGCTGACACAACTGCTGATGCAGCGTGCCGGACGCGTGGTGCCGAAGGAAAGCATCATCGGCACCCTGTCCAGCTGGGAGTCCGATTTCAGCGAGAACTCGGTCGAGGTCTATGTGCACCGCCTGCGCAAGCGCTTCGCGGAGCTCGGCGTCGTGATCAAGACCGTTCGCGGCTTCGGCTATGTGCTGGAGGCCGCGGCGACGGACGACGCCCGTACCGCATCAGCGCCCGACGGCGCGGCCTGAGTGTGACGGCGCAGCGCGCGCCGGCCGTCCCGGCGCATGGGCCAAGCCTGCGTCGCCAACTGCTGCAACCCCTTTTCTGGGTGTGGGCGCTGGGCATGGCGATCGCCGTCGCAGGCGCATTGCTGGTCGCGCGTGCAGCGGCCAATGCGGCATTCGACCGTGGTCTGCAGGACGAGGCCAGCGCGCTTGCCTCCAAGGTGATCTGGTCTGATCGCGGTCCGTTGCTCGACCTGACGCGCCAAGCCATGGAACTCGTGACCTGGGATCGCGCCGATCGCAACGCGTTTGCAATGGTCGACGTCGAAGGCAATGTGCTGGCCGGCGACGGGGACGTGCCCCTGCCGCCGGCAGAGCGGCGGCGGCAGAGCGTCCACCAGCCGACCGTGTTTGATGCCGACTACGCGCACGAGCCGGTGCGCGGCGTGGTCTTTTCGGTGATGTCACCGATGTTGGACCGCATGGTGTCGATCATCGTCGTCGAGAGCACGCGCAAGCGCTCGGCCGCGATGCGAGACATCCAGATCGGCATCGTCCTGCCTGCGGTTGCCCTGGGCGCGATCACGTTCGCACTGCTGGCCTGGGGCATTCGGCGCGGGTTGCAGCCCCTGCGCGACGTGGCTGCGGATGTTGCGGCGCGTGGCGCGCAGGATTGGCGGCCGCTGCCTCTGCAGCAGGTGCCGGCCGAAGCCGTGCCGCTGATCGAGCGGATCAACACTCTGCTCGACGATGTGCAGCGTTCGATGTCGGTGCAGCGCCGGTTTATTGCGGACGCCGCGCACCAGCTGCGAACACCGGTGGCCGGTATGCGTGTTCTGCTGCAGGAGCTTCAGCACGAGCTCCAGCAGGAGCTGGCCGGTGCCGCGTCGACCGGGGTCATCCGCAGCTGGCAGCCGGTCATGGCCCAGCTGCTGAGTTCCAACGACCGCATGGCCCGGCTGATCGGCCAGCTGTTGAGCCTGGCGCGATCGGAAACCTCGCTTGCGGTGGATGCCGAGCATCGCTCGCAGGACATCGTGCCGGTGCTGCGCGACGCCACCGAACCCTTGGTCCTGCAGGCGCTGCGCACCGGCAAATCGATCACGCTCGAGGCGCCAGAGGCGCCGGTCGTTGCCCGAATCCACCCCCTGTGGTTCGGCGAAGTGCTGGTGAACCTGCTCGACAATGCTTTGCGCTATGGTGGTCAGCACATCACGCTGCGCGTGCGGGAAGCCGAGACCGGGCAGCCGGTGCGTGTGGAAGTGGAAGACGATGGCGCTGGCGTTGCGCAGGATCAGCTGAGCAAGCTGTTCGAGCCGTTCTGGCGCGGCGAGCGGGCCGACCTGCGCAATGATGGTGGCACTGGCTTGGGCTTGGCCATCGCGCGCGAGATCGTTGAGCGGATGGGTGGTCTGCTGGATGCGGCATCGCGCCCGCAGGTGCCAGGCATGCGCTTCACGATTGCGCTGGCGCCGTGAACCGCGACTGGCTACGAGGACCGCTGCTTCGAGAAGGGGGCGCCACCGAGCTTGGTGCCGGCCTTGATGCCGCGCTTGGCGAACCAGCCCTGATTCATCTCCAGCGCAAAGCGCACCGGCTTGGCCGAGCAATGTGAGCCTTCGTCGAGGGGCTGCATGTCGGCCAGGTTGACGATGGTACCGTCGTCGGCCACGAACGCGATCGTCAGCGGCAGCAGCGTGTTCTTCATCCAAAAGCATTGCGGCTGCGGGCTTTCGAAGACAAACAGCATGCCTTCGTTGCCAGGCATTTCACGTCGGAACATGAGGCCGATCTGCCGCTCTTCCGGCGTGACCGCGATCTGTGCGCGAATGCTGTGCATGCCCGCGTTGAGGTTCAGGGTCTGCCATTGCTGCGGCTGACCACTTTGTGCCCATCCAGGCGTGGCCAAGATCAGCGTTGCAAGCAGGGCACAAAGGGTTGACTTGATCAACATCATGCGAGGGCTCCGGGGGCTTGCCTAGGATTATCAAATCCTGCGAGCTGACGCCTCCCGTTCAGCGGGGCAGCAAAGACACGAGGACAGCCGACGTGGTGGATTGGGCGCTGGGGTTCAGCGCAGCGCTGATGGGGCTTGCCGGGACGCCGCACTGCGCAGCCATGTGCGGTCCGGCCTGTGCGGCAGCCTGCGATCGGTCCGGCCCACAGGCTGCGGCATTTCAGGGTGGGCGGCTGCTGGCCTATTCGGCCGCGGGTGCCGCTGCTGCAGCGAGCACCGCCTGGCTCGCACAGGCCAGCCAGACGGTTGCCATGCTGCGCCCGTTGTGGGTGTTGCTGCAGGCCGCAGGGTTGGCGCTGGGCTTGTGGTTGCTCTGGAAGGGCCAGCAGCCTGTGTGGCTTGAGCGCATTGGGCAGCGCCGGCCGGGTCCACCTACAGCGGCGCCGGAAGGATGGCAGCGCATCCGGATGCCGGCGCGCAGCGCCGCCGTCGGGATCGCCTGGGTGGCCTGGCCCTGCGGCTTGCTGCAATCCGCTTTGTTGCTCGCGGCGTTGGCCAGTGGGCCATTGGGCGGCGCCTTGGTGATGGGGAGTTTCGCCCTGGCCTCGGCGCCGGGCCTGCTGCTCGTGCCCCTGGTATGGCGCCGCCTTGCGCCATTGGGTCCCGACAGAGCGGTCGCGCAGGGAACGCTGCCCATCCGGCTGGCCGGGCTCATGCTGTCCGCCGCTTCGGCATGGGCCCTTGGGCACGGCGTCTGGTTGAGGGTGGCTGCCTGGTGCGCCACCTGATTGATTTGGTCGCTGAAACAAGAACGCCCGGCGACAGGCCGGGCGTCGAGTGGAGGGCACGGTACCGCGCCCTCCCGGCAATGCCGAAGAATTACTTCTTGGCGGCCGAGGCAGCCGGAGCGGCTTCCTTCTTCTCTTCCTTCTTGGCTTCCTTCTTGGCGCCGGAAGCGGCTGCAGCCGGAGCGTCGGCCTTCTTCTCTTCCTTCTTGGCGTCAGCGGCGTAGGCGCCAGCGGTGGCGAAAGCGGCGGCGATCAGTGCGGCCAGGAGCTTGTTCATGTTGAAAGTGCCTTTCGAAAGTTTGAATTCACCTTCCTGCTTTGGGAAGGCCTCACCGAAACGTCGGGCTGGAGCGGTCGGTTGACAGCTTCAGTGACATAAAATCTTTTGGTTTACCCCAACCCCCAGCGCGAAAGCCAAACCCTCATGTACCAGCACATCAAGGTGCCCGAAGGCGGGCAGAAGATCACGGTCAACGCGGACTTCTCCCTCAACGTGCCCGATCAGCCGATCATTCCGTACATCGAGGGCGATGGCACCGGCTTCGACATCACGCCCGTGATGATCAAGGTGGTCGATGCGGCGGTGCAAAAGGCCTACGGCGGCAAGAAGAAGATCCACTGGATGGAGATCTACGCCGGCGAGAAGTCGACCAAGGTCTACGGCCCCGACGTCTGGCTCCCCGAGGAAACCCTTGCCGCGCTGCGCGAGTATGTGGTCTCGATCAAGGGCCCGCTGACGACCCCGGTGGGCGGCGGC
>CAZXLI010000230.1:0-11133 GCA_964641795.1 uncultured Bordetella sp. | reverse complement strand
CTGCCGCTGGTGCTGACCTCGCTGCTGGCCGAGGCGCTGATGGTGGCGCTGGGCATGGGTGTGAAGGTGGCGACCCTGCCCGTGATCGCGCTGGGCGTGGGCATCGGCGTGGACTACGCGCTCTACATCCTGTCGGTGACCTTGGCGCGCATGCGCCAGGGCGCGAGCCTGTCCGAGGCGTACTACCACGCCCTGCTGTTCACCGGCAAGATCGTGATGCTCACCGGCGTCACGCTGGCCATCGGCGTCGTGACCTGGGTCGCGAGCCCCATCAAGTTCCAGGCCGACATGGGCCTGCTGCTGGCCTTCATGTTCCTGTGGAACATGCTCGGCGCGCTGGTGCTGCTGCCGGCGCTGGCGCACTTCCTCATACGGCGGCCCGCAGCGGCAGCCGACCTGTCGGCCGAAGCCTTCGATCGGCGGCCTGCGGCCGCGTGAACCGGAACACACGCATGTACAAGCATCTGCTCGTTCCCATCGACGGCACGGCTCTGGCTACCGTGACCGTCGATCACGCGGTGACCTACGCCAAGGCCACCGGGGCCCGGCTGACATTCCTGCATGTGCGCGCCGACCTGGCCGCCAGCGGCGAGGGCGCGCTCTTGCATGCGATGGCCCCCGACATGTTCGCCGAGGCCGCAGCGGGCAACGCACGCGCCCTGGTGGCCAAGGCCGAGGCCTCGGCGCGCGCCGTGAACGTCGACTGCAGCACGCTGGTGGAGACCGGGGACAGGCCGCATGAGGTGATCCTCGACGCCGCGCGGCGTGCCGGCTGTGACCTGGTGCTGATGGCCTCGCACGGACGGCGCGGCCTGAAGGGCGTCATGCTCGGCTCGGTGACGCGCAAGGTGCTCGAGCGTGCCACGCTGCCGGTGCTGGTGGCCGCCGTCGAAAGCAACATGGCCTCGCTCACCGACGAGCAGCGCGCGCTGGCCGTCGTGCGCGACGAGCACCGCTCGCTCGCGGCCGTGCTGCAGGCGCTGGTGCGCCTGGTCGACGATGCGGGGTCGCGTGCAGACCCGAAGCTGCTGCACGCGATGTTGTTCTACATCGAGCAGTTTCCCGAGCGCCTGCACCACCCGAAGGAAGACGCCTACCTGTTCCGCAAGCTGCGCGAGCGCACGCACGAGTGCGATGCGCTGATGTCCGAACTGGAGCAGCAGCACGTGGCCGGCGCGGCCGGCGTTGCCGACATGCGAGGCGCGCTCGCGGCCGGGGAAGCTGCAGCGTTCGCACGCTGCGTGCACCGGTTCGCCGAACTGCAATGGCGGCACATGGCGTGCGAGGAAAAGCTGGTGCTGCCGGCTGCGAGCCGACACCTGCGCGCCGAGGACTGGCGCGAGATCGCCCAGGCCTTCAGCGCGAACGGTGACCCGCGCTTCGACGCCAGCGAATCGTTCGACGCCTTGTCAAGCCGGCTGCTCGAACTCGCGGCCGGCGCCCTGGGCGCAGAGGGGCGCGCGTGAGCGTTTTTGGCCACGTGCGCATTGCGCGCAAGGTGCTGGAAGCGCAGGACATCTGCAGCTTCGAACTGGTCGCGGCCGACGGCGGTGCGCTGCCGCCGTTCAGCGCGGGTGCGCACATCGACGTGCATGTGGCGCCGGGCCTGGTACGCCAGTACTCGCTGTGCAATGCCCCGCAGGAGACGCACCGCTACGTGATCGGCGTGCTGCGCGATGCGAACTCGCGCGGCGGCTCGATCGCGATGCACGCGCTGCAAGCGGGCCAGACGATCGCCATCAGCGCGCCGAGGAACCACTTCGCGCTGGCCGATGCCGCGCCGCACAGCCTGCTGCTCGCGGGCGGGATCGGCATCACGCCGCTGCTGAGCATGGCCGAGCAACTCGCCCGCCTCGGCAAGCCGTTCGAACTGCACTACTGCTCGCGCACCAGTGCCCGCACCGCGTTCCTCGAACGCATCGGCCGCGCCGCCTATGCACCCTCGGTGAAGCTGCACTTCGACGACGGTCCTGCATCGCAGCGGCTCGATGCGGCCGGACTTCTGCAGTCGCAGCCGCCAGGCACTCACCTGTACGTCTGCGGGCCGGCCGGCTTCATGGAGGCCATGCTCGCCGCGGCGCGCGAAGCCGGCTGGCCGGAAGACCGGCTGCACCGCGAGTATTTCGGCGCCGCACCGATCGACACCCGCCAAGACGGCAGCTTCGAGGTGCAGATCGCGTCCACCGGCGTGGTCATCCGCGTCGATCCGGACCGCAGCGTGGTTGCGGCGCTGGCCGCGGCCGGCATCGAGGTGATGACCTCGTGCGAGCAAGGCGTCTGCGGCACCTGCGTCACGCGGGTGATCTCCGGCACGCCGGACCACCGGGACATGTACCTCACGCCGCTGGAGCAGGCGCGTGGCGACCAGTTCACACCCTGCTGTTCGCGCGCCAAGAGCGCGCGGCTTGTCTTGGACCTTTGAAGGAAGGCCGGTCATGGGCTATTTGCGCAACGTCTGGTATGTCGCCGGCTGGGCCAGCGAACTGGCGGCCGGCCAGATGCTCGCGCGGCAGATCTGCGACGAGCCGCTGGTGCTGTTCCGCGATGAGCAGGGCACCCCGCATGCCTTGTTCGACCGTTGCCCGCATCGCTTCGCGCCTTTGTCGATGGGCAAGCTCTGCGACGGCGCCACGGCGATCCAGTGCGCCTACCACGGCCTGCGCTTCGGCGCCGACGGCCAGTGCCGGCACAACCCGCATGGCGATGGTCGCATCCCGGCGGCGGCGGTGGTGAAGTCGTACCCGCTGGTGGAGCGCTGGAGCCTGCTGTGGATCTGGCTGGGCGAGCCCGGGCGCGCGCAGCCTGATCTCATTCCCGCCTATCCGTTCCTGGACAAGGAACACTGGTTCGTGGGCGAAGGCCGGATGGAGATCGACGCCAACTACGTGCTCGAGAGCGACAACATCCTCGACCTGAGCCACATCCAGTACCTGCACCCGGACACCCTGGGTTCCGAGCGGCCCGGCGAGGGCAAGACCGTCGTGACCCAGGAAGGCAACACCGTCTGGTCGCGCCGCTTCATCCGCAACGAGATCATGGCGCCCTTCCTGTACCAGGCGGTGAACCTGCCGGCCCAGGCGCCGATGGACCGTTGGCTGGACGTGCGCTGGGATGCACCTTCCTGCCTGTACCTGCAGGTCGACATGGGCCTGGCCGGACGCCCGCGCGAGGAGGCCATCAAGACACCGCAGGTGCACCTGTTCACCCCGGTATCGCAGGACAGGACGGTCTACTTCTACGCGATCGCCTTCCCCAAGGCCTTGGGCGCATGGGCCGCCGAGGCGGCGCAGCGCCACGTGCAGGCCTTGGCCGTGCCCTTCGAGACCGAAGACAAGCCGATGGTCGAGGCGCAACAGCGCGCGCTGCGCGGCCGGACCTTCTGGGACATGAAGCCGGTGCTGTTGGACGTCGATGGGCCGGCCGTGCGCGCGCGCCGCGTGCTGGAGCAGATGCTGGCCGCTGAAGCGGCCGCCACCTGATTCATCCGATCCGTGAAAAGTCATGCCATGCCAATGAACCACTACCCACGCAATGCCTGGTACGTCGCCGGATTCGACGAGGAACTGCCCCAGGGCGAGCTGCTCGCCCGGATGTTCCTGGGTGAGAGGGTCGTTCTCTACCGCGCACCGGACGGCACGCCACGCGCGCTGGAAGACCGCTGCCCGCATCGCTTCGCGCCCTTGTCGGTCGGCACGCTCAAGGAAGGCGTTATCCAGTGCCGCTACCACGGCCTGTCGTTCGATGGCAGCGGCGCTTGCGTGCACAACCCGCACGGCCCGATCCCGAAGGCAGCCTGCGTGCGGGCCTATCCGGTGCGCGAGCGTCATCGTCTGCTGTGGATCTGGATGGGTGAGGCCGAACGCGCCGACGACACGCTGATCCCGGACTTCAGCGCCGTCGCCGCCGCGCCGGAGCATGCGATGTTCCGCGGCCACCTGCCGACGGCCTGCGACACCATGCTGCTGGTGGACAACATCATGGACCTGTCGCACGTGGACTACCTGCATCCCACCACCTTGGGCAGCGGGGCCATCTCGCGCGTCAAGCCGGTGGTGGAAGACCTGTCCGAGCGCAGCGTCAGGGTCACCTGGCTGTCCAGCGGCGACCTGGCACCTCCGGCGTTCGACGCCGCGCTGCGCCAGCAGGGCCAGCCGACAGACCAATGGACCGAGGTCACCTGGTTCGCGCCGAGCTGCATGCGCTTGAACGTCGGCGCCACGCTGCAGGGCGAGCCGCGCAGCCAGGGCATCACGACGCTGAACCTGCACCTGGGCACGCCGGAACAGCCCGGCCGCACGCACTACTGGTACTGGACGACGCGGAACTTCGCGATCTCGCCGGAAGCGAATGCCGCCATCCGCCCGATGATCGAGAACGTCTTCCGCAACGAGGACAAGCCGATGCTGGAGGGCCAGCAGGCGCGCATCGGCCAGAACGAGTTCTGGTCCATGAAGCCGGTGCTGCTGGCGCCGGACGCCGGGGCCGTGCGGGCGCGCCGCAAGCTGGCCGCGCTGCTGGCGCTGGAAGCCGGCCAGACCACCACGGATGCCGCCCATGCCTGAGGCCCTGCGACGCATCGTGCGCCTGTGCCACGCCAGCGAACTGGCAGAGGGCGGGTCGCGCGGCTTCGACCCGACCGGCACCGGCCGCGACACGATGTTCATCGTGCGGCGCGACGGGCTGCACGCTTACCGCAACGCCTGCCCCCACTGGGGCGAAACGTCGATGGCCTGGCGCAAGGACGCCTTTCTCAATGCCGACGGTTCGCGCATCGTGTGCGCCGCCCACGGTGCCCAGTTCGACATCGCCAGCGGCGTGTGCCTGCTGGGCCCGTGCATCGGCCAGTCGCTCACGCGCGTCGAACTGCTCTGCCTCGAAGACGGCGCCCTGGGCGTCGACACGGGACGCGCCGATGACCCGTTAGACGTGCGTCCACCCACTGGAATCGAAACCACCACCTCGTCATGAAACTCGCCACCCTGAAGAACGCCAGCCGGGACGGCCGCCTGGTCGTCGTCTCGCGCGACCTGCAGCGCGCCGTCGATGCCAGCGCGATCGCGCCCAGCCTGCTGGCCGCCGTGGAAAACTGGGCCGCCGCGTCGCCGCGCCTGCAAGCCCTCTACCAGCAGCTCAACGAGGGAAGCGCGCCGGGCGCCTTCGGCTTCGACCCGCGCGAAGCCGCCGCGCCGCTGCCGCGCGCGCCCCAGTGGTGCGATGGCTCGGCCTTCCTGAACCACGGCCGGCTGATGGAGAAGGCGTTCAACATCGCCCCGATCCCCGACATGGACACGATCCCGCTGATGTACCAGGGCGGCTCGGACGACCTGCTCGGGCCCCATGACGACATCCCGCTGCCGGACGAGGCCCATGGCATCGACTTCGAGGGCGAGTTCGGTGTCATCGTCGACAACGTGCCGATGGCCTGCGGGCCACAGCAGGCACGCAGCCGCATCCTGCTGCTGGTGCAGATCAACGACGTGAGCCTGCGCGCCTTCGGCCCGCGCGAGATGCGCACCGGCTTCGGCTTCTTCCAGGCCAAGCCCTCGTCGAGCTTCGCGCCGGTGGCCGTGACGCCGGACGAGATTGGCGACGCCTGGCAAGCGGCACGCGTGGGGCTGGACCTGCACATCGAATCCAACGGCCAGTGGTTCGGCAATCCGAATGGCGCCGAGATGAACTTCGGCTTCGACCAGCTGATCGCCCATGCCGCCGCCACGCGCCGGCTGACGGCCGGCACCATCATCGGCTCGGGCACGGTCTCCAATGCCGGTGGCGGCAAAGGCTCCGCCTGCATCGCCGAGCGGCGCGCGATCGAGGCCATCGCGCAGGGCGCCCCGCGCACGCCCTTCATGCACTTTGGCGACCGCGTGCGCATGGAAGCGCGCCTGGCCGATGGCCGCAGCGTCTTCGGCGCGATCGACCAGCGCGTCGTGCGCGCACCGGCCCCGCAAGTCTGAAACGGAGAAGACGTCATGCCCCGCTTTGTCGACCTGTCCATCTACCTCGAGAACGACGTGCTCTCGGACCCGCCGCCGCTGGCGCCGAAGATCGAGTACCAGAAGCACCAGGACACCCTGCCGGAGTTCATGGCAATGCTGCCCGGCACGCGGGCCGAGGACTATCCGGACCAGGAGGCGGCGGCAGCCGAGTGGGTGCGGCTGACCACGCACAACGGGACGCACCTGGATGCGCCGTACCACTTCCATTCGACGATGGACGCCAAGCTCGGCGAGAAGAAGCCGTCGATCACCATCGACCAGGTGCCGCTGGACTGGTGTTTCCGGCCCGGCGTGAAGCTGGACTTCCGGCACTTCCCCGACGGTTATGTCTGCACCGCGGCAGACGTCGAGGCCGAACTGGCGCGCGTCGGGCATGTGCTCAAGCCCTTCGACATCGTGGTGGTGAACACCCGCGCCGGCTCGCGCTATGGCCACAACGACTACGTCAACTCAGGCTGCGGCATGGGCTATGAAGCCACGATGTACCTGCTGGAGCGCGGCGTGCGCCTCACCGGCACCGATGCGTGGAGCTGGGACGCGCCCTTCAGCTACACCGCCCGGAAGTTCGCCGAAACCGGCGACAAGCGCCTGCTGTGGGAGGGGCACAAGGCGGGCAAGGACATCGGCTACTGCCACCTCGAGAAGCTGCACAACCTCGAGGCGCTGCCGGGGGATGGCTTCACCATCTGCTGCTTCCCGCACAAGATCCGCGGCGCCTCGGCGGGTTGGACGCGTGCGGTCGCGATCTTCGAAGACTGAGTCGGCGTGCAAACCGGCAGGAGACACCTTCCATGACACCCATCGACAGCATCCGCGGCCGCAGCGCCCTCATCGTGGCCCATTGCGCCGGCATGGTCGACCTGGTCGCCCTGCCCATCTGGGTGGGTGCGCTGGTGACTCGCTATGGCTTCGATCCACAACAGGCGGGGGGCCTGGCCACGCTGTTCCTCATCGGCGTGGTGGTGGCCAGCGTGGTGCTGGCGCCGCTGTTCAACCGGCTGCCGGGGCGCAGGGTGGCGAGCGTCGGCTTCGCGGTGTCGGCCGTGGGCTGCGGCCTGGCGGCGACGGTGAATGATTTCGCCACGCTGGCGCTGCTGCACGCACTGTGCGGCGCGGCCACCGGGGCGGCGCTCAGCTTCACGCACGGCACTATCGCCCGAAGTGCGCGTCCGCAGCGCCTGTTTGCGTTCGCCGGAACGGGCCTGGGCGTGTTCGCGGTGCTGATCAATGTCGTGATGCCGATGGTGATCAAAGCGCTCGGCGGCCCGGGCTTGTTCGTGGTGTTCGCCATCGTGATGGCCACGGCCGCGCTGGTCGGTCTGCTGGCCTTCCCGCAGCTGCCGGTGAGCGCCGGGCCGGCGGCACAGACCGCGGCGCCGGCCCCGCTGATTCCGGCCGTCTGGTTCGGCATTGCAGGTGTCGGCTTGCTGGCACTGGTGCAATCGATGACCTTCGCCTTCGTCGAACCGCTGGGCCGCGACAAGGGCTTCACGCCGGAGATGATCACCGGCGTGCTGGTGGCCGTTGCCATCACCGCCCTGTGGCCCGCGGCGCTGGCCGCGCTGCTGGAAAAGCGCCTCTCGGCCAAGGGCGTGCTGCTGGCAGGCCCGGTCCTGCACGCCCTGATGGTGGTGAGCCTGGTGACGGTGACCGGCCTGCTGCCCTATGGCGCCGCGGCCTGCCTGCTGCCTTCCACGGTGATCTTCACGCACACCTTTGCCTTCGGGCTGCTGGCCCGGCTCGATCCGAGTGGTCGCGCGCTGGCGGCCACGCCCGCGATGCTGATGGCCGGCGCGGCCGCGGGGCCGATCATCGGCGGCACGCTGATCAAGTCCTTCGGCTTCGGCAGCCTGGGCATTGCCGCTGCCTTGCTGGCCGCCGTCGCCTTCCTGTGCTTCTCGCGCCTGCCGTCACGCAACGGCGTCGTGGCGAGCCCGTCCCTGGCGCCCACGGCCTGACCTGGGCTCGATTGGAGAGTCCTTCATGCGCATCGTGATCACCGGGGCCGACGGGTTCCTGGGCCGCAAGGTCGTCGACCGCCTGCTGGCTGCCAATGGCCTGGGCGAGGGTTTCCCGCCCTTGAGCAGCCTGGTGCTGCTGGACCTGCACAGCGGACGCTCGTTCGACGATCCGCGTGTGCGTGCCATCACTGGCAGCTTCACCGATCCGGGTGTTCGGACGCTGGCCCTCGACGGTGGTGTCGACCTGTTGTTCCACCTGGCCTCGCTGCCCGGCGGGGCGGCGCAGGCGAATTTCGAACTCGGCCGCTCGGTGAATCTCGAAGGCCCGATGGCCCTGATGGACGCCGTGTGCGATCGCGATGGCAAGGGCAATGGCAAGCCGCCGATCGTCGTCAATGCATCGTCCATTGCCGCCATCGGACCCGTTGACGATGTGATGACCGAGGACACGCCGCTGCGCCCGCTGGGCAGCTACGGTTGCCACAAGCTGATGATGGAGATCTACCTCTCGGACCTCAGCGCGCGCGGCTGGCTGGATGCCCGCAGCCTGCGCCCCGCGGGCATCGTGCCGCGCCCGCGCGAGGCCTTCGAAGGCTTTGCCACGGCCTGGATGAGCGAACTGTTCCACGCGATGCGGGCGGGCGAAGCCTTGCAGATCCCGATGCCGCCCGAGGCCAGCACCTGGCTGCAATCGGTGGATTGCGTGGCCGACAACTGCCTGCTGGCCGCGCGCCTGCCGGCAGCGGACCTGCCCGCTCACCGCGCGTGGACGCTGCCGGCACTCAACCCCCGCATGCATGAACTGGTCGAGGCCATCGGCCGCCAGACGTCCGCGGCCCACGCGGCCCGCATCCGCTACGGCGAAGCGTCGTCCAGCCCGTACGGGCGCAGCCTGCCCGCGCAGCGCCTGCCGCGCACCGAGGCGCTGGGCTTCCACCACGATGGATCGCTCGACGCGCTGGTGCGGGCCGCGCTGGCCGAGATCCATCCCCGCCAGACCTGAGTCTCATCCGCATGACCAATCCGCTGAAGCACTGGAAGCTCGACCCGCACACCATCACCACCACTGGCGTGGGGCTGCGCCGGCCGGAATGCGTGCTGGCCGAGCACACCGGCGACCTGTGGGTGGCCGACCTGGGCGGCGTGCTGCACATCCGCCCCGACGGCAGCCAGGCGTTGATCCGGCCCCGGCAGGGCGGCGGACCCTTCGCGCCGGAGACCGGCCTGCCGAACATCGACGGCAACCAGGGCTTCTCGATGCCCAATGGCCTGTGCTTCGACGCCAACGGCGACTTCGTCATCGCCAACTTCGGCACCAACGTCGTCGAACACCTGGCGCGTGATGGGCAATGGCGCCTGCTGCACGACCGCATCGACGGCCAGCCCCTGGGCAAGACCAACTTCCCGGCGTTCGATGCCAAGGGCCGGCTGTGGGTCACCGTCACCGCGTCGGCCCAGGCCTGGGCCCGGCGCACGCCGGCCTCGCTGGAACCGGACGGCCACATCCTGCTGATCGACGACCAGGGCCCGCGCGTGGTGATGGACCACGTGGTGGGCGCCAACGAGATCCGCTTCGATGACGAGACCGGCTGGGTCTACGTGGCCGAGACGGCTGCGGACCACATCACGCGCTTTCGTGTGCGTGAGAACGGCGAGGTCTATGACCGCGAGGTCTACGGGCCTGATCGCCTGGGCGGCGCGCCGGACGGCTTCGCCTTCGATGCCTACGGCAACCTGTGGACCACCCTGATCGCACGCGACCGCCTGGTGGCCCTAACGCCCGAAGGTGACGTCCTCACGCTGTGGGAAGACGGCGACCCGGCAGCGCGCGCCGCCGCCGGTCCGACGGCCAGCCTCGGCCGGCAGCCGGGCGACGGCCTGGCCCCGCGCATGGCCTCCATCACCTTCGGCGGACCTGACCTGTGCACCGTGTACATCGGTTCATTGCAGGGCCAGACCCTGCCGACCTTCCGTTCGCCGGTGCCGGGCAAGCCGCTGGCGCATTGGGGCCGGCGCTGGGGGCAAGGGGCCTGAGCGTTTCTCAGTCCTCGAACCGCAATTTCGCGTCCGCGGCAATCTTGCGGTACAGCACCACCTCGTTGGCGATGGTGCCTGCCAGGCGGCTGGCGGGGCCACCCTGCGGCTGCAGGCCCAGCTCGGCAAAGCGCCTCTGCACGCCGGGGTCGGCCACGGCGGCCGCGGCGGCCAGGTTCAACTTCTGCAGCACCGCTGGCGGCGTGGCGGCCGGCGCCAGAAGGCCGACCCAGGACTGCATCAACGCGAACGGCTTGAGCCCGGCTTCCGCCGCGGTGGGCGTGTTCGGGAAGCGCGGATCGCGCTGCTCGCCGGTGACGGCCAGCAGCTTGACCTTGCCGCCGTCCACCAGCGGCTTGGCCGACGCATCGAAGGCCAGGTCCAATTGCCCGCCGGCCACATCGTTGAGTGCACTCGAGGTGGACTTGTACGGAATGTGGACCAGGTAGGTGCCGGTCAATGCCTTGAAGAATTCGCCTGCGAAGTGCGCACCGCTGCCCATGCCCGAGCTGCCATAGCTGAGCTTGCCGGGGTTCTTCTTCGCATAGGCGATGAATTCGGGCAGCGTGGCGGCCGGCACCGCGTTGCCGATGACGATCTGCAGGCTGTAGCTCGCGCACAGGCTGACCGGCGCCAGCGATCGGGTCGGATCGAAATGGGCCGTCGGGTTCACGACCGGCAGGATGCTGTAGCTGGTGTTGGTGAACAGCAGCGTCTGGCCGTCCGCCGGCGCCGCGAGCACCGCGTCGATGCCCAGGCGGCTGCCGGCACCCGGGCGGTTCTCGACGATGACTTGCTGGCCGAGCCGCTGCGCCAACTGCTCGGCGACCACGCGCGCCGCCTGGTCCGTGATGCCGCCGGCCGGGTACGGCACGACCAGCTTGAGGAGGTTCGCCTGCGCGTGGGCGAATCCCGCCGGGGCGCCCAATGCCGTGCCCATTGCCGCAAGGAGCAGGCCGCGGCGGGCATGAATGAAGCTGACTCGCATGGTGGCCTCCACTTCGTGTTCAGCTGAATGCCGGCGCGAGACCGTCCCAGCACAGGTACTTCACCTCGAGGAATTCCTCGATGCCGTACTGCGAGCCCTCGCGCCCCAGGCCGCTTTGCTTGACGCCGCCGAAGGGCGCCACCTCGTTGGA
>CAZXLI010000229.1:0-11150 GCA_964641795.1 uncultured Bordetella sp. | reverse complement strand
AAGTTCCCGTGGCAGCTCTCGGGCGGCATGCAGCAGCGCGCCAGCATCTGCCGCGCGCTGATCCACGAGCCGAAGATGCTGCTGCTGGACGAGCCCTTCGGCGCGCTGGACGCCTTCACGCGCGAGGAGCTGTGGTGCACGCTGCGCGACCTGCAGGCCGCGCAGCAGTTCAACGTGATCCTGGTGACGCACGACCTGCGCGAGAGCGTGTTCCTCGCCGACACGGTGTACGTGATGAGCAAGAGCCCCGGCCGTTTCGTCGTGCGGCGCGAAATCGATCTGCCGCGGCCGCGCGACCTGGAAGTGACCTACACGCCCGCCTTCACCGACATCGTGCACGAGCTGCGCGGCCACATCGGCGCGGTGCGCAACACCTTCGGCAAGGCCGGCGCGGCGGTGGCATCGTGATGAAGCCCAAGACCCTCGAGACCTGGGCGCCGTGGGCGCTGCTGGTCGCGGTGCTGCTGCTGTGGCAGGCCATCTGCAGCCTGTTCAACGTCAGCGAGTTCATCTTCCCGAGCCCGGCGCGCATCTGGCAGCAGCTGGTCGAGTTCAAGGGCGAGATCGCCAAGCATGCCTGGCGCACCTTCTGGGTCACGTTGGCGGGCTTCGGCATCGCCATCGTCGTCGGCGTGCTGCTGGGCTTCCTGATCGGCAGCTCGCGGCTGGCCTATGCGGCGATCTATCCGCTGATGACCGGCTTCAACGCGCTGCCGAAGGCGGCCTTCGTGCCGATCCTGGTGGTGTGGCTGGGCATCGGCGTCGGGCCGGCGGTGCTCACCGCGTTCCTGATCTCGTTCTTCCCGATCACCGTCAACATCGCCACCGGGCTGGCCACGCTGGAGCCCGAGCTGGAAGACGTGCTGCGCGTGCTGGGCGCCAAGCGCTGGGACGTGCTGGTGAAGGTGGGCCTGCCGCGCTCGATGCCCTACTTCTTCGGCTCGCTGAAGGTGGCGATCACGCTGGCCTTCGTCGGCACCACGGTCTCGGAGATGACCGCGTCGAACGAAGGCATCGGCTACCTGCTGGTCTCGGCCGGCAGTTCGATGCAGATGGGCCTGGCCTTCGCGGGGCTGGTGGTGGTCGGCGCGATGGCGATGCTGATGTACGAGCTGTTCTCGGTGCTCGAGAAGCGCCTCACCGGCTGGGCGCACCGGGGCTCGCAGGCGGCCTGAGCGCTCCTCGGCACTGTCACGCAGGTGCAAGCCGCGCGGCGGTGCCGGTGGGAAGATGGCCCGATGCGCTTCAACCCCGACACCCCTCTCACGCTGTGCGGCCCGCTGCGGCGGCCGCTGCAGATGCTGGCCGACCAGGAATATGGCGGCCACACCTCGATCCATGACGACGCCACCGCCGAGAAGCTCGGCTTCCGCGGTGCGCCGATCGAAGGGCCCACGCACTTCAGCCAGTTCGCGCCGCTGCTCGCGCATTTGTGGGGCCAGGCCTGGTTCGAGCGCGGCTGCTTCTCGGCGCACTACCAGACCATGGTGGTCGAAGGCGAGCAGGTGCGCGCCTTCGTCGAGCTGCCGGCCGAAGGGGCCACGCGCACCCGCGCCTGGGCCGAGAAGGCCGACGGCACGCCGGTGCTCGAGGCCAGCGCCAGCCTCGGCCCGGAGACTGCTGCCACCTTGCTCGAGGAACGCATGGCCCAGCTGCGCCCGCCCGGCCCGCTGCGCATCCTGGCCGACCTGCACGTCGGCCAGCGCGGCGCGCAGGACGAGCGGGTGCGCATGGACCCCGACCAGCACATGGGCGCGCTCTACCCCTTCAGCCTGAACCAGAAGCTGACCAAGATCACCGAGCCCTCGCCCTGGTACGGCGACGCGGCCGCCTCGCCCTGGGGCCGGCCGATCATCCCGCTGGAGATGGTCAGCGTGCTGGCCGAGTACAGCAGCGAACAGGCGAAGTTCGCGGTCAAGGGCCCGGCGGTGGGCCTGTTCGCCGACCAGCAGATCCGCATGGTCGACGGGCCGCTGTTGGTCGGCGAGGACTACCTGTTGCGGCGCGAGATCGTCGCGCTCTCCGAGAGCAAGCGCACCGAATCGTTCTGGGTGCGCACGCGCATCTACGACGCGGCCGGCCAGGTGCTGAAGGCCGAGATGCTGCTGAACCACGCCAGCCTGAAGGCCTCGTTCGCGGGCTACGCCGAAGCGGGCTGAAGGCCGCGGGGCATGGCCCGGGGCCATGGCCCATCGGGCGGCGCAGGGATGGCTCCATCGGGTGATGCCGGGGCGGCGGGGGCAGCCGAGACTGCTTCCTGTCCCCCCGCCTCTTCACAGGAGACCGCCATGCCCCCGACCCTTCAGTTCCCCGCGATGCTCGGCACCCGCCGCGTCGGCACCGACACCATCGCGCTGCGCGGCTACGCCCCGCTGCCCGGCTTCGGCCTGGTGCCGATCAATGCGCATGTGATCCGCGCGCGCCAGCCGGTGCTCGTCGACACCGGCATCGCCGTGCTGCAGGACAGCTTCCTGCGCGAGCTGCGCAGCGTGATCGACCCGGCCGAGCTGCGCTGGATCTGGCTCACGCACCTGGACGCCGACCACATCGGCAACCTGCGCGCGGTGCTGGCCGAGGCGCCGAACGCGCGCATCGTCACCAACTACACCGGCATGGGCAAGATGGACCTGATGGGCCTGCCGATCGATCGGGCCTACCTGGTCAACCCGGGCCAGACACTGGACCTGGGCGACCGCCAGCTGCTGGCGATCCGCCCGCCGTGCTACGACGCCCCCGAGACCATGGGCCTGTTCGACAAGCGCAGCCGCCTGCTGGTGAGCTCGGACTGCTTCGGCGCGCTGATGTCGCAACCGGCCGAGAGCGTGCGCGAGATGACCCGCGCGGCGCTGCAGGAAGGCATGTTCATGTGGTCGGCCTTCGATGCGCCGTGGTTCTCGCAGGTCAGCGAAGCGCACATTGCCGGCGCGCTGCAGCAACTGCGCGCGCTGGCCCCGGCCGGCGTGCTGAGCAGCCACCTGCCCTATGCCGATGCCGGCATGGCCGAGACGCTGTACGAGACCCTGCTGGCCGCGCGCCACGCGCACCCGTTCATCGGCCCGGACCAGGCCGCGCTGGAACGCATGATGGGCCTGCAGCAGCAGGCGGCCTGAACGCAGCCCTGCAGCCCAGAGGCCCCAGCGGCGCTGCGGCCTGGCCCATCGCCCTGCCGCCACTACACTGCGGCGCTTTGGTTTCCCAAGGCGCCGCATGGGCTGGCAAGGCCACCTCGACCTGCATTACCGCCGCGACGGCGAGCGCACCATCGCGCTCGACCGCCACGAGGGCCCGCTGCGCGTGCTGCAGCGCCTGTACCCGGAAGGGCCGGCCGTGTGCCACCACGTGCTGGTGCACCCGCCCGGCGGCATCGTCGGCGGCGACGAACTCCGGCTGGTGGCACGGCTCGATGCCGGCACCCATGCGCTCGTCACCACGCCCGGCGCCACGCGCTTCTACCGCAGCGCCGGCGAGCTCGCGATCCAGCAGGCCACGCTGCAGCTGGCCGAAGGCGCGCGGCTCGAGTGGCTGCCGCTCGAGGCCATCGCCTACCGCGGCTGCGAGGCCGAGAACCGTGTGCGCTGCGAGCTCGCGCCCGGCGCGCAGATGATCGGCTGGGACCTGCTGGCGCTGGGCCTGCCGGCCGCCGGCCAAGCCTTCGATCACGGCCGCTTCCGGCAACAGTTGGAGCTGCCCGGCGTGTGGCTGGAGCGCGGCCGCATCGATGGCCAGGACGCGCTGCTGCTGGACAGCCCGCTGGGCCTGGCCGGCCACCGCGTGCTGGGCAGCCTGTGGCTGGCCGCCGGCGCACCGCTGGGCCGCGTGCTGGGCGAGGCGCTGGTCGATGCGGCGCGCGCGCTGGTCGACGGCCATCCGCTGCTGGCCCGGCAGGCGGGCGTGACCCAGCTGCATGAGCAGGCCATCGTGCTGCGCGTGCTGGCCGACCGGGTCGAGCCGGCGATGCAGCTGCTGCAATCGGTGTGGGCGGCGTGGCGGCCGCTGGCCTGGGGCCTGGCGCCCTCGCCACCGCGGGTGTGGCGCACCTGAGGGTGCTGCCCGGTCCGGTCGTTCAGGTAAGGTCCCGCCGCATCCACAACTGGTGCAGCGGCAGCCGCTCGAAGCCCTGGGCCTCGAGCGCGCGGCCGCCGATGTCGTGGCGCTGCAGCTGCGGCACGCGGATCTCGCTGGCCGCGTACTTGGCACGCAAGGATCCCAGCAGCCTCCCCGCATCGGCCTGGCCGGACGAGGTGTCGACCAGGCTGTGCAGCACCAGCGCGCCGCTGTCCGCCACGCTGAACACCACCTGCGCCGCGCCATGGCGCCAGGCCTGCCAAGGCTGCGTCAGCGCGGCCAGCACGGTGGCGGTCACCTGCAGCGGCAGTTCGTCGAGGCGGGATTCGGCCATGCGCAGCCAGTCCAGCGCATCGTCGCGCTCGACCGCCGGCACCGCGGCGTTCACCGCATCGCCTTCGCCGGCCGCAAGCCGGTAGCCGAACAGTTCATGCCGCACGAAAAAGCCGCGCCCTTCGTACAGGCGCCGCGCCCGCTCGTTCTGGGCAAACACCTCGAGCTCCACGGCCTGCTGCCCGGCAGTGCGCGCCCGCGCGATGAAGTCGTCGAGCAGCCCGGGCGCCGCGCCGCTGCCGCGCGCCGCCGGGCGGGCGCCCATCGTCGCCAGGCGCCAGCGTCGGGCGGCGGGCCGGGCGGCGACGAACGCGAAGGCCAGCAAGCCTTCGGTACCAACGGCCACACGGCTCAGCGAGAGATCGACCGCCTGCCGCGCCAGGAGAGCCGGCCAGGCCGCGAGCGCCACCTGGAACGGCCCGATCAGGTAGTCGGCGAACGCCTCGACGAACGCCGCATGCAGCGCAGCGGGGCCCACGGCATCGGCGGGTTGAATCTGCCAGTCGGACATCGAAACCATTGCAGTGTTGGCGCCGCGCGGCCGGCCTGCTTCAGGGCAGCCAGCACCAGCGCTGGCGGTCCAGCCGCCGCGGCGTCCTGTTGTCGGGCACGCCGGCAGCGTACAACACGACCTGCACGGTGGCCGCGTCGATGTCGAGCAGGCCATGGTTCTGCCGTGGCGGACCAAGCTCGACCAGCTTGTTGACCGCCGCGCCCGAGGCGGTGGCGTCGAACAGGTAGCGTCCGGGCCCGACCTCGATCGAGGTCAGGTCGTTGTCGTGGATGTCGCCGCTGAGTGCCAGGATCTTGTATTGCCGCGCCAGGCCCTTGAGCCACTCGAAGTCGTTGAACGAAGCCCATTGCTCGCCATGCGCGCGCTGCAGCACCGAGCCGCTGGCCAGCAGGTGCACGGTGTCGGCCGGCAGCGCGGCCATCTGCGCGGCGATGCGCTGGCGCTGGTCGGCACCGAGCAGTTCGCGCTTCAGGCGCCAGCTGCGGCCGTCGGTGAGGTGCAGCGCGACGTTGCCGCCCAGGTCGACGAAGCGGTAGCCCGGCGGGTCCTCCACCGGCCGCCACAGCGAGCCGGCGCTGGTGTCCGTCGGGAACTGGTCCGGATCGCGCGCCTGCAATGCCTCGCAAAAGGAGCGGAACAGGGCGCGCGTGGCGCGGATCGTGCCCGCATACAGGTTCGTGCGCGTGATGGCCTTTTCGCGGTAGGCCTCGTTCCACAGGAAATCGTGGTCGTCCCAGATCGCGTAGGTCGGCACCTGCCGCACCAGCGCGTTGAAACCAGGCTCCTGCAGTTGCGCGCGGTACAAGCCGTGGCCCAGCGTCATGAACTGGTTGTCCGTCATCTGCTTCGGATGCAGGCCACCCCCCACCGGCACGTCGAGGTAGATGCTGTCGCCGGTCAGCACCAGGTGCTGCGGCGACTGCGCGGCAATGCGGTCCCACAGCGGCTGCCGCGGGTACACCTGGATGTTCATGCACGAGGTGAAGGCGATTTTCATGTCGGGGTCTCCCTGGAATTGAGCTCGCCGGCCGCGCCCGCCGGCAGCTCGATGGTGATGCGGCAGCCTTGGCCCGGCGCGGACTCAAGCTGCAGCCGCGCGCCGATGGCGCCGGCCCGGGCGCGCATGTTGGTGATGCCGTGGCCGCGCTGGCCGCGGCCGTCCGGATCCTCGGCTTCTATCACCTGAAAGCCGCGGCCATTGTCCTGCAGGCTCAGGCGCACCAGCGCGGGCGGCCCGGGCAGCCAGGCGGCGCTGACCGTCACCTGCGTCGCGCCGGCATGCTTGAGCACGTTGGTGAAGGCCTCGAGCAGCATGCGTTGCAGCTGCAGGATGGTGTGCGGCGTCAACGCGGGCAGTGCCGGCATTGCGGCCACGTCCCACACCACCGCAATGCCGGCCGCCTGCAGCCGCGGCTGCAGCCGGTAGCGCAGCGTGGCCAGCACGGTGGTCAGGTCGTTGTGCACCGGCTGCAGCGAATCCACCGCCATGCGCATCTCGTCCAGCGCCAGCCGCACCTGGTTTTCGAGTTCGGCGCGGTCGGGTTCGGCCTGGCCACCCACCATGCCCAGCAGCCCCACCAGCTGCGAGCCGATGCCATCGTGGATCTCGCGCATGATGCGCTGGCGCTCGCCCAGCACGGCCTGCTCCTGCTGCTGCAGTTGCAGTGCGTCGAAGGCCTGCTGCAGCTGGCGCTCGCGTTCGGCCACGCGTTCGGCCAGCGAGCGGTTCATCGCCTCGATGTCGGCACGGGCGCGGCTGTAGCGCACGACGACGATGCCGGCCAGCAGCAGCACGAAGCCGAACCACACATGCGGCACCAGTTCGGGCGCCGAAGCCGGCGCCAGGCCGATGCGCACCCACAGGAAATCGTGCGCGCCGGCCACCAGCATCAGCGTGCCGGCGCCGAGTACCAGCCACGCCAGCGGATGGCGGCGCACCAAGGCCTGCCGCAGCACGATGACGAAGCAGCCCAGGCCATAGGCCAGCGTCAGGCCCAGCGCCAGGGTCCACAGCAGCGGAACGCGCAGCGCGAACGACAGGGTGGGCAGCAGCAGCGCGGCCACCAGCACGCCGTAGGTGATGCGCTTGAGCCAGCGCGAATCGCGATCGACCACCAGGAAGATGAAGCGCGCGGTCAGCAGCAGCTGGCCGCCATAGCACACGGCCACCAGCCAGCCCCACCAGGGCCAGGGCAGCGGCACCGGCATGTCGATGTTGTTGACCTGGCGCGGTATGCCCAGGATCGAGGCCAGCGCGAAGCAGCCGTACACCGGGTCGCGCTGGCGCCACCACAGCGCCGCCGCCAGGCCGCCGACGATCAGCAGCACCGCGCCGTAGGCCGCCGACATGGTCTCGTCGCGCAGCCGCAGCTGCCGGTTCGGTTCGGCCAGCACGGCATCGGGGCCGAAGCGCACCTCGCCCAGCCCGCCGTGACGCAGCGCCTGCATGCTGGCCTCCACCACCAGCTCGTTCGGCCGGTCGGTCCGCACCACGCTGGCCGGCAGCGGCACGTAGACCTGCATGCGTCCGCCGTCCTCGTCCGGGTTGCCCAGCGTGCCCACCAGCCGCACCACCTGGCCGTTGACGCGGATCACCGCCTGGTTCGCCAGGTACTCGAACTGCAGCGCAGAGGGTCCGGCGCCCTGGGCCGGCGGCAGGTTCAGCGTGTAGATCGCGCGGCCAGCCTGGCCCGGAAACTCGCGGTCCCAGCGGTGGCGCAGCCGCACGCTGCGCTGCTGCGGTGGCCCGGACTCGGGCTCGAGCCGCGCCTGCGCGACATCCATGAAGGTCACCCCTTCACGCTGGCCCGGCGCCGCCACGCAAGCCACCAGCCCCAGGCCCAGCAGCAGCAGCCACAGCAGCCGCCAGAGGCCGCGGACGCCGCGCGCAGCGCCCGCCCGGCTCACGGCAGCAGGCCGTACTGCCGCGCTTCGTACACCGCCTCGGTCTTGCTGTGCACGCCGAGCTTGCCGTAGATGTTGCGCACGTGGGTCTGCACGGTGGTGACCGAGACGCTCATCTGCGCGGCGATCTCCGGGTAGGTGAAGCCGCGGGCCACCAGATCGAGCACCTGCGACTCGCGGCGCGACAGCGCCTCCGGCCGTTCGTCGCCCCCCGCCGGCACCGGCCCTTCGCTGCGGCGCGGCACCGGCCGCTTCTGCGCATCGGCCTGCCAGCGTGCGAGCAACTGGCGCGCGATGATCGGCGTCATCGGCGAGCCGCCGGCATGCAGGCTCAGCACATGCGTGGCGAGGTCGGATTCGGTGCCGTCCTTCAGCAGGTAGCCGCGTGCGCCGGCCTCGAAGGCCTTCAGCATCGTGGCCTCGTCGCCGAACATCGTGATGACCATCACCGCGCAGGCCGGCTGCATGCGGCTGCAGCGGCGGATGACCTCCAGCCCGGAGCAGTCCGGCAGCCCGATATCGACCAGCAGCACGTCCACCACGTTGTCGGCAAACCAGGCCAGCATGTCGTGCGCGGTGGAGGCGCCGTAGGCAAAACGCAGCGAGGGCTCGGCCTCGATCGCATGGACGAAGCGCTCGCGCATGCGGCCATCGTCTTCGACCAGGGCAACGGAAATCGGAACCATGCGGCGATCTTGACACCTCGGACTGTGGATGAACAGGCCGCCACCTCCTGCATTTGCAGTATTCGCGGCGCTGCCGGGCGTGCCCACACTGCGCTCCCACAAGACCACTCGCCAGGGACCCACCATGTACGCTGTTGAACGAGACGAACCGCTCGCGCTGCTGGAGCCGCCCGCCGCGCCCCACCGCCTGCCGCAACCGATGCGCCTGGCGCCGCCGCCGATGCCGGCGCCGACACAGGACTTCGCCACCGCGGTGATGGACGAGATGGACTACCCGCTGTTCACGGTCGGCCGCGGGCTGCGGCTGAGCCTGGCCAACCGCGCCGCGCAGCGGCTGCTGGACGCCGACACCGGCGCGCTGCGGCAGCAGGCGGGCCGCCTGACCGCCGCCGACCCGCAGGCCCAGCCGGCACTGGACCGCGCAGTGGACGCCGCGCTGCTGCGTGGGCTGCGCACGCTGGTCTCGCTGCAGCCGTCCCTGCCCGCCGGATTGACGGTGGCGGTGGTGCCGGTGCCGCCGTCCGGTCCGGCGCAGGCGCCAGCGGCGCTGCTGATCATGGCCAAGGCGCGGCTGTGCGAAGACCTGACGCTCGACGGCTTCGCCCGCGACCGCGGCCTGACACCGGGCGAGGCCCGCGTGATGCGCGCGCTGTGCGAGGGCCAGGCGCCCGAGTACATCGCACGTCAGCACGGCGTGGCCCTGTCGACGGTGCGCACGCAGATCAGTGCGCTGCGCGCGAAGACCGGCGCCAAGAACGTGCGCGCGCTGACCCGGCTGCTGGCCACGCTGCCGCCGCTGGTCAGCACGCTGCGCGTGCGGCAGCGCAGCTGAACATCCCGGCAACACGCTTCAGGCATCATCGCGTCTGGATCCACAGAGCGGCTGTTTCCCGATGTTGCCGAAGCTGTTCCCCCCTCGCCCACTGCGCCCGCTGCTGCTGGCCATCGGCCTGTTGACCGGTGCTGCCGCGCAGGCGCAGGTGTTCAAGGACAACACGCTGAACGCGCTGTACGACGCCGAGCGTTTTGCCGAACTCGACCAGCTGGCGCTGCAGCGCCTGGCCACCCGGGTCGACGACGCACAGGCCGTGCTCGCCACTGCGCTGGTGGCGATGATCAGCAACGACTCGGCCAAGCGCGAAGCGGTGATCCAGCGCGCCGAGGCCTGCCTGCAGAAGGCGCCGCAGGCCGCGCCCTGCCATTACTCGCTGGGCAGCGTGCTCGGCATCCACGCGATGTCGCAGGGCGCGATGAAGATGATCAGCAGCGTCGGCCGCGTCAAGAACGAGTTGTCCAAGGCGCTGGAGCTCGAGCCGCAGTGGTACACGGCGCGCAGCGCGTTGGTGGAGTTCTACCTGCAGGTGCCCGGTTTCGCCGGCGGCGGCGCCGGCAAGGCCGCCGAGGTGGCCCGCGGCGCGCAGCGGCCCGAGCAGGCGCGCGCGCTGGAGGCCCGCGTGGCGCTGAAGGAGGAGCACTACGACCAGGCCGCCGCGCTGCTGGCCGAAGTGAAGCCCGGGGCCGACACCGCGGTGGCCGACGACCTGCAGCAGCTGTGGGTCTCCACCGGCATCGGCATGCTCGGCAAGGGCCAGAAGGACCAGGCGCGCAGCCTGTTTCAGCGCCTGTCGAAGGACCAGCCCGAGCAGGCCGCCGGGCCCTACGGCCTGGGCCGCGTCGAGACCGAGGCGGGCGCCTTCGCCGAGGCGATCACGCTGTTCGAGCGCAGTGCGAAGCTCAAGGGCGCCGACCGCTTGCCGGTGGACTACCGCCTGGGCATCGCGCAGCAGGGCCTGGGGCAGAACGAGGCCGCACGTGCGTCGTTCCAGCGCTTCCTGGCCGGCGGCCGCGGTTCGCGCAACGCGCTGGAAGATGCGAAGAAGCGCCTGCAGCAGCTAGGCTGAGCCCGGACGAGGGACAGTCCCTGCGGACTGTCTCTCGCCTGGCGAAGCGGCCCGGCCTGCAGGCCGTGCCGCGGGAGAGCGGCCGATCAGTCCGCGAACGCGTAGGGCCCGCCGCGCTCCAGCGCGCGCCGGTAGGCCGGGCGTGCATGGATGCGCTGCAGGAACGCCATCAGCTTCGGCCGGCTGGCGTCGAGCCCCGCGCGCTGTGCGGCCGCCTCGACCGGAAAGCTCATCATGATGTCGGCCCCGGTGAGCTCGGCGCCGGCAAACCATTCGCTGCGGCCGAGTTCCGCCTCCATGAAGTCCAGCTGCCGCTTCAGGTTGGGCCAGACGATGGCATCCAGTGCCTTGGTGCACACGGTCCTGACGATCGGCTTCACGAAGAAGGGCATCGGCGAACTGGCGATGCGGTCGAACACCAGCTTCATCAGCAACGGCGGCATCGCGGAACCTTCCGCGAAGTGCAGCCAGTAGCGGTAGCGCAGGAAATCCGGTGAACCCGCCGCAGGACGCAGCCGGCCGCCGGCCTGGTCGAGCAGGTACTCGACGATGGCCCCGGTCTCGGCCACGGTCTGCCCGCCATCGGTGATCACCGGCGACTTGCCCAGCGGATGCACCGCCTGCAGCTCGGGCGGCGCCAGCATGGTCGCGGCATTGCGCTGGTAGTGGCGGATCTCGTAGGGCAGACCCAGTTCCTCGAGCAGCCACAGCACGCGCTGCGAGCGGGAGTTGTTGAGGTGGTGGACG